>CAZGQL010000016.1:0-42688 GCA_964527905.1 uncultured Syntrophobacteraceae bacterium
TATCGAGGCGCTCAGCCGAGGAGCCGCGAGGGTGGCCTTCGTCGAGCAGGACCACGGGGCCCGGCGCACGCTGCAGGCCAACCTGACGCGCTGCGGGTTCACCGACCGGGCCGCGATCATCGGCCAGACGGTACAGGCTGCGCTCGAGGCCGCCGAACGCCTGGAGCAACAGTCCATATCGGCCGCAGTCCTCAACGCCCGCTTCGTCAAACCCCTGGATCAGAACCTGATCCTGGAATGGGCCCAGCGGACGGGACGCGTGATCACCATCGAGGAAAACGTCCTGCAGGGGGGATTTGGATCGGCGGTGATGGAGATGTTCCAGGAAAACGGGCTCCAGCCCCGATCATTTCTCCGCCTCGGGCTTCCGGACGCCTTCGTACAGCACGGAGCCCAGCACATTCTCAGAAACCGTTGCGGCATCGACGCGGACGGCATCGAACGGGCCGCTCAAATGCTTGTGGAATCCGACCATGGCCAACTCCTCCGTGCGATTGGACAAACTGCTCGTGGATAAGGGGTTGGCACCCAGCCGTGAACGCGCTCAGGCCCTCATCCTGGCCGCCAAAGTGTTGGTCAACGAGTCGAGGGTCACGAAAGTGGGGCAAAAGGTTGCCGAGGACAGCCGAATCCGGCTCGAAGGGGAGGACATCCCCTATGTGAGCCGCGGCGGGCTGAAGTTGGAGCACGCACTGCGCACGTTCGGAACGGACGTGCGCGGTCGGGTCGCCATGGATGTCGGAGCTTCGACGGGCGGCTTTACGGACTGCCTCCTGATGCACGGGGCCCGAAAGGTGTATGCGGTCGATGTAGGATACGGACAGCTGGCTTGGAAGCTTCGGCAGGATTCTCGGGTGGTCGTGCTGGAGCGCCAAAACATCCGGACGCTGCCGCGGGACCTGATCCCGGAACCCATCGACATTGCAACCATCGATGCTTCGTTCATTTCCCTGAGGCTCGTCGTCCCCGCGGTCCAGCCCTTCCTTGCACGGGACGCCTGGCTCATCGCGCTCATCAAACCCCAATTCGAGGCGGGGCGGGACCACGTCGGGAAAGGCGGCGTCGTGCGGGATCCGGCGATCCATGAGCGTGTCTGCCGGACGATCTCCGGATTCCTGACGGATCTCGGGTTTTCGGTCTTCGGCCTGACCCCTTCGCCCATCCTTGGGCCAAAAGGCAACCGCGAATTCCTTATTGCGGCGCGCCCGTTCCAAAAGGGCCTCCCCTCGGACCGACCCGACGCCCCCCCCGGATCCTTTGCGAAGGCCGAAGAGACCGATTCCTCCACCTACCACTCGCCCCCATCGGGATGAACCATGCCCGGAAACGCGTTACGGCCATCCTCTGCCACTACGTTCCGGACGGACTGAATCATGCTTCACCTACACTTGGTGTTCATCGGCAAGACGAGTTTCCCCGAACTGGACGCGGGCATCCAGCGCTACCTCGAGCGGCTGCGTCATTACGTGCTCGCGGACGTTCATGTCGTGCGTGCCGAAAAGCTGACCCCAAAGGTTTCGCCGGACCAGGTTCTCGAGCGCGAGGCGGAACGGGTCCAGCGGCTGCTGGTCAGACAAGATTATATGATGGTGTGGGACTCCAGAGGCCAACAAATGGAATCCCCCGAATTCGCCAGGTTTCTCAAGAAGCTGATAGAAGGAGGGATATCGGACGTTTGGATGGTCATCGGAGGCCCTTTGGGGCTTTCGGAACGCCTTCGCGAGCAGGCCCAGGCGGTCCTGTCGTTTTCCAAGATGACCTTCCCGCATGATCTTGCGCGACTGATCGTCCTGGAACAGCTCTATCGCGCCTTCACGATCCTAAGGGGAGAGCCGTACCACAAATAGCCTTAACGGGCTGTGCGACGAAAGCGGACTGGAATGAGCGCCCGCATCACCCGGTTGGGAGACGGGCTCTCGCGAGAATTCCCCCGAGGCAATGGATTCGGACACGGGCGGGGCTCTCCCCGCCCAGCCACTATTGAACGGCCAACACTTCCGTCACCTGAGGCACGTCCGCCTTGATGATCCGTTCGATCCCTGCCTTGAGCGTCATCTGGCTCATGGGGCATCCCCGGCACGCGCCGGTCAACCGCACCTTGACCGTCGTCCCCTCCACGTCGACCAGCTCCACGCTGCCACCGTCCCGCTCCAGCATCGGCCTCACCTTAGCCAAGGCCTTTTCAATTTCTTCCCGCATTTGAACGCCTCCTGTGCAAGGGTGTCTGCCTTCTATAATCGCTTGCATCATCGAAATCAATGAAAAGCGGCCCAGACCTGCCCAATGTAAATGGCTCGGCCTTCCTTGAAATGACCTGCACCCGTAGAATTGCCTTGACTTGATCTTCCACCATTGTTTAGTATTTGCCCACTTAAGACGAGGCGCGGGTGTAGCTCAGTTGGTAGAGCACAAGCTTCCCAAGCTTGGGGTCGCGGGTTCGAATCCCGTCGCCCGCTCCAGTCGATGGGTACTCCTTCTCAGGCAGAAGGCTTCCCTTTTTGAGGTATCGGACCACTGCCGCAGGTGTGGCTTCCATACTTCGATTAGCGGATGACAATACCTCTAGATTCCGTGTCGGGACATCAGGTTCTCCACCGCGGGAACCCTTTTTCTAGCATGAATTAGACTATTGTCGGTTCCGCCGAGAGAAGTGGGTAGAGTCACCCACTTTTTTTTTGTTCTGGGATTCGAGACATGTGGCGTTGGTGGGGATGGTCGACAATGCCCTTGAATTAATAGAGAAAATCACGGGATTGGTGGAACCGGTGCTCACAGCGGACGGCAGGGAGCTCGTGGAAGTAGAGTACCGCCGTGAGGCGACGGGGTGGGTCCTGCGTCTGTTCATCGATCAGGACGGCGGGGTTTCCATCGATGACTGTGCCCAGGTCAGCCGGGTGATCGGTGATTTGCTGGATGTGGCGGACATCATCCCGGTGGCCTATCACCTGGAGGTCTCCTCTCCCGGTCTGAACCGGCCCCTCCGAAAGCCCGAGCATTTTCGAAGCGTGATCGACAAGATCATTGATGTGCGGACAACCATACTCCTCAGCGGAAGACGCCGTTTCAAGGGGCTTCTTCGGGAGATCAGCGGCGATCAGATCCGGATGGATTGTGACGGAAGCCTTCACGAGATCCCACTGCAATTCCTGGAGCGTGCTCGGCTCTGTTACTTCGATTCCCTGGAGCGGGAGAACGCTGGGGTGTCTACCCGGAATGGCCCGGCCCATCATTCTTGACCTTGCGAGGAGACAAGACACCATGGCCAGTGAACTCAAGCGGTTGATCGATCAAGTGAGCCGCGAGAAAGGCATCGACCGCCAGACGCTCATTCAGACACTGGAAGAGGCCATCAAGTCGGCCATCAAGAAGAAATACGGCGGCAAGCTGGACCTGGATGTGACCTTTAATGAGGAGACGGGCGAGCTCGAAGCTTTTCAGTTCAAGGAAGTGGTCGAGGTGGTGACCGATCCCGAAAAGCAGGTATCCGTCGAGGAAGCGCTCAAACTGGATCCGGAAAGCGCGTTGGGGGACGAACTGGGGATTCGCATGGACACGGATACCCTGGGGCGGATTGCGGCTCAATCCGCCAAGCAGGTGATCATCCAGAAGATGAAGGATGCCGAGCGGGAAGTCGTCTACGAGGAATATCGCACGAAGAAGGGCGAAATCGTCCACGGGATTGTCCAACGGGTCGACAAGAACGGGATTGTGGTCAACCTGGGTCAGGCTGAGGCCTTGCTTCGGCCCAAGGAACAGATTCCTCGCGAGGTTTTCCGACAGGGAGACCGGATTCGGGCTTATGTCCTCGATGTGAAGAAGATCAGCAAGGGACCGCAGATCGAGCTCAGCCGTACCCATCCCCACCTGCTCATCCAGCTGTTCCATGGCGAGGTACCCGAGGTGGCGGAGGGAATCGTCAGCATCATCAGCGCAGCCCGTGAACCGGGCTCACGCGCGAAGATCGCCGTGATCTCCAAGGACCCGGACGTGGATCCGGTTGGTGCCTGTGTCGGCATGAAGGGGACGCGAGTCCAGAACGTGGTGCAGGAATTGCGGGGCGAGAAGATCGACATCGTTCCCTGGAACATGGATCCGGCCAAGTTCGTCGTCAATGCACTGGCACCCGCCATCATATCCAAGGTCATCATCGACCAGACCCACCGGAACATGGAGGTGATCGTACCGGACGATCAGCTTTCGCTGGCCATCGGCAAGCGCGGCCAGAACGTGCGACTGGCCTCCAAACTGACCAACTGGCACATCGATGTGAAAAGCGAAAGCCGATATGAACGCCAAAAACAGGCCGGATATCAGGCCCTGCTGCAGCTGACCGAAGTCACTCCGGAGATGGCCGACCGGCTTTACGACGCCGGAATCACCTCCCTGGAGGAGTTCGTCGCGGCCGACCCGGTGGACCTCCAGGATCTGATGAGGCTGACGGAGGTCACCGTGATGAGCATCCTCGATCAGGCGAAGCGGATGCTCGAGGCGGGGGAATCCTCCTTGTCCCATGAGGAGCCTTCGGAGGACAGCGAGCCTGCTTTGCAACCCGCGGTCCCTGGGGAAGCCGAGGCGGACACCGCCGACGGAGCCTTGCCCAAAGGGGAATGACATGAGTCGAAGCGACCACGTTCCGATTCGAACCTGCGTGGTGTGCTCGGCAAGAAAGCCCAGGGAGGAACTGTTGCGCCTATGCGTGGCTCCCGACGGATGCATCGCCGTCGACCCGGCCCGAACAGCCCCGGGACGGGGGGCCCACGTGTGTGCGACATGCCTCCCGCGTCTCCGTCTGAACGCGCGCCTCCGAAAGGCGTTCCGGAACAAAGCCCGGGGACTGAGGACGGAGCCCGGATTTCCCTGTCCGCGCGAGCCTTCCGGGGGAGGTTGACAGATGCTCGGAAACGGTCGCCGATTCCTTTGGACAACGGGATGCGCATCAACCGGCTCGTCCAAAAGCCAAGGGCGGTTCCCAGAGGGACGGCGGTGTCGCGGGTAAGCCCGCGGGTGTCATTGCGAGGGACGTCGGACCATCGAGTCTGGAAGTTCCTCCTACCCATGAAAGGCCGGCAGGCAGAGGTCGTTCAACCTAGTGAAAGGGTCAATGGGGCGTATGAGGGTTCATGAGCTCGCGAAAGAACTAAACATGAGTAACAAGGATCTTCTAGATCTGATCCAGAAGCTCGGCCTCCAGGTGAAGAATCACATGAGTGCCTTGACGGAATCGGCCGTGCAGCGGATCAGACAGCATTTCGCGGAGAGCCGGACGGAAACCGTCGAGGAAAAACGCATCGCCCCGGGCGTCAAACGGCGCAGGAAAGTTGCGAGTGCCGAGCCGGAGATCCCTGCGGCCGAGCCGGCCCCGCCGGTCGAAATCCCGGCCGAGGAGCCCGCTCAAGTCCCATTGGAACCTCCGATCCCGACCATTCCCGTCACTCCTCCCCCCACGACACCCGAACCACTGGCCGCCGCCGCGACCGCTCGAGACACAATGGAGAAAACACCACCGCTTGAGATAGCGGTCGAGCCCGCCGTCGAGGCGGTTCCGGCGGAGATCGCCCCCGAAGAGGCAGCCCCTGCTCTTCCGATTTCGCCGGAGATCCAGGAGCCCGAGGAAATAGTGCCGGAGCCCGCCGTGCCGGAAGTCGTCGTGTCGGTTGAACCGGTCCAGATCACTCCTCCGGCGGAAGAATTGGTGGAGGCGCCCGCAAGGATCATCGCACCCGCACCCCCACCACCCCCCAAGGAGCCGCTCATCCTCACGGTGACGCCGCCCACCCCCAGCGACGAGGTGGTGACGGTAGAGGAAGAGGAGGAAGAGGGCAAACCCAGGAAAGCCAAGAAGCGCCGAAGGAAGAAAGTGCGCAAAGACGAGCCCGCCCGCATCATCAAGCTCCCCGAGCTCGTTTCCGAGGACATCGAACCGGAAGAGGAGATCGACATCACACAGCTGGCCCCTCGCCTTCAAGTCAAGACCGAAGAAGCGGAACCTCGTGACGCTGCTCGAAAGAAACGGACTCGCCCCGAAGAGGCTGAAAAGGAAGCCGAAGCGCGTCGCAAGGCGGCCGCGCCTCGGCGCAAGGAAGTCGTGGAACGGGAGGACCTGTATTCCAAGAAAGAGCTCGCGGCGCAGGCAGATCGTGAACGTTTCAAGGATCGAGGCAAAACGGGCCTGAGGGTGGTTGCCAAACCCGAGCCGGTGGCCCCGAAGATCACCAAGCGTCCCATCCGTATCGACGAGGCCATCACCGTCGCCAACCTTGCCAAGCAGATGGGCGTCAAGGTGGGAGAAATCATCAAGAAGCTCCTGCAACTGGGCCTCGCCGCCAACATCAATCAGGCGATCGATTTCGAATCCGCCGCCCTCATCGCCTCGGAATTCGATTACGAAGTGGAGAAGGTCGGCTATGAGGAAGAAGACATCCTGCAGGTGATCGAGGACCGCCCCGAGGATCTGCGGCCCCGGCCTCCAGTGGTCACGGTGATGGGGCACGTGGACCATGGCAAGACCTCTCTGCTGGACGCCATTCGGGACACGAACGTCATCAAAGGGGAGGCCGGAGGCATCACGCAGCACATCGGTGCCTATTACGTGCGACTGGAAAACGGCGACATCGTGTTTCTCGACACGCCCGGACACGAAGCGTTCACGTCCATGCGCGCCCGTGGGGCCAAGGTCACCGACATCGTCATCCTGGTGGTGGCGGCCGACGACGGCGTCATGCAGCAAACCATCGAAGCCATCAACCATGCCAAGGCCGCCAATGTTCCCATCGTCGTGGCCATCAACAAGATCGACAAGCCCAACGCCAACGTCGAGCGCGTCAAACGGGAGCTGGCCGATCAGGGGCTCATTGCTGAGGAATGGGGCGGGCAGACCACGATGGTCGAGATCTCCGCCAAGAAGCGCATAGGAATCGAAGATCTGCTGGAAATGGTGCTCCTCCAGGCGGAGCTCCTCGAGCTCAAGGCCAATCCCAACAAGCCAGCACGGGGACATGTCATCGAAGCCAAGCTGGACAAGGGACGGGGCCCGGTGGCGACGATCCTGATTCA
The DNA here is from genome assembly GCA_964527905.1 of uncultured Syntrophobacteraceae bacterium. Classification (GTDB taxonomy): domain Bacteria; phylum Desulfobacterota; class Syntrophobacteria; order Syntrophobacterales; family Syntrophobacteraceae; genus CALBZH01. Next base: position 7,054 of record CAZGQL010000016.1, read on the forward strand.
GGAGGGGACCCTCAGGACCGGAGACTCCTACGTTTGTGGAAGTCAATCCGGCCGGGTTCGCAACATGTTCGGCGACCGAGGGCAGCGGCTGGATTCGGCCGGACCGTCCATGCCCATCGAGGTCCTGGGGCTTTCCGGAGTGCCCAACGCCGGCGACGACTTCATCGCCCTCACGGACGAAAAGCAGGCCAAATTGGTGGCCGAGCACCGGCTCGCCAAGATTCGCGAAAAGGAGCTTTCCCGCACGACCAAGGTGACGCTCGAGAGCCTCTTCGATCAAATCCAGGAAGGCGAGATCAAAGAGCTCAATCTCATCTTGAAGACCGATGTGCACGGCTCTCAGGAGGCCATCAGCGACTCCCTGCGGAAACTGTCCACGGCCGAGGTGAAAGTCAACCTGATTCACAATGCGACCGGTGCCATCACGGAATCGGATATCCTGCTGGCTTCGGCCTCCAACGCCATCGTCATCGGTTTCAACGTCCGCGCCGACGCCAAAGTTCAGGAACTGGCCGAGCAGGAAAAGGTCGACGTGCGCTATTACGATGTCATCTACCAGCTGCTGAGCGACGTACGGGATGCCATGGAAGGCATGCTCGAGCCCGTCTACCAGGAGAACGTTCTGGGACGTGCGGAGGTGCGCCAGACCTTCCAAGTTCCCAAGTTCGGAATGATCGCCGGATGTTATGTCACGGACGGACGCGTCGAGCGCAACGCCAAGGTGCGCGTCCTGCGGGACCAGGTGGTGGTTTACGACGGCAAGGTAAGCTCCCTCAAGCGCTTCAAGGACGATGTCAAAGAGGTCAAGGCCGGTTTTGAGTGCGGCATGGGCGTCGAGAACTTTAACGACATCAAGGTGGGCGACGTGCTGGAAGTCTACGAGCTCAAGGCTGTGAAGGCTGTGCTGAGCGTTGAGCCCGAGAAGCAGTCATAGGACGGATGAGCCCATGACGGTGGGAGTAGCCCGGGTGACCTTTCGCCTTCACGGGAACCAGTCCTTGAAGGAAAAGCGGAAAGTGGTCAAGAGTCTCGTGGAAAAGAGCCGCCACCGCTTTGCCGTTTCGGTCGCCGAAGTGGCCGACCAGGATGTGCACCAGCGGGCGACCCTCGGCGTGGCTGTGGTCGGCAGTGACGGCCGCACCCTGAACGCGGTTCTCGACCGCGTGCTGGATTTCATGGACTCCATGGGGCTCGCCGAGATGCTGGACCGGGAAATCGAGATCATCCCCCTGGGAGAGTGAGGGCCGTGGCATGGAGAGCAAAAGACCGGAGCGAGTCGCCGACCTCCTCCAGCGGGAAGTGGCCGACATCCTGCTTCGCCGCGTCAAGGACCCTCGCGTTTCCATCGTGACGGTCACGGCCATTGAAGTCTCACGAGACCTCCAGAATGCAGCGGTCTATTTCTGTCTCACCGGGACCTCCGACCCCGCGGCCCTCGAGACGGCATCGGAGGGATTGAACAAGGCCAGAGGGTTCATACGCCAGGAGCTCGGCAAGCGGCTCCGCTTGCGCTACATCCCGCATCTGGTCTTTCGTTATGACTCGTCCCTGGATTACGGGCAAAGGATCGAACGATTGCTCAAAGAATTGCAGGACCATGAATCAAAGACTGAATGACTCCCTGTGCCTGATTTTGGATGCCATCCGCAGCCACGGCAGCTTCCTGGTCGCCACCCATGTGCGCCCGGACGGCGATGCCCTGGGATCGCTCCTCGCCATGGTCGGCATCCTGCGCGGCATGGGCAAGAAGGCGGATCCCTACAGTGAAGACCCGCCTTCCGCAGCATACAGCTTCCTTCCGGGGAGCGATACCATACACCATAAAGTATCGAACCTCTCCGCCTATGACGCCGCCGTCCTGGTCGACTGCGGGGACCTCCATCGTGTCGGCTCTGAGCTGGAAGCCTCGGTCCGCCGAATACCGTTTCTCATCAACATCGACCACCACCTCAACGATGCCCCGTACGGAAACGTCTTCTGGGTGGACCCGGAGGCCAGCAGCACGTGCGAGATGCTCTACGACCTGGCCCGGAGCATCCCCTTGAAGCTGGACCCTGACTTGGCAACGTTTCTGTACACCGGTTTGATGACGGACACGGGATCCTTTCGCTTCTCCAACACGACGGAGCGGGTCTTGGAGATCGCGCGGGACCTGGTCCGATCCGGAGCTGACCCGGCGTTCATTGCCGAGCAGGTATACGACTCTTCGTCTCCGGAACGGTTGAGGCTCCTGACCCACGTACTCACTTCGGTGCGTTTCCTGGCGGGGGACCGGCTGGCGACGGCGGAGCTCAGCCAGAAGATGCTCCTGGAGACCTCGACCTCGGCCGCGGACAGTGAAAGCTTCATCAATCATCTGCGGTCGGTGAGGCCGGTCGAGCTGGCCATGCTGTTCAAGGAAGAAAAGGATGGGCTGATCAACGTGAGCATGCGTTCCAAGGGTGGCGTGGATGTGGCCGCCTTTGCCCAGCGCTTGGGGGGTGGCGGCCACCGGCATGCGGCGGCGTTTCGCGTTCGGGGCCACCTGCAGGACGTGCGCGCGCAGATCACCCAGAAGGCATTGGAGTACCTCAATCATGGTGGCGGTTCGTGATCCCGGGTGGACGACCGGGGGCGCTCAAGACGATAGGATGGCACGGGTGTTGCTCGACAATGCGACCATCAACGGCTTCGATACGCCGGCCCCGGGGTCGGTTCGGGTGCCCAGCGGGGTATTGATTGTGGACAAGCCCGAGGGGATGACGTCGTTTCAAACCGTCAGAACGGTCGCGAGGCGGCTGGGTGTCCAGAAAGCCGGCCACTGCGGTACGTTGGATCCTTTCGCGACCGGAGTCCTGTTGGTTTGCCTCAATCAAGCCACGCGGATTTCGGACCAGCTTGCTTTTCAGAACAAACGCTATCTGGCTACCCTTCGAATGGGCATTGAAACCGACACCCTGGACCGAACCGGTCAGGTCGTTCGGGAGCACGTCGGGGGGGCGGTCACCATCGAAACCTTTCGGAAAGCCCTCGAAGGGTTCCGGGGGAAACTCATGCAGCGGGTGCCCAGTTTTTCGGCGGTCCACGTTGACGGCCGGAGGCTCTACGAATATGCCCGCCGCGGCATCCCGGTCGAGGCCCCCGTCCGGGAAGTGTGCATCGAGAGACTGGACCTCACCGGGTTCGAATGGCCTTTTGCGACCCTGGATGTCTCCTGCGGCAAGGGAACCTACCTGCGGCAGCTTGCTGCGGACCTGGGACGGCATCTGGGGTGCGGCGCCCACTTGACCGCGCTCAGGAGGTTGGAGAGTGGGCCTTTTCGGATCGAGCAGTCCGTGAGCCTGGATGCCTTGAGTGCACTCGACGATCCGGGGAAGCTCCAGAGCAGCCTGGTGCCCATGTCGGAGGCCTTGAGTCACCTGAGGCACGTGACCATGGAAGACGAACGGTTGCTCACACGACTCATGGAGGGGTCCCTTGAGGCGACGTGGGAGGATACAGCCAGGCGGTCATGCCCGACGGGCTTCGGTCCTGTGCGGATTCTTGACGCCAGGAAGGTCCTCAGAGCCCTCTGGTGGCCGGAAATGCAAGGAGAGCACGGACGTAAGCTGAGAGTGTTCAAGAATTGACAGGCCGCATCGGCGGCGTCCGCTCCGTCGCGGTGCCCAAACCGAGCAGCACGGGCCGACCCCGTCGGGGCACCGACCGGCGGGCGCGGCAGGCAAACCAAGCGAGCGGAGCATTTCAAGTGTCAAACCCGCCCGGGGGCGCGCGCCCCTCGGGCCAGGAAACTGGTGAAAGCCCCACAGGCAGGCACCGCGTGACAAGAAACATCAAGGAGGAACAACCGTGGTCATGACATCAGAGAGGAAGAGGGCCATCATCGAGGATTTCAAACTGCACGCTGGAGACACGGGCTCCCCCGAGGTGCAGATCGCCTTGTTGAGCGAGCGCATCGCCTATCTTACCGAGCACTTCAAATTCCACAAGAAGGACCATCATTCGCGCAGAGGTCTGTTGAAACTGGTTGGCCAGCGTAGGCAGCTCCTCAATTATCTGAAGAAGAAGAACATCGACCGCTACAACACGGTCATCGAACGGCTCGGTCTGCGCCGCTAGCGGAATCGGCGGCCTGGGGCGAATCCCTGGCAGGCTGTATGCACAAGGATGGATCAGAATATGAAATGTTCAGTTTCTGTCGAGGTGGGCGGACGTCCTCTCATCATTGAATGCGGACACATGGCCACGCAGGCCAGCGGCTCCGTCATGATGCGCTACGGCGACACGGTCGTGCTGGTGGCCGCGACGAAGGAAGACCGCGTTCGGGAAGGTATCGATTTCTTGCCTCTGATGGTCGACTATCAGGAGATGAGTTATGCGGTGGGACGTATTCCCGGCGGTTTCTTTCGCCGGGAGATCGGACGCCCGAGCGAAAAGGAAACCCTGACGTCCCGACTCATCGACCGACCCATTCGCCCGCTGTTTCCTAAGCGTTACGCCTATGAGACCCAAGTGATCGCCACGGTCCTCTCGGTCGACCTCGAGCATGAGCCGGACGTGATCGCATTGACTGGGGCTTCGGCGGCGCTCCACATTTCTCCGATCCCTTTCCAGGGTCCCGTTGCCGCGGTGCGCGTGGGCCGTCTGAACGGCGAGTTGTTGATCAATCCGAGCATCCAGCAGATGCAGGAAAGCGACCTCAATCTCGTGGTCGCGGGCAGCCGTGAAGCGGTGGTGATGGTCGAGGGGGGGGCACAGTTCGTCAGTGAGGCCGACATGATCGAGGCCATCGACTTCGCCCACAAGGCGATTCTGCCCATCCTCGAGGCCCAGGACAAGCTTCAACGAATGGTCGGAAACGCCAAGCAGGTCTTCCCACCCCCGGAAAGGAACGCCGACCTCGTCGACGCCCTGCACCGGATGGCGGCCCAAGAGATGACGGACGTCATGACCACTCCAGACAAGATGGAGCGACGGGATCGCAAGAAAGCCCTCAAGCTTCGGGTCCTGGAGGAGCTCACTCAATCCTTCCCCGACAGCGCCAAGGAAATCGAGGAAGCCTTCGATGATCTGGAAAAAACCACGGTCCGGCGACTGATGGTCGAGCGACGGACCCGGATCGACGGTCGCCGCTTCGATGAAATCCGGCCCATCACCGTGGAGGTCGGCGTCTTGCCACGGACGCACGGCTCGGCCATGTTCCGACGCGGCGAAACACAGGTCATGGCGGTCGTGACCCTCGGCTCGTCCTCCGACGAGCAAAAGATCGAGGCCCTGTCCGGAGAAACCTTCAAGTCCTTCATGCTGCACTACAATTTTCCGCCCTACAGCGTGGGGGAAGTGCGCCCCCTGCGGGGCCCCGGCCGCCGGGAAATCGGCCACGGAGCCCTCGCGGAACGTGCGGTGAAACCCGTTCTTCCGGCGGACGGCTCGTTCCCTTATACCATCAGGGTGGTTTCGGAAGTGCTCGAATCCAATGGCTCGAGTTCCATGGCCACCGTGTGCGGTTCCTCGCTGGCCCTCATGGACGCGGGCGTCCCCCTCAAGGACAGCGTTGCCGGCATCGCCATGGGGCTGGTGAAGGAAGGTGACGAGTTCATCGTGCTGTCTGACATCCTTGGGGATGAGGACCACCTCGGGGACATGGATTTCAAGGTCACAGGCAATGAACAAGGCATCACGGCCTTGCAGATGGATATCAAAGTCTCCGGGATCAACCGCGAGATCCTGGAGCGCGCACTCGAACAGGCACGGGCGGGTCGCATCCACATTCTGGGTAAGATGCGCGAGGTTTTGCCCGCTCCGAGGCCCGAGCTTTCGCCCTACGCACCGCGATGCATCAGCATCCAGATCAACCCCGACAAGATTCGAGACGTCATCGGCCCGGGAGGCAAGGTGATTCGCAGCATCGTGGCGGAAACAGGCGCGAAGATCGACATCGACGACAGCGGGCGCGTCGTGGTCATGAGTCCGGACGCCGCCGCCTGCGACAAGGCCATCGCGAAGATCAAGCGCCTCACGGAAGAACCCGAGGTGGGGCAGTTGTACATGTCCCGGATTGTGCGGGTCACGGACTTTGGAGCGTTCGCCGAAATCCTGCCCAATGTGGAGGGACTCATCCACATCTCACAACTTGAGCACCACCGCGTGCGCAAAGTGACCGACGTGGTCAATGAAGGCGACGAGGTGCTCGTTAAGGTGATCGACATCGATAAGGACGGCAGGATCCGCCTGAGCCGCAAGGCGGCTTTGGAAAAGCCCAGCGAGGGCTAGAAGCCGCTCAGAATGATCGTGCCACCCTGCTCCCTCCGGGGAGAAAACAAGGGAGGCATCGACAAACCACGTTGACAGCGCACCAGAGCCCCGGTTTGGCGGACCCCCCGGAGCGCGGGTTCTTCCGCGCCCCGGGGGGCCGCCGGCCGCGTAGGCCGCTCTTCTCTCATCCGGGAGCATGTTCAAAAGCCGAGTCCCACCCACGGGAAACCGGACGATCGGTCCGTCCGGTTCCCTGTCAGCGTTTGCACCACCCACGGACCAGGCCTTGTGAAACCATCAGCGGAAGGGAACAGATTGTACCAGAAAACGGTGCTCAACAACGGCGTACGCATCATCACTGAGAAAATTCCTTACGTTTATTCCGTGTCCATGGGCATCTGGGTCAGCGTGGGCTCCAGGGACGAGCGCGAGAGCGAACGGGGCATCACGCACTTCATCGAGCACATGCTCTTCAAGGGTACCCGCAAGCGCACCGCCTTGGACATCGCCAAGGAGCTGGACGCCGTCGGCGGATTCGCCAACGCCTTCACCTCCAAGGAAAACGTTTGCTTTCACGCCAAAGTGCTCGACCGCCATCTCCACCTGGTGGTCGACGTCCTCACCGATATCTTTCTCAATTCGATTTTTTCCCCCCAGGAAATCGAGCGCGAGCAGCAGGTCATCCTCCAGGAAATCCGCATGATCGAGGACACCCCGGACGAGTTCGTGCATATCCTTTTCCAGGAACGGTTTTGGGAAAACAATCCGTTGGGGCTGCCCATCTACGGCAGCGCCGAAGCCATCGAACAGATCGACCGAAATCGGATCCTCGAGTATCTGTCGACTACCTTCCATCCTGACCGGATCGTCATCGCCGCCGCCGGCAATCTCGATCACCAGGAATTCGTTGATTTGCTCGCCCCCGCCATGGAGTCCATCGAGAGCTCCCCGCGGGACATGCGGCGCGTTCGGCCTTGCGAGACGGATTACGTGCAGGTCGTTTCCAAGGATTTGGAACAGGTTCACCTCTGTCTGGGCATGCCGGGAGCCTCCCAAGTGGACGAGGCCCGCTATGCGTGCTACCTGCTCAACGCCATCCTGGGCAGTAGCATGAGCAGCCGCCTGTTCCAGGAAATTCGCGAAAAGCGGGGCTTGGCCTATTCGGTCTACTCCTTTGCCAACAGCCATGAAGACACCGGGCTTCTGGGAGTGTACGCCGGCATCAGCCCAGGGAATGTCACGGAAACGCTTCGGGTGATCCATGAACAGCTGTCCCGGATGGCTTCAGAGCCCATTTCCGAGGCCGAGCTGAGCGCCGCTAAGGAGCAGCTCAAGGGCAGCATGTACTTGAACGCCGAGAGCACCGATTCCCGCATGAACCGCCTGGCCAAGAACGAATTTCTGTTCGGGCGCTTCGTCCCCTTCGAGGAGAGCGAGGAAAAAATCAACCAGGTCCAGCGCGAGGATATCCTCCAGTGGTTTCAAGAGACCTACGATCCCCGGAAGCTGGCCCTGATCCTTCTTGGCCCGGCTGTCATCGAGACCTCGGAGCTCGCGCGCCTCATTGGAAGATAGGTTGCAAACCGCCATGGGACTGTTTTTTCAGGTTCTGGCAAGCGGATCCAAAGGTAATTGCATTCTGGTCTGCGGCGACAAGGCTCGGATCCTGTTCGACGTGGGGTTGAGTGCGCGGGAGATTCTCCGTCGGCTCGACCTGGCCGGCTTTGGGGGAGCCCAGTTGACCGGATTGGTCCTGAGCCACGAGCATCAGGACCATGTCTGCGGCGTGGGGACCTTGAGCCGCCGGTTCGACCTTCCCGTCTATCTCAGCCAGGGGACCCTGGAGCAACTACCCGGCCGTGTGGGACACTTGCCGCACCGCCAGCTCTTTCAGTGCGGCGCGGCCTTCCAGGTCGGGGATCTCCTCGTGGAGCCTTTCTCCATTTCCCACGACGCAGCGGAACCATCCGGATTCATCATCACCCACAACGGCTGTCGCCTTGGCATCTGCACGGACTGCGGCACCGCGACCCAACTGGTGCGGGCGCGGCTGAGTCAATGCGACGGAATGGTGATTGAAGCAAACCACGACACGACCATGCTGCTCACGGGTCCCTACCCGGCAGAGCTCAAGCAGCGGATTCGTAGCCGCCACGGGCATCTTTCGAACGACGACACCTTTCAGCTTTTGGAGGAGCTCCGGCACGAGCGCCTGCGGGCCGTCGTTTTCGCCCACCTCAGCGAAACCAACAATACCCCCGAAATCGTTGCGCAAGGCGTTCGGAAGCTCCAAAGACGGGATGAATGGCGAGGCGTTCGCTTCGAGATCGGCGACCAGCACCGCGCGGCTCCCGGCATCGAGCTCACCTGACTCCTGTCGGCAACCGCGTCGATCGAACGGTTTTCCCGACGGCAGCAGGCGGAAGCTCCCGCCTCCATGCGAGACCGCACGATCGGCGGATAAAGCCCTCATTGCGGATAAGCGGGAAGCGTAGATAGGCGTGGGTCGTCGATGGGACCACCGACCGTGAAGTGGTAGAGGTCCTGATAGGTCCTAGCTCCGAGTCCCAGAATCTGGTGAACGGCGTCATCGAAAAAGCATCCGATTCCCGTTCCCCGCAGCCCAGCGGCTTCGGCTTCCAGGTACAGAATTTGGCCGATCAGGCCGCACTCCCAGAACAACCTGGGATAGAGCCACGCTCCCTCGTGACGCAGGTCATTCTCGAAACGTGCGATCATGCCCAGGCTGAAGCAGCCCTCGGACGCGATGTCCTGAAAACAGGAGACCTGGGCTGCCACCCCTCTGAAATCGCCCTCTTGCAAGAGCCAGAATGGCAGGTCCTCGGGGCAGCCGTCGGGGCGCTTCCAGGAAAAATGTCCATGCATCGCAGCCCGCAAGGTCTCCGTTTCCTCGGGGGCCCGACAGAGACAGTAGAGCCCCGGTCTCAAACCCGTAACCCGGTGCACGAAAAAAATCAGGTGAACGCGCGGAATCCAAGGAAGCAGGCAGACAGGGGGGCGGACAGCGTCGGGCATGAGGCGGTCCAGCATGCGATAAAAGGGGGCCCGCTCCAGCGCACGCACTCCGTCCATGGATACGGCGCTGCGCCTTTGGCGAATGATGGTCCCGAGCCCGTGTCGCCGCAGCGTGCGCTCGCGCCGTACCCCACCTGCTGTGCCTGCTGGTTTCACGCGCCAGGCGGTGCGTGGTTTGTGGCACGCCCAAGCGACGTCGTCGATGAGATTCCAGTGAACATGCGACGAGCTAAGACGGTTGGGCGTGCCGATCCAGTGGGATCTGGGGATGGTCAGAGGCCTCTCGGCTTCCGCCTCGGGCGGGTGCTCAAGGGGAACGGTGCCAGCGGGGAAGAGCGCGAGGAGAGCATCCGCATGCTCGCCCTCGATACCCCCCGAAGGGTCCAGCGCACACAGGGAGGCGATCTCCTCCGTGCTCCAGTGGTCGAGAAGCCGAGCCTGCCATCCCAGACCGGCCGCCGCCAGACCGATCGCCCCCAGCGCATGCCCCACGTCCAGTTGGCAGTATCGGTAGGCGCGCTCCCCGTATTTCCAAGCCTCCCGCCAGTGGATGGATGCCAACCCCACGAGAAGCGTCTCCGGCGGCAGCCCAAGCGTGCAGATCTCCCACGTTTCCGGCGCAAGATTGGCTCGCAGCTCCAAGCCATGCTCCCGGGGGGCATAATGGTGCAGGGCGTGTCTCTCGTGCATCCCCTGAACCGGAGGGCAGATCAGGTACCCTTCGGTAGGATGAAGATTCCCGCTCGATGGGTTCACGCGCAACGCCCATTTCTCGGATCCAGCCCGTTTCCAGGCCGACAGGGCTAAGCTGTGGAAAAAAAGTGCGGAAATCGTTCCGCGATCCAGCGGCTCGGCATCCGGCAGTTCCCCCTCCATGACCGCATCGTATAGGATTCCCGGAGCAAGTGGGACCTGCTCGAGAGGGATCAGGGGGGCCCCTTCGAAGCGTCGAAAGGGATCGGGCTGGGTAGCCCAATCCAGGTATCCCGGGCCTCGAGCGTACCGCTGGAAGTGATGCTTGGTGGCCTCATGGTAGTCCAATACGATTTCCAGAGGGTCTTCCATCCCGTTTCTCCGGTTTCCCCACAGGATCATCGGCCGTGCCGCCATCGTACGGGGTTGATGGCCTGAGGGGGGAGCTGCTTTTCAGGAGGTCAGCGCGCGAGCAAAGCCACGACCTCCGCCGCTGTGGGGATTCCGGGGCGGGCCCCAAGCCGGGTGCAGGCCAGCGCGGCGGCCGCGTTCCCAAAACGGAGGGCGCGGCTCGGGGGCGCGCCCCGCGCGATCGCCAGCGCAAAAGCACCGTGAAGGACGTCCCCAGCCCCCGTGGTGTCCACCACTTCGACCCGGTGGGCTCCAACGGTCTGGATCCTTGAATTCTCCACCCATGCGATCCCCGCCTCCCCCAAGGTCACCGCCGCCCAACGTGCGTGGCGGCTCAAGACCGTCAAAGCCGCGAGGGGATCTCGGTCCGCCGCGAAGTCCACCGCGAAGCGAGTCGATGCGATCACGAAATCCACCGCGCCCAACAAGTCGAGCGTCCCGCGACGGACCGACCCGGCGTCCAACACCGTCCGGGCCCCCAGCTTCGCGGCATGCCTCAGGATGGCCTCGCCCATTTCCGGCTCATGGCCGTCCATCAGGATCACTTTGGGAGCGAACCGAGCCAGATCTGCCTGTTCAGGGCTCAGACCAGGGGTCTGCGCCTTGTGATTCACGACGGTTCTCGCCCCGTCCGGTTTGACCAGGACGATCGAAAAAGGCGTCGGATACCGCCCCCGGGCGACCCCCGTCACAGCGACGTGCTCCCGAAGCAGCTCCGCAACGTGCAACTCGCCAAACGGATCCGTTCCGAGGTATCCGACAAAGGCGCTTCTTCCCCCGAGGCGGGTGACGGCCACGGAGGCGTTGGCCGCCGGTCCCCCTCCGGAGGAGACCATGGAGGTTGCCGAGCACTTCTCGTCGGGACCCGGATGCCGCTCGACGGTCATCGTGAGATCGAACGCCGCATGGCCGACGCACAGAACATCCAGGGGCGTCGGCACCCGCCAGGGATCAGGCCCGTTGGAGTCCAAAGCGACCATGGATCGCCCCGCTTGCTTGAAGTGAACTTTTAAGCTATTGATTTATAAATGATTCCATTAGGATAAATGCGGCCCGTCCGCCCCCGGGCCTTGGGAAGTCTACCCAATTCCCCTGCCCGCATGCAAACAGAAAGGACTGGATGGAGGGTATTTCCGAAACATGGTTTCAGGTGCTGGCCAGTGGGGTCGGCGGATTGATCCTAGGACTGTTCGTAGCCACCCTCGCCTTCTTCCTGCACGGCCGCCGTGAGCGACAAGCCCTCGAGGCCGCTTGGGATGCGGAACGAACCGCCCTCGGCGAGCGCTTGGCCGCAAGGGAAGCGCTCGCCCAAGGCCTCGGCTCCGAATTGGAACAAGTCCGGGCAGAGGTGAACCGACTGCAGGAGGACTATCGGCTCAGTTCGGAGAGACGAGCGGCCGCTGAGGAAAAGGCCATGAGGATTCCAGAGCTCATGGCGGCGCTGGAGGTCAAGGAAGCGGAACTCGTTGATCGCCGGCGGGAGAGCACCGAGTTGGCGAGCCGGCTCACTGAGCTTGAAACCCGTCTGGAGGCGGAAAGACTCGCCGTGCAGGAAAAGCTCGCCCTGCTGGGAGAGGCCAAGAGCCACTTTGTGCAAGCGTTCAAGGCTCTCTCGGGAGATGTGCTGCGGGAGAACAACCAGGCTTTCCTCGAACTGGCCCGGGCATCATTCGAACGGTACCAGGAAGGGGCCCGACAGGATCTCGACCTCCGCAGGCAGTCGATCGGCGACTTGGTCAAGCCGGTGCAAGAGGCACTGGACAAGGTCGCGGGACGCATCCAGGAAATTGAGCGGGCGCGGGTCAGCGCTTACGCGGGCTTGAGCGAGCAGATCCGATCCCTTGCCCAAACCCAGGCGCTGCTGCAGCGGGAGACCACGAACCTGGTTCAGGCGCTTCGGACGCCCACAGTCCGCGGACGCTGGGGCGAGATTCAACTCAAACGGGTCGTGGAAATCGCCGGCATGGTCGAGTATTGTGATTTCGTGCAACAGGAGTCCACACGGGGGGAGGAGGGACGTCTACGGCCGGATATGATCATTCGGCTCCCCAACGGACGCAACGTCATCGTGGACGCCAAGGCACCGCTGCAAGCCTATCTTGAGGCCACCCAAGCCACCCACGACGGGGAGCGGGCGGCTGCCCTCCGGGAGCACGCGCGACAACTCCGGAGCCACCTCGCCCTCCTCGGCAGCAAAGCCTATTGGGACCAGTTTCAGCCGGCTCCTGAATTCGCGGTGCTTTTTCTGCCGGGAGAGCCGTTCTTCGGGGCCGCTTTGGAGCAGGATCCATCTCTGATCGAGCTCGGCGTGGAGCAGCGGGTCATTCTGGCGACGCCGACGACCCTGATCGCCCTGCTCCGGGCCGTTGCCTATGGGTGGCGGCAGGAGCGGATCGCCGAAAATGCCGCCGCGATCAGCGACCTCGGCAAAGCGCTGCACGATCGCATCCGCTCGTTGGCCGCGCATTTCAATGATGTTCGAAAGGGACTCGAGAGGGCCGTTGACGCCTATAACCGCGCGGTGGGGTCCCTGGAAGGCCGCGTCCTGGTGGCCGCACGACGCTTTCGGGACCTTGGGGCTACCAGCGGCAGTGATATCGAGACGATGGAAAGGATCGACAAGCGAGTCCGACAACTGATGGACGGGGACGAGCCCGGAGAAGCCCCGGATTGAGCCCGTAACCCGCAGGAAAGAAACCGCCGTGGCAAAGATACTGGAACGCTCGCTGAGGGTCCTCGCCGTCGATGACCACCCTGCCATGAGGAGTATCCTCCGGAAGATGCTCTACCAGATGCGCTACTTCGAAGCGATCGAGGAGGCCAGCGACGGGGAGGAGGCATGGGAGAAGATTCAGGTGCAGGTCTTTCACCTGGTCATCACCGATGTCGACATGCCACGCCTCGACGGCAGCCGGCTGCTTCGCAGGTGCCGCGCCAGGGTCGAGCTGCGGGATATTCCATTCCTGATCATCTCGGGCCAGTCCATGCAGGATGTGGTGGCCCTCACGGCGGAATGGGGGGCTTACGATTATCTGGTGAAGCCGTTTTCGTACAGCCAACTCAAGGAACGTGTGGATGGGATCTTCGACAAGTACCAGGATCCCGAGGAGATCCTTTTCCGGGAAATCGAGCGTCTAAAGACCCAGGGCTACTGGGCACAGACCCTTCAAAAGATCGATACTCTCGAGCAGAAGCTCCAGGACCTCAAGCCCAGATGGCTGAATGCCAAGGGTGAATGCCTGTTTCACCTCAACCGGCTGGAAGAAGCCGAAGTCTACTTTCAGCGCGCTATCCGGAAATCCGATGTCTTCCTGCCGGCTTACAAGAACTATGCAGCCCTGCGTATGAAACAGGGAAACACCAAGGAAGCCATCGAGCTGCTCGAGGCGGCCGACCGGCTGAGCCCCCTGGAAGTGGACCGAAAAATCACCCTGGGACGGCTGCTGTTTCAGGACGGAAGAGAAGAGGACGGCAAGGCTTGTCTCGAGAAGGCGGTGAAGAGTTCCCCCCAGGACGAAAAGGAAGCGTACTGGCTCAAGATCGCGGAAGTCTACATGGAGGCGGAACGTTTCAATGAAGCTGAGGAGTTGTTCGTGAAGGTCCTCAAAGACAACCCCAACCAGGTCGAGACTTACAATCGTCTTGGAATCGCCCTGCGCCGTCAGGGCAAGCTCGCGGAGGCGGAGCGTTTCTACGCCATGGCGCTGAAGAGCCATCCCCACAACGCGGCCATCCATTACAACCTGGGCGTCCTCCAGCTCAACCGTCAGGAAAAGGAGAAGGCCCGGCACTCCTTCAAGGAAGCCCTACGGCTGGACCCCAATTTCAAGAAGGCTTCAGAATTACTTCAGAAAATCGAAGCCGGTTAGGCGCCATCCACGGCAAATGCCGCTCCAGGCGACCAACGCTCGCCGTCGATACCCCTCACCCCTCCCAACCGCATAGCGACCCTGTCGTCAGGCACCGATCCGCCTCCTGGGGAGGGCCTGGAAAGTCTCATCGGTTGGAGAGGGACTCCGAAATCTTAGCCGCTTTCTTGACGTCCATGTTGCCCAGGATGTTGGCGGCTTCATCGGCGCTCATGGTGGATATGACCGATACCACCAGGTGCTCCTCGAGGTTGTCGAGCAACTTGGCCGCCTCCTTGGGTTTCATGGTGCCATAAATCTTTGCCAGGGAGCGGATCTTGGTGTTCTGGCTTTGTTCTTTCTCATTTCGATAGGCCTGGATTTCCTTCTGAATGGATAGGAGGTCCTTGAGTTTCTTTTCGACTTCCTGCTCCATTTTGCTCAAATACTCTTCCTTCTGGCGCAGGAGCTCTTCCTTGCGCTTGAGCTCCGCCTCGCGCTGCTCGATGTGCGTCAAGGTCTCCGTCATGGGCTGGAGTGGTGGGATGGAGGCGCTGGAAGGTGTAGTAGGAGGTGTGCTCTTCCTCGGCCCTGAACCCTCGGGACTCTTCGTCTTCTTGTCTTCGGCAAGAACCTCCCGTGGAAAGACCAGGTAGTCGGAACCGGGCCCTCCGTTGCCCACGGCGATGCGGCCGAGGGTCAGTCCTGCCTTGAGGAGGATCATCACGACGATGAGGGACAGGACGAACGAAAGGGTCCGCTTCGACCGGGACACCTTCGGGGACGCGACCCCCTGCTCAGGCGCCTCTGGGCTCCCGTTCAAACTGCTTGAGGATTGAGATTTCATCGGATTGTCCCTGTTCCTTGCGTGTACGTTGCCGGTTGTACTCCTCGCGATCCTGTTGCTCGAGTCGCTCCACGACCTTGAGATCCCGTTCCTTTTCCCGCAGGAGGTCCTGAGCCTGCGCGATCTCCTGGGCGACCCGCCTGAGCTCCCCCTCATATCGAAGCAATTGTCGTTCCAGCGACCGCATGAAATAGCTGTAGGACTGGTATTCTCCGACACTGACCCCCTTCGCCTGCTTCTCGTCCCACTTCAGCCCCTCATCGCGGATGCGGGTGAGCAGGTTCTCCCGGGCGGCCCGAAGGGAATCCTGGCGGCTCAAGGCACCCGCTAGGGCGATTTGGGCCTTCTTGTGCTGGGAATCCCTCAGCTTGAGCAACGTTTGGAAGCGGAAGGTGAAGGCCACGTCGTTTCAGTCCCTTCTCGAGCCGTCACAGCGCCCCGTGGGAAGCGATCGGCCGTGGCCCGCACCCCACGACCCTGGGACGATACCGATGGAGACGGGAAGAAGCGGCCTCACGGAAAGAGCGCCTCCAGTCTTTGCCGGGCCTCCTCGATGGAACAGGATTCCTCGATCGGTTGTTTCATGTAGTCGTTTAGCCGCTCGATCATATCGATGGCGAAATCGGTTTCCGGATGCGTACCCCGGGCATAAGCCCCGATGCGGATCATGTCCTCGCTGTTGCGGTAGAGGGCCAGAGTTTGAATGAATCGTGCGGCGAGGGATTTGTGATCCGCGTCCTGGAGCCGGTTGGTCAGACGACTGACGCTCTGCAATACGTCGATGGCCGGATAGTGCCGGTCCTGGGCCAGTTTTCGGGAGAGCACGACATGGCCGTCGAGGATGGATCGCACCGCGTCGGCGATGGGATCGTCCATGTCTCCACCTTCCACCAAAACGGTGTAAATGCCCGTGATGGAAGCGGCTGGGAAACGACCCGCTCGTTCCAAGAGTCGAGGTAAGAGGCTGTAAACGCTTGGGGTGTAACCTTTGCTGGTCGGAGGCTCACCGGCAGCCAATCCGATTTCGCGGGCCGCCATGGCGAACCGGGTGACCGAATCCATCATGAGCAACACGTCCCGGCCCCGATCACGGAAGTACTCGGCCACCGCACACGCCATGAAAGCCGCTCGAACCCGCACCGTGGCCGGCTGATCGGAGGTTGCGACAATCGTGACGGAGCGCTCCACGCCCTCGGGCCCCAATTCGTTGACCAGAAACTCGTTGAGCTCGCGCCCACGCTCTCCAATCAACGCGATAACGTTCACGTCCGCGGTGGTGTATCGTGCCATCATGCCGAGCAGGGTGCTCTTGCCGACACCTGATCCCGCGAATATGCCGATGCGCTGTCCCTTGCCGACGGGAAGCAAGCCGTTGAGACACCGGATGCCAAGGTCGAGCTGCTCGTCGATCAGGGGTCGTTCCAAAGGGTTGGCGAGCGTTCCGGTCAGGGAGTACCGGGCCCCGGCCGGAAGCGGACCCAGCTCGTCGATGGGCTCACCGAGTCCGTTGAGAATGCGCCCGAGCATAGCCTCGCTTGCCTGAACGGAATCCGATTGCTGATGTAACTGGACGAGACATCCCGGCTGGATGCCCGTCAAGTGGGTGAGCGGGCTCAATTTGAGCCGCTTGTGATGGAATCCGACGACTTCCGCATAGAAAGGCTCTTCGCGGCCCTCACTGAAGATCCGGCAGATATCTCCGACGGCCGCCTTCAACCCCTCGGCCTCAATGAGATTGCCCGCCAGATGCACCACCTTGCCATGGATTTCCCAAGTGCGAACCGTGCCCAGGGAGGCAACTGGAGCACGCAGATTCAAATAGTCCTCAGGTGCGCTCGACATCGTTGCCTCCCACGCCCGAGGCTTTGAGCGCCTGCTCGATCCGCGAAAGACGCGTGTCGATCCCGGCATCGATCCGCTGGATGTCCGATTCGATGCGGCAACCGCCCCGTTCCATCATCGGATCCGTCTTGATGACCAGGCCCGGCTGGGCTCCCTCCGCCCCGGCGTTGAAGTTCGTATGCTGGGTCAACATCTCCAGATCCTTTGGGTGAAGCGTGAGGGTGAGCGACTGGGAGCCCTCGACTTCATCCAGCAACGTCTGGATCAGCTTCATCAGGACCTGTGGACGCGTCCGCAGCTCCTTCTGGATGATATGCCTGGAAACGGCGATGCATGAAGCCACCAGCCAGTCGCGGTAGTCTTGAAGCACCCGACCCGGCAGCGATTGGAGCTCGGCCAGCAGGTTTTCCAGATGCTCCTGGGTGACTTGCATTCCCTTTCGGCCGAACTCGGTGCCGTCCTTCAGTCCCTGAGCGTAACCCTGTTCGTAGGCTTCCCGTTCGATCTCCTGGGCTCGCCGCTCGGCATCGAGCAACCGTTCCTGGATGGTTGCTTCGAGCTCCCTCAAGGGATCGATCGCCGGCTCGACGATTTCGTGCTCGTCGACGGCATCGATTTCCTTCGGGGCCCCGACCGGCGCGGTCTCGATTTCCCCGAAACCAAACGGCACAAAGGCGACGGACTCCGATGCTTTGATGATATTAGACAAAGGCGTCTCCACCGTCTCTGCCGGCCAGAACGATTTTTCCCTCCTTCTCGAGCTTTCTCGCCACGTTGAGGATCGCCTGCTGGGCGACCTCCACGTCGCTGAGGCGCACCGGCCCCATGACGCTCAGCTCTTCTTCGAGGATCTGGACCGCACGCTGGGAGAGGTTTCGGAAGATCTTGCTCTTGAGCTCGTCGGAAGCTGTCTTGAGCGCCAGCGTGAGCTCCTCGTTTTTGACCTCGCGAAGGAGCTCGCGAATGCCCGCATCGTTGATGCTCACCAAGTCGTCGAAGACGAACATGAGCTTGCGCACCTTCTCGGCCAGCTCGGCGTCCGTCTCTTCCAACGCTTGGAGGATGCTGTCACCGGTTCTGCGGTCGCTGTGATTGAGCATTTCGGCGACGGTCTGGACCCCCCCGAGGATCTGCTGGGAATCCTGCCCGATGCTGAGCAGTTCCTTTTGAAGGACCTCGTCCACTTCACGCACCAAATCGGCGGGCACGGTTTCCAGATGTGCCACGCGATGTACGACCTCGTTTTGAAGCGCCTCGGGCAGGTGTGCCAGGACCTGGCTCGCCTTTTCGTATCCCAGATGCACCAAGATGATCGAAATGGTCTGGGGATGCTCCGTTTTGATGAAGTTCGCCAGCACCCGGGCGTCGATTTCCCGGACGTATTTGAAGGGGATTCTCTCCTTTTCAAGCTCGATTCGGTGGATCACATCCCGGGCCTCTTCACTGCCCATGACGCTGGGCAGCAGGTTCTTGAAGAACTCATCCCCGGGGGTCAGGATATCGGCCTCCTCGCGGAACTGCCCCGAGAACTCCGTGAGCAGCTCATCGGTCACATCCTTCTTCACGCCCTGGATGGACGACATGCTGGATCCGAGCAGCTTGATTTCGTCCGTCGTGAGGTTTTTCATGATTTGGGCCGAAGCTTCCTCACCCAAAGCCATCAGGAGAATGGCCGCCTTCTGGGGTCCACTCAACGGTTTGCTCATGCGTTGGATTCCTCTCTCAGGTAAGACCGAATGATGGCTGTGGCCAGATCCGGGTCACGCTGCACCAGGGCGACGGCCCTCTTGCGCAGGGTGAGCTCTTTTTCGGGCAGAGCCTCAAGCTCCTGGAGTGTTTCTCCGGCGGCTTCGGGAAGCGCCGACGGTCCGGTGGGCAGGGCTTTGGGAGCCTCCGCCAGTTGGTTGAACTTGCGCATGAGGGGCCGCACGACCAGGAAAAACCCCAGAACCACAATGACCAGGTTGAGGATCATTTTGTGGTGCTCCCTGAGGAGCTTGACCCAGCGGTTTTCCGCCTTCACGAACTCGGATTCGGGACCGTCCGTCACAAAGGGGATGTTGGACACGGTGATCTGATCTCCCCGGGACTCGTTGTAGCCGATGGCCTTCTTCACGATGTCCTCAAGGGCCTTGATCTGTTCGGGAGCACGCGGCACGAACGTCGGAACGTTCTTGCCCTCTGCGTTGGGCTTCATTTCATAGGTGCCGTCCACCAACACGGCGACCGAAACCTTCTTGATGGTGCCCGGGGCCTGGGTCGTCTGTCGATTCACCCGGTTGATCTCATAGTTGACCGTCTCACGCTGCCGGGTAGCATTTTTTCTCGCGGCCTGATCGGCCTCATCCTTCTGACCCTTCTTGGAAGGACTTTGCATGAGCTGTGCTTCGACGTTGATAGGGACATCAGGGTTCCCCTTGGCCCCCGGCTCGCCGTCATGGCTGTTCTCAATGCTGCGCTGCTGGCTGCGGATGACTGCGCTGTCGGGATCGTAATGTTCCTCGGCCACCTGGGTCTGGTTGAAATCCATGTCCACCGTGATCCGGGTCGAAACCTTGCCGGTGCCGATCACCTGCTCGAGCAGGGACTGCACCTTGCGTCGCATGTCTTCCTCCACCGAGGTGCGGAACTGCATTTGGAGATTGGTGAGCTGGAACGTGTTGTCCAGAGCATTCTTGCGATAAAGCACCTGCCCGTCGGTGCTCAGAATGCTCACCTTGTCCTCCTGAAGACCTTGAACGGCACCGGCAACGAGGTTCACGATCCCCTGCACCTGTTGCTGGTCCAGGTGGGCCCCGTTGCGGAGCTTCAGCACCACCGCCGCGCTCGGACTTTTCTTCTCATCCAGGAACAGACTTTCGGATGGGAGCACCAGGTGCACACGGCTCTCAGCCACCTCGTTGAGCTCATTGATCGTCCGTGCAAGCTCCCCCTGGAGGGCCCGTTGATAGTTGATCTTTTGGACGAATTCGGTGCTGCCGAGCTTCTGCTGATCGAAAATCTCGAACCCGACCCCCGCGCCCTTCAGAACGCCCTGGGTCGCCAACAGAAGCCGCACCTCGTGGAGCTGGTCCTTGGGCACCCCGATGGTCCCGCCCGCCGCCAGTTCGTAGGGGATCTTCTTGGACTTGAGGGTTTCGACGACCGCCCCTAGATCATGTTCACTCAAGCGCGAATACAGGGTGGCGTATTCCGTGCGGTTGACCGTATAGGCCAGGAGCACAAAGCTCGCCAACACGATGAGGAGTGAACCGCCCAGGAAGATTCTCTGGGATTGGGTCAGCCCCTGAATCCGTGTCTTCAGGGTCTCGTACAATGCGGAAGGGTTTATCATGGTTCATTTCCCGGCGGGGCAGCCAATGTTCCGTCAACACGATCGTGCGGCCCCCCCAACCTTCCTCGAGGAAGGCTATCCGAGGGGCGCTGCCGTGAAACAGTTGCCAGAGCACTAGAACTGCATCCGCATCATTTCCTGATAGGCCTCGAGGGCCTTGTTCCGCACCTTGAGCAGCATCCGAAGGCTGAGGTCCGCCTGCTCGAGCTTGATCATGGTCTCATCGATCCGTGTCGCCCCGGCAACGGCACCCTCCTGCATGGCACGGTCCGCCTGATGCTGAAGACGGTCCACCGCATCGATACCGGCTTTGAGGCTCTCGGCAAATCCTTCCGGGGTTGGATCCTCATTTTTCCGGGGGGGCCGCGTGGGGATGCCGGGTGGAGTTTGCAGATACGGATTGATGCGCATGGGCTTTCCTCCCGAAGATCGTCAAATCATGGCGCCATCATCGGCCGATTTCCAGGGCCTTGAGCGCCAGTTGCTTGGCCGTGGCCAGGGCTGCCAGATTCGCTTCATAGGTCCTGGAGGCCACGATCATGTTGGCCATTTCCTCTACCGGGTTCACATTCGGCATCTCCACAACGCCCTCCGCGTTGGCGTCCGGATGGGAGGGGTCGTAGACTTGCTTGAACTTTCGACCGTCGGGAACAATGCTGTGCACGCGCACCCGCTGAATGTCCCCACCCATGGCATCGTCCAAGACTTCGTCAAAGCGGGCCCCGGCCGGGACGCTTTCGTAAATGATCGTTCGTCGCTCGTAAGGCTTGCCGCTGGCCGTTCGGGTTGTGTTGACATTGGCGAGATTGGACGAAAGCACACTCAACCAGGCCCGACTGGCCCGGAGTCCCGAGCCGCTGATCTTCATGGAGCTGTCGAAATCCATCAGACCTGACCTCCTTCCGTGATGGCGTTCCTGATCATGGCGAACTTCTTGTTGAGCATGGTGATCATGAACTGGTACTCGATGCTATTCCGGGAAAGCTTCATCATCTCCGTGTCGAGGTCGACCGGACCGTTTTCCACGATTTCGGCCGATTTCATCGATCCGATGGGATCCACCGGATCGAGATGCCGCAGATTGGATCGGACGAGGCGCGGCCCGGGGTTCTCCATCGACTCCCGCAACACATCCTCGAAAGCCAGGCTCTTGGCCTTGTAGCGGGGCGTGTTGAGATTGGCCAGGTTTCCGGAAATGACCTTTTGATTGACGGAGCTCAGTTCCAGACGATCCTGCACGAGCTGGATGGTGCGATCGAAAACGACTCCCGTATCCCCCATGAATGCTTCTCCTTCATTGCGGGTTCGCACGGAAGGAAAAGCAAAAGGTGTACCGACGTGCAGGCAAGCCATTCCATGGAGCAGATGACAGATTGTTGACGCTCCAGGGGACGCGGCCAATCGTCAGATTTTTGACTGTCAATCAAGGGATGGCACAGAGGAAGTCGACCGCGGCCGGGAAGGTCGCGTGGACGGAATCGGCACCCAGCTTGGCCGGAGCATGCATCCAGGGTTGCCGGAGGCACCGGCGTGCCATTCACGGGGTGCTTCTGGAGGTGAGGCATACCATCAGGAGACGAGCGCCACTGCAGGCATCAGAAGGTTCCGGTGAGCATGACGCCCGCCGAAAACCCCGTGTAATCCCGGTCCTGCTCGAGGACGTTACCCCGGAGTTCGACGCGTTCCTCATCGTGCAGGTAGAGGCCTTTCAAGGTCAGTTCCGCTTCCAGCTGCGGAAGGAGCTTGCGGCCGAGGCCAACCTGAAGGGAAACCAGTTTGCGGTCGCTCAGGTAGTACTGGGGGTCAAAGGTCGTGTCGGGAGGCGTGGTGTCGTAGAGATAGCGAAAGGATAACAGAGACTTGAGGGTGGTCAAGTCATTGAGTTTGTAGTCGGCCCCGATTCGGGCGACCACTTCGTCACCCTCGGCAAAGGGATACACATGCGTCAGGGAGCGGATATCCCCCAAGTAGCCGGCATTGGAAGGGATTTTGGGATCCCCCCGAAAAATCGCCGTGACGCTCGCGTAAGAACTCCAGGGAGCCCGATCCCAGTGCAGGCCGACCCCTCCCAGGTAGAAGTCCCCCGGCTCGAAAACGTTCTCGCCGTCGATCTTCTGGCGCTCGAACTGACTGCAGTTGAAATAGAACCGGGCCTGCCAGGCGTCATTGATGGTGTAGCGCACCTCGGACGTGACGGTGAACACATCCCCCGGGTCGATTTTCTCCAGGTCGGGAATTCGTCGGATGCCCTGACCAAACCTCTCGGGGAACACGAAGGCCATGTAGTCTCCCCGCCACGCGTAGCCGAACCCGACCCCAGTGGTCCAGTGCTCGTTCCAGTCCCGGGAAACGATGAGGCTGGGATTCACGTTGAAACCCTCCCCCAGCGTGGTGACCGAAACGAGATCCGGGTCCAGGATGAGAAAGCGGTCCTGCCAGCTGCGGAACTTCGTCTCACCGGTCGGCAGATTGAAATCCACCGCCAGGAGGATTCCGACGGGAAACATTTCCCCCGTGTCATAGGCAAGATTCAGTTTCGTGTCCGTCACTCCGGAAACCGCGCTCCGGACGCGCTTCTCCCCGAAGGTGAGAACCGAGAGAAAGTCGTCCGCGGCAACCTTCAGATCCGTGCTCGTGAAGACGTATCCGCCGAGGATCTTCAGCGTGAAGCCCGCCAGCTCTCCCTCGGTGGAATACGGAACGAGGATCTGCTGTCCCCAGCTTCCGTCATCCCGACCCCACCAGTCGTAGTGGAAACCGGTTTGAAAGGTCAGCTCACGGCCTTCACCCGTTGCTCCAGTCAAAACGACCATGCCGACCAGCAAGGCAGCACCCATGGCGATTCGCTTCATGCCCTTCCCCCTCTTTCCCCTCTGCTGTGATTTCCCCTCGAGCCCAAGCCCCCCGCCGGAGGCTATTTCTCCCGCCGGGGAACACTAAGGATCCCGGGCTGCTGCCCCCTTCGGGTCGGCTCCTGGGCCGTCACCGAATCCGTGATAGACGTCCCGCTTCGGAGGGATTTCCTGAATTCCCGGGCCCGCTTTCCGGAGGACACCGCGCCGACGCCGCCCGCCCCCACCAGGCCAAGTTCCGTGAGCTCGCCCATGGCCAGCTTCGGCAGGGAGAAACCCGGGTCTGCCTTGAGGGAAGCCTGGTAGAGCTGGTAAGCTTGCTCGTAGTTGCCATGATCGCTTTGATCGATCCCCTGGGCCATGAGCAGGAGGGCTTCGATGCTGGTGGTGATGGGCTCCCGGAGGGCCTTTTCCTCCTCTGGCGTGGGCTTCACCTGCAGGAGTGCGATGGTCTCGAACAGGACCTCCTTTTCCATGCGAAAGATCTCATCCAGAGGTCCCTCGGAATCGGGCCGGCCCAGGCTTTTTTGTGGGGAGACATCCAGCACGTCCCCCTGGACCTGAAGAACCTGGGGCTGTGTCCTTGCCAGGTTGCCGCCCACCAGCCACTTGGCCTTCAGGAGTCGTCCCATCTTCGGGGCCGTTCCGGAGTCCGCCAATCCGGAGACGCCCAGCGCCATCTCATCCAGGAGCGCTTGGAGCCGCACCCGTTCCACCACCTGCAGGCCCTTGACCTTGCTGAGATCCGTCATCAACATCAGGGCAAAGCCCTTCTGCAGGGGGTCGACCTCCGGCTTACCCGTCCGATTGTTGAAGTAGAGAACCCCGACGGTGTTTTGGCCTGGGATCGCTTGAAGCCCGCTTTCGGTTTTCAGGGCTTCCCGGGCCCAGTCCCTCGTCTCCTGGGTGACAACCTGCCCGCCCCATGCAAGGCCGACGGCCAAGGTCCAGCCCAGCATGAGAGTGAGCATGCATCTCCGTGCCTTCTCGCCCATGTCCTTCGCCCCCATCGGTTGATTGGAATGGTTTGTCCGGAGTGTTTTCACCCCTATACGATAAATAATCAGGCAATACAAGCAATTGGACAATTGATTTCACCGCTGGACAAGGTTGATCCAGGCAAGGCTCCCGTTCACACGGAAGACCCGGCCCGCTCCATTTCCAAGCCGCATGGACCCCTTTATGATACGATTAAAAGTTGAATGACAGCGAGGTGTTGGAGAAGTCGTCGTTCCCAGAGAATTCGGGGGCAGGGCATGCGCATGCGATACGTTTCGTTCAGGGTCACGCTCGTCCTCCTGATCCCCTGCCTCCTGGGCGCGACCCCGGTCCATCCCGCTCCTCCCGGAAACTTCCCGATGGAGGAGCCCAACCGGACCGCCAAACACATCATCCTGTTCGTTGGCGACGGCATGGACCTCGAAAATGAAATCGCCGCCAGCCGCTACTTGTTCGGCAAGGACGACGGACTGAGCTTTCACGGGTTCCCCTATAAGAACAGCGTGACCACCTGGGATGTAACCACTTACAACCACCACGCGCGCCGGTCTCGAAAGCCACCGTACCATCCATCGGCGATCGTTCCCAGCCTCGGTTACGACCCGGTTCTGGGAGGGCTCCAGCCTTACCCGCTGCAGCGGACGGGCATCTCGCGGGACTACTTTCTCTCGCCACGTCATGCCACGGATTCGGCCGCCGCCGCCACGGCGATGAGCACCGGACGCAAGACCGACGCGGGACGCATCGCCTGGGGTCCTGCCGGAATTGAGGACAACCGGCTCCCCACGATTGCCGAGCTGCTCCGTCAACGCAAGGGAGCTTCCATCGGCGTGGTGTCGACCGTTCCGTTCAACCACGCCACGCCCGCGGCGTTCGTGAGCCACACGCCCGACCGTCGGGACACACACGGCATCTCCCGGGAAATCCTCCTCCAGAGCACGCCGGAAGTCGTCATCGGCGGGGGGCATCCCCGCTGGTTTTCCAGTGGCATGCCCTGGGAGCTCTATGTCGCGATCAAGACCGGGGAGGTGCCGGGATACGTGCTTGTCGAACGGCTTGCGGGCGAGGAAGCAGGGGTCCGGTTGTTTGCGGCCGCCCAGCGGGCGACCGGCCAAGGTCGAAAGCTTTTCGGACTCTTCGGCGGGACCGAGGGCAACTTCGAATCGCCCTTGCCGCTGGCCCGACCGGGAAATCCCGCCGTGGAACGGGCGACACGGGAAAATCCCCTGTTGCAGGAGGCCGCCATCGCCGCCCTGCGGGTGCTCAGCCGCAACCCGGATGGATTCTTTCTCCTGGCGGAACAGGGTGATATCGACTGGGCCAACCATGACAACGACTACCGACGCATGATTGGCTGCCTGTGGGACTTGCACATGGCCGTGGAGGCGGTCATGGCCTTCGTGGATGAGCCCGGCGATTCCATCACCTGGGACAACACGCTGCTGATCGTGACCTCGGACCACGCCAACGGGTACCTGCGCCTGAATCCCCAAAGGCTCCCGGGTCTGGGGGACCTCCCGACCCGAATAGGAAGGTTCTACCCTCGCGGCGAGATTTCCTTTGGTTCAAAAGACCACACCAACGAACTGGTAAGGGTTTACGCCCGTGGAGCGGGGATTGACGCATTCGGCGCCTACGAAGGCGGATGGTATGCGGGGACCGGGCTCCTGGATAACACCCAGCTCTTCCACGTCATGTTCGACGCCGCCGGGATTCCCCAAGCCTCGCCCCTTCGCGTTCTCTCCCCCGGGAGGTAATGCTTAAGTAGAAGAAACGCCGCCTAAGGACCGGATAGTTGCTCCAAAATGCTGAGGCCCGAACTGCGTGACCGTTTGTCCTCCTGCGCCGTTCGCCATGGGTTCCCCCCTGGGATACGTACAGAGGCATCGAGCAACTGTCGAAGGCGTTTTCAGCCGCAGGACGCACCAGGACCCGAATGGGACATCCCGACACCGCAGAACGACTCGTATCGCGTGAATCGACCCTGGACTGCCGGAACCGGGTGTCGCTCCATCCCGTCGCCCTGCGACCGTTCTCGCTAGGGCGAACACCCCAGAAGGGTCTGGTTTTCAGGGATTGTTGGGCTGCCTCGGCAAACCCATCTCCGCCAGCGGCCCTATGCGCTCGTCCGAATAGACGTCCTCGCCGATCTTGAGCCCGTCCTCCACCAAGACGTAATCCCTGGCGGCGGCCCCAGTGAAGGGATCATCGGACATGTAGAGACAGCCGGATCTCAGCGCCGTCTCGATGTTTGGATTGATGTTCCGGTAGATGTACTTGAAAGAAAGACGGGTGGTGTTCCAGGAGAGCCCCTTTCCGAGGAGCATGACCACCCCGTTAGGGTTCAGGATGCGCTTGATCTGCTCGAAAAACTCGACCGTGAAAAACCCGATGGAATAGGGATCCTCCATGGTGTGATCCATGGCGACGATATCGTAGGTCTCCGTGGCGAATCGGACATAGCCGCGGAAATCATCGATCACATTGCGCGCCTTGGGCGAGCTTTCCACGAAGCGCATCTCCTCCGGGAAAAAGATGCGCGCCGCTTCGACCACGGGCCCGCAGTTTTCGACCACATCCAGCCGCTCGACCAGGGGAGACTTGATGAAAGCCGTGGCGGTCACACCGCTCCCATAGCCCAGGAGCAGCACTTTGGCCGGTCGATTCACGATGGCGAGGCTCGTTTCGGCCCACTGTTCATGAATCCTGCGATCGATGGGCAGGTTGAAGCTCTGGTGGACGTTGTTGACCCGAAGGTCGATGGGGTCCCCATCCAGGTGAAAATCGCTTTCCGTTCCCCCGACCGCCAGATGCTTGTAGCGCGCCTCCTCCTCGCTCAACCGCCAGACCTCGACGATGCCGAATTCGCTGTCCTTGCTGAAAAGCAGATTCTTCGACGGGAAAAGCACATCGTCGAAGTCCCACTGGATCAGCGCCAAGGCTGCGGCGAGCACGAGCCCGGTCACCACCCTACGGGTCGCGTCCATGAGGGGAGTCATGGTGTATAGGGCGATGCCGGCAAAGATCACGGCGGCGAGATACGCGGATTGAATCCCCCAGATCGGGACGAGAACAATCCCGTGCGCCAGCCCGCCCACCACGCTGCCCAGGGTGCTGAAGGCGTAAATGTACGTGATGAAACGCTCTCCCCTCCAATGCATGATCCTCACACTGATCGCGTAGGCGAGTCCGGACAGGAGGGAGGGCGCGAACACGCAGACGATGAAGTAGGCGCGGACCAGATTGGGCTCTCGGGAATGGTAAATGAAATACTTCTTGGACAGATAGAAGAAGACGATGAAGAGCACGCTCAGAAGCTGAATGAAGGCAAAGCGTCTTCTCGCGGCGATTTCATCCAGCCTGCTCAGCCGCTCCCAGGTTCCCAGGTAAGCCCCCAGGGCCAACCCCACCAGGAACGTGGAGATGATGACGGCGTTGGATGCTGCAGTGGACCCGAAAATGTAGACGAATTCACGAAGGAGTGAAAGTTCGAGGAGGAGCGAAACCACACCGGCGCAAAAAATCGACACAAAGATCAACCACACGTCTCTCATGGAGCTCCCCCATGGTGCATCGTTCGTCGGACACAGGACGCTGATAGAATCTATCCGAATCGGGGTTTCGCCGCAACCGCCAATCCAGGCGCCTGCCTCCCTGCGGGTGAGGGCCTCACGGGATCATGACCTCTAAAACAAGGGAAGGTACCGTTCAATCTCGTAGGAGGTCACCTGGGTCCGGTACATTTCCCACTCGATCTTCTTGTTCTCGATGAATTTCTCGAAAATGTGGTCCCCGATGGCCCCCCGGACCAGCTCGCTTTTCTCGCAGGCCACGATGGCTTCGTAAAGGCTCCCGGGAAGACACTGGATGTCTCGGGCCTTCCGATCCGCCCCCGACATGACGTAGATGTCTTCTTCCACGGGATCGGGCAGCTCGTACTCCCGCTCGATCCCTGCCAGCCCGGCCGCGAGCATCACGGCGAAGGCCAGATAGGGATTGCAGGCGGGATCGGGGGCCCGAAACTCGATGCGCGTCGCTTTTTCCTTGCCCGGCTTGTACATGGGAATCCTTACCATGGTGGATCGGTTGCGGCGTGCCCACGCGATGTAGACCGGGGCCTCGTAGCCCGGCACCAGACGCTTGTAGGAGTTGACCCACTGGTTGGTGATGGCCGTGATCTCACCGGCGTGCCGGAGGATCCCGGCAATGTAGTGCCGGGCAACTTTCGACAGATGAAACGGATCGTCCGGATCAAAGAAGGCGTTCGTCTCCCCCTTGAACAAGGACTGGTGAACATGCATGCCGCTGCCGTTATGCCCGAAGAGGGGCTTGGGCATGAAGGTGGCGTACACTCCGTGCTGGCGGGCGGTTTCCCGAACGGCGATGCGGTAGGTCTGAGTGGTATCGGCCATCCGCAGGGCCTCGTCGTAGCGCAGATCGATCTCATGCTGACTCGGCGCCACTTCGTGGTGACTGTACTCCACGTGGATCCCCATCTGCTGCAGCGCGAAAATGGTGATGCGCCGCAAGTCGCCACCGCGGTCGAGGGGAGTCGTGTCGAAATATCCTGCACGGTCCAGGAACTCCGGTGCGGCGTCCGATTTGAAATAAAAATACTCCAGCTCGGGGCCGACGTAGAACGTGTATCCATCCTGCGCGACCCGACGCAACATGCGCTTGAGGGCGTACCGGGGGTCTCCGTCGTAGGGTTTGCCGTCCGGCGTGCAGATGTCGCAAAAGAGCCTTCCCACGGGCCGGTCCTGGGGTCTCCAAGGAAGCAGCTGAAACGTGGTGGGGTCCGGGACGGCGACCATGTCGCTTTCTTCGATCCGGGCAAACCCCTCGATCGAAGACCCGTCGAATCCCATGCCCTCCTCGAAGGCGAGCGGAAGCTCTCGAGGGGATACGGAAAAACTCTTCAACTGTCCCAAAACGTCGGTGAACCAGAATTGGACGAAGGCCACGTCGTTGTCCGCCGCGCACTTGAGCACATCCTCAGCCGTCTTGCAGGAAAACATCACCTACCTCCTTGCGCCCCGCCCAATCATCTGGGACCAGACGCCTCGACTTCAGCACATGCTGGACGCATCCCAGCAGTGCGTGCACAGTTTCTCCTTGGGCAGTCCGATCGATGTCACGAGGTCCTCCAACCGCTGGTATCGAAGGGACGTCAGGCGCAGCCGCCGCCGGATTTCATCCACCATCGCCAAGTTCTTTTCCGAGCCGTGCTCGGCGTAGGCGGAAAGCTCCGGGTCCCGCCTTCCCTCGAAGTCGCTGATGATTTTGCGGCCGATCAGATCCAGGGTGGAGCGGGAGGTCGAGAAATTGAGAAATTCACAAGGGAAGAGGAGGGTCGGGCAGGCGGGACGCATGTGGACTTCCCGGGCACCGTAGTCGAACAGGATCTTGATGGTGTCCTTAAGTTGCGTTCCCCGGACAATCGAATCCTCGCAGAACAGCAGGCGTTGGCCTTCGATCAGGCGGCGGACAGGCATGAGCTTCATTCGAGCCACCAGGTCCCGCAGATGCTGGTCTTGGGGCATGAAGCTGCGGGGCCAGGTCGGCGTGTACTTGACGAAGGGTCGCGAATAGGGAATCCGCTTTTCGTTGGCGTACCCGATGGCGTGACCGATCCCCGAATCCGGAATGCCGGCCACGCAGTCAACGACCGCATCATCTCGGCGCGCCCGCGCCGCCCCACAGGCGTTGCGCACTGCCTCGACGTTGATTCCCTCATACTCGGAGGCGGGATAGCCGTAGTAGACCCAGAGAAACGCGCAGATCTGCATCCGGGATCCCGGCTCCCCCCGCTGCTCCCAACCGTCCGGCGTTAGGAAGATGATCTCCCCCGGTCCCAAGAACCGTTCCGTCTCGATGCCCAGATTGGGAAAGGCGCACGACTCCGAGCTCACAGCCAGTGTGCTCCCCCGGCGTCCCATCACCAAGGGGGTCCGCCCGAGGCGGTCCCGGGCTGCATAGACGCCCTCCCGGGTAAGCAGCAGAAGCGAGCAGGATCCCCGAACGGCGTCCTGGACCCGCCGGATCCCGTCCTCGAAGCTCTGCTCCTCGCAAATGAGCTTCGCCACCACCTCCGTCGGATTGATAACCCCGCCTGAGGTATCCGAAAAGGAGCGTCGCTGTTCGAAGGCCTTCGCTACCAAGGCGTCAAGGTTGTTGATCCGCCCCACCATCACGATGCCGAAGGTGCCCAGATGCGACCCGACAATCAACGGCTGCGGGTCCGTGTCGCTGATCACACCGATGCCGACGTTCCCGTGGAACCGCGTCAGTTCCGGTTCGAATTTGGTTCTAAAGTAACTGTTTTCGATGTTGTGGATGGAACGCTGGATGCCCCGGGAGTTGCACACAGCCATCCCCGCGCGCCTCGTGCCCAAATGCGAATGGTAATCCGTTCCGTAAAACAGATCGGAGACACAATCTTCCCGGGACGCAATCCCAAAAACTCCACCCATGGCATCACTTTCCTAGCTGATGGACTTGCCTGTGCAGGGGCTGCGCGCACCGCGCGTCGCGGCACTACGCAGCCGTGGCCGTCCTGTAGCGCCGTCAGACCTCGATACGTCGACCCACATAGCGCGAGTATTTCGTGATTCCGAAACTCACCCCCTTACTTACCGACAAACCCCGCGATTGCCAACCGGGAAAACTCATACCCAAAAGGGGACGCAGCCGCCATGGATTTTGGATTTCCCTCAGGCGCTTGCTATGCGTTGCGGCGTCAAACGCTTTGTGCTATGGGGAACTCTCGAGAGGCACCTCCATTCCCCGCGCGCATCCCGGTTCGAGAGCCCCCAACGGTGCGGACTCCGAACCCGCTTCTCTCCCTCTTGCTGGATGAGGCCCCCGGGCTTACCCACCCACCGCTCCCAAGCGATCATCAAGGGTCGGCCGCCCCCCCATTCGGGCCCCTGGACCTCTCACAGGAAACGGGTTGCCACGTGCGTTTCATCATTCAATCGATTTCCAATTCACCCCCTGACAGGAGGAGTCCATGAGCACCGAGAAGAAGGTCACACCCGACAGTCAAACGGAAGTTTCCCTGGAGCGCCGGTCATTCCTCAAGAAAGCCGGCATGGCAGGCGCGGCGGCCGTCGCCGGCACGGTGGCCTCGACCGCCTCGGCCCCCGTCATTTGGGCCCAGGGCAAGACCTACCAATGGAAGATGGTGACCACCTGGCCCCCCGAGATGCCCGTACTCCAGACCGGGGCCCAGCGGTTCGCCAAGCGGGTGGAGGAGCTCAGTCAGGGGCGTATGAAGATCCAAGTGTACGCCGCCGGGGAACTCGTGCCAGCCCTCGGGACCTTCGACGCGGTCTCTCAGGGCACCGTCGAGGCGGGCAGCGGCGCCTCCTACTACTGGGCGGGCAAGGTGCCGGCGGCCCAGTGGTTTTCGGCCGTGCCTTTCGGTTTCAATCCCCAGGGGATCAACACGTGGTTCTATTCCGGGGGGGCCCTCAAGCTGTGGGAGGAAGTCTACGCGCCTTTCAACCTGGTGCCCCGGCCTCAGGGAAATACGGGTGTGCAGATGGGGGGCTGGTTCCGCAAGAAGATCGAAAGCGTGAACGACTTCAAGGGCCTGAAGATGCGCATCCCGGGGCTCGGCGGCAAGGTCATCGCCAAGGCGGGGGGGACAGTCGTCCTGTTGGCGGGTGGCGAGATCTACACCTCCCTCGAGCGGGGCGTGATCGACGCGACCGAGTGGGTCGGTCCCTTGCACGACCTGCGCATGGGCTTTTACCAGGCCACCAAGTACTACTATTACCCCGGCTGGCACGAACCTGGGACGACCCTTGAGGTCATCTTCAACAAGAAGGCCTACGACGAGCTGCCCGGGGACCTCAAGGCCATCCTGGACGCCGTCGCCGCGGAGACCAACCACTGGAGTCTGTGCGAATTCGAAGCGCAAAACGGCGAAGCCCTGGAAACCCTCATCACCAAGCACGGCGTCGAACTGCTGCGCTTTCCCGATTCCGTCCTGAACGATTTTCGGAAGCTCTCCGATGAAGTGCTGGCCGAGGAAGCCGCCAAGGATCCCGTGTGCAAGAAGGTCCACGAAGCCTACCTGGCTTTCAAGGCCAAGCTCGCCCGGTGGGGAGAGATTTCAGAAAAGGCCTACTATGACACCATCGCCGAAAAGATGGCCGCCATGAAGGCCTCGTGAGAACGGTTTCCGAAGCCGGTTGCGTCCCAAACAACCAGGGGCTCATCCCCCATGCGATGGCCTCACCCCGAAAGCGGGCGGAGATGAGCCCCGCCTAGTCGCACATCCATGACTGGCGGCACAGGTCAGTAGCGTTGAGATTGGGCTCCAGCGTCATCCCTGGGAAGGCCGGAATCCGGTTTTCATGGGGTCTTCCGGACTCCCGCCTTCGCGGGGGTGATGCCAAGGCGACGGCAACGGGGATGGCCCCCACCCGTGAGCGCCATGAAACCTGAGAGACTGTCAACTCCCCCCGCCCGAGGCCCGGAATTTCAAGCGCCTTTGGTTTTTGGACGAATCCTCACTTGAAGATCACCCGAGGCAGCCACGTGGTCAGAGGCGGATAAAAAATACAGATGAGCAGCCCAATCAACTGCAGGACCACAAAGGGAACGATCCCCCGGTAGATGTGCCCCGTCTGGATGCCCGGCGGGGACACTCCCTTGAGATAAAACAAGGAAAACCCGAACGGCGGCGTGAGGAAGGACGTCTGGAGGTTGACGGCGAACAGGATGGCGAACCACAGTGGGTCCATTCCGAGATGGGCCAATATGGGCGCCAGCACCGGAATGTGGATGAACGTGATTTCAATGAAGTCCAGAAAAAACCCGATGATGAAAATGAGGACCATCACCACCACCAGGACCCCCCATTTCCCATAGGGGATCTGGGTCAGGTAGGCCCGCACGAGGTTGTCACCCCCCAGCCCGCGAAACACCAGGCCGAAGGCCGTCGCACCCACCAGGATGATGAACACCATGCAGGTCAATCGCGTGGTCGTGTCCATCACCTGCCGCAGCACTCCAAAGCTGAATCTCCGATTCACCATGGAAAGCACGATCGACCCCGAAGCCCCGACGGCGGCGGCCTCCGTCGGCGAAGCGATCCCGGCGAAGATCGAGCCCAGCACGGAAACGATCAGCACCAGGGGCGGCACCAGGGCTTTGGCCACCCGTTTGAATAGACCCTGTCGCAGCACCTCCTTCCATTCCTCGTCGGGGATGAGGGGGGCCAGTTCCGGTTTGAAACGGGTCAGAACGGCGATGTAGATGATGTAGAGCACGACCAGGACCAAACCGGGCAATACAGCGCCCATGAACAGGTCCCCGACCGAAACGCCGATGATGTCCCCGAGGAGCACGAGTACGATGCTGGGCGGGATGATCTGCCCCAGGGTCCCCGACGCCGCGATCGTGCCGGTGGCCAGCTCCTTCTGGTAGCCCCTGCGGATCATCGTGGGAAGCGAAAGCAGCCCCATCGTTACCACCGTCGCCCCGACGATCCCCGTGGACGCCCCCAGCAGGGCCCCAACCACCACCACGGAAATCGCCAGCCCCCCGCGCATGCGCCCGAAGAGCAGGGCCATTGTTTCCAGCAGGTCTTCTGCAATCCCAGACCGTTCCAGCATCACCCCCATGAAGACGAACAGGGGCACGGCCATGAGGGAAAAGTTGGTCATGACTCCCCAAATACGCAGCGGCAGCAGGTTGAAAAAATTCCATCCAAAGCCGATCAGTCCGAATCCCAGGGCGGTTCCCAGCAAAGTGAACGCCACAGGGAAACCGAACATGAGCAGAACGGTCAAGACCAGGAACATGACGCCCGCAAGCCACTCCATCATGGGAGCACCTCCTGCCCGGGCTCATCTGACCGGCCCAGGAGTGTCATCAGGCTCTTGAGCCCCAACGATACCCCTTGGAGCAGGATGAAGGTGAAGCCGAGGGGAATGGTGGCCTTGAGGAGGTACCGCGCGGGGATCCCCCCTGGGTCGGGGGACGTCTCCCGGATGGACCAGGAATTCATCGTGAAGTTCCAGGAGGTGGCCATCACCAGGTAGCACCCTGGGATCAGGAAAAACAGCACGCCGATCAGGTTGAGCCAGGCTTTCTGCCTGGGCGTCCAGCGCTGGTAGAAGATGTCCACGCGGACGTGGGCGTCATGAAGGAGCGTGTAGGCGCCGCCTAGGAGAAAATACGCCCCGAACAGGTGCCATTCCAGCTCCTGAGTGAACACCGTGGTCATGCCGAATGCATAGCGCAGGATCACATCCACCGTTACCACCAGAACCATCAGCAGGCTCATCCATGCGACGGCCTTTCCCGTGACCCGACTGAAGCCGTCAATCCCCCTCATCACCCTGATCATCCATCCCATGCCGTTTGTTCTCCCCCTGTCCGATCCCTATCAAACCCCGTCCAGCGGCCTCACCATGCGAGGGCGCACGCGGGGAACACGCAGGCCTTGGCCCCCCTCGGGTCGGCCCCGGCCTCGAGCAACCCCGCCTCGCTCCGCTCGATCCCGCAGATGAACCCTGCCGTCCAATCCCTGTCCAGGGCGGCCCTGTGCCCGCGACGACAGAGCTCCTCCACGACGGCCGAACCCACCCTCTCTTCGAGCCGAACCCGGAGCGGATGGGCATCGTGCGGCGCGAAGGTCCCGGGAATGTGATCGCAGGTGATCTTGGGAGCTTCGATGGCTTCCTGAAGCCCCATGCCGAACACCGCCCGATTCAGGAAAAACTGACTGGTCCACTGGTCCTGCTGGTCTCCGCCCATGGTCCCGAAGACCATCCAGGGGCGCCCGCCCTTGAAAGCCAGCGACGGGCTCAGGGTGGTCCTCGGGCGTTTCCCGGGAGCCAAGACGTTCGGATGCCCCCGATCCAGGAAGAATGTCTGGGGCCGCGTCGTCAACGGAAAGCCCGTCGCAGGGATGACTTCGTTGCCGGAAATCCAACCTCCGCTCGGCGTCGCCGCCACCATATTGCCTTTGGCATCCACCACATCCACGTGGACCGTCCCGTAGCCCCACCGCTCGAACCGAAATACCCGTTCGGGTGCAAGCAGTGCCTCCCGGGCGGTCGGATCGCCCGGACGGTGCCCGCCCTCCGCCCGGTGCCAATCGATGAGCCCTCTGCGGACGCTCGCATAGGCCGGGTCCAAGAGCTCCCGCATGGGCACCGCCACCCGCCGAGGGTCGGCGTAGTACTGCTCCCGATCGGCGTAGGCGAGCTTCGCCGCTTCGACCCAAAGGTGGCAATAATCCGCAGAGTTGTGCCCCAGCGCCTTGAGGTCGAACCCCTCCAGCAATCCCATCAACTGCAGAAACACCGGTCCCTGGGACCAGGGACCGCATTTGAACACCGTCGTGTCCCCGAAGGTGCTGGAGACCGGCTCCTCGAAGAAGGTTTCGAAGGACTCCAGGTCCCCCCGGGCCAGGAAACCGTCCCGCTCCCGCACGTAACGGTCGATCGCGGCGGCCACATCGCCCTGGTAAAACTCCCGCCGAGCCGCCTGGAGCCCCTCCCGCCGGTTCCCGGCG
>CAZGQL010000016.1:42814-46917 GCA_964527905.1 uncultured Syntrophobacteraceae bacterium
CGTCCATTCCTCCAAGAACCTTGGGCGGTTGTCGGCAACACCGAACCCGGGCATGAAAAGGATCCCCTCGTGGACCGGGAACCCCTCGCGCGCCAGGCTCAAGGCAGGCTCCAGCACGATCTCCAGAGGGACCGACCCATAGCGCGACAGCGTGTCCACCAGGGCCGCAAACGCGGCCGGCGGCCCGGCCGCCAAGACCCCCTGGGCGGGAACTTCGCTCAGTCCCCGGTCGCGGTACGCTTCGCACGTCGCTGCAGCCGGTGCCTGCGTGTTGCCGTTTACGCAAACCACGCGCCGCTCGTCGGCCACGTAAAGCAGCATGGGACACTCCCCCCCCAGCGTCACCATGTGGGGATTGACCAGTTGCTCGACGAACACGGCGGCTGCGGCCGCATCAAACGCATTGCCCCCCTGTTTGAGAACGTCCATCCCCGCCTGGGCCGAGAGAGTGTGCTCGGAAGCGATCGCCCCCCGATAGCCCAGAATTCTCCCTCCGAACGGACGGGGAGCCTCGGCGTCGGCTCCGTAACTGCGCATGGGAAA
Source organism: uncultured Syntrophobacteraceae bacterium (assembly GCA_964527905.1). Classification (GTDB taxonomy): domain Bacteria; phylum Desulfobacterota; class Syntrophobacteria; order Syntrophobacterales; family Syntrophobacteraceae; genus CALBZH01. Next base: position 43,358 of record CAZGQL010000016.1, read on the forward strand.
CCTCCTGCATAAGCGATTGACATAACCGGGGAGGGCCCATGGGCACAGAGCCCCCACAAACCCCTCGGGCGAGCTGACGGGACTGGCCGGACCGAAACGAAGCGGAGCGTACGGGGGCACGATGGAGAACATCAGCAGAAGTGCGCAGCCCAGGCAACGATTCAACTCGGAGACCCGGATCCGTCGGTTGCGAGTCCGGAGTTAGTATGTACCGAAAAATCGCTCCCGTTCCTACCTCTTTCTGAATCGAGGTCGCCAAGCCGCATTGGAGTCTGCAACCCCGCAGCTCTGGATCCAAGTCCGGAGTTTCGTTTGGACCCCTCCTGCGAGCGGTGCTATAGTGAGGAGCCTTCCCGCCTCCGGCAATCCTACTCGGATTCGCGGGGGGCAAGGCGCAGGGGGATGGCTCCGGTTGCGCCGTTAGGCCACGCACCGATCGATCTCACCATCGCGCAAACGGATGGCATGCGACCGCAACGCAAACGCGCGCGGGGATGATGAGGCCCCATACGGAGGGACCCGGAATAAGACGATGGGCAACGGTGACTGGCGGCTACCGCTTCTGACGGGCATCGTGGTGATCCTGGCTCTGGCCTTGATCACCCTCCACTTCCGAGACACCCATCCGGATCTCGAAGGGCGTCTGCAAACGCTGCTGAAAAAAGACGAGCTCCTCGCCAAGATGCAGGTGAGTCTTCTCAAATCCATCGACCTCGAAAAGGCCGCCGTCATGGCCACGACCGATGAGCTTTCCCGGTCGCTGGCGGAGGAATCCCTGCGGGCGGCCGATGCGGTCGAACAGGATCGCATCGAGCTGAACCGATTGATCACGAGCGATCCGCAGGACCAGGAAAGAAAACTGTTGCGGGAATTTGACACCTGTTGGACGGAGTTACGGAAAATTCACAAGATTATCCTGGACTTCGCGGTCGAAAATTCGAACATCAAAGCCTCCGCCCTCTCCTTCACCCAGGGCACCCAGACCCTCGGCCGCCTCAAGCAGACCCTGATGGAGATCGCCCAAAGAAGCGCCTCGAGCGGCCAGTACGAACAGGTGCTTTACCTCACGTGCGAAGCGATCACGGCCGCCTACGAGATCCACAACCTCCAGGCGCCCCACATCGCCGCGGCCAGCGACGAGGACATGGATCGGATCGATCGGGAGATTGCTCACCTCGAGGAAACCATCAGCGGCGCGATCAAAGAGCTGGAACGTTTCACACCTGGGGAGGTCCGGCCCTTGTTGGAGGAGGCGGCGGCGTCCTATGAGGCGCTTCGGGACGTGACGGCCACGGTGCTTCGCCTCTCCCGCCAGAACACCAACATCAAGTCCTTCGAGCTTTCCCTGGGCCGCAAACGCATCATCAGCGCCCAGTGCGACGAGATCCTGGGGAGCTTTCGGGCGGACCTGCACAGCAGGAAGTTCGAAGCCACCCGCTGACCGCACCCCCCGCCGGCAGGGAGCCATCGAGGGCTGTCCTGCGACGCCGGGGCCAAGGACGTATTCCTTGTGCGGCCGTGTCAGGGTGTCGAGGGACGCTTCCGGATCACGTAGAGCCCGTCGCGAATGGTGAGAAAGAGCTTCTCGACGCGATCGTCCCCATGGACCCGATCGTTGAATTGGGCCACGGCCCGGCTCTCGTCGTCCCTGGGATCGAAGATCCTGCCATACCAGAGGACGTTGTCGGCCAGAATCCAACCCCCGTCCCGCACGACCCGCATCGACTCCGCATAAAATGACAAAAGGTTCTTCTTATCGGCATCGATGAAAACGAGGTCCGCCGTCGCATCCGACAGGGTCTTCAAGACATCGAGCGCCTCTCCCCTGAGGAGCCTGATCTTGAAGCCGTGCGGGCTGCGGTCGAAGAAGCCCTGGGCGATCCTCGCATGGTCGGCATGCCTCTCGATCGTGAGCACCTCCCCGTCATCGGGAAGGACCTCCGCCATGGCGAGGGCCGAGTAGCCCGTGAAGGTTCCGATGTCAACGATGCGCCGGGCCCCCGACAACTGGGCGACCCACTGCAGGAACCGTCCCTCGACCCGACCGGTGAGCATGCCGGGATAAGCGGTTCGTGTCAGGGTGAAGTGCTCGATTTCCTCAAGGAGCGGTGACAGAGGGGAGGTGTGAGCCGCGGCATAAGCCTCCGCCTCCCTGGCTACGACATCCATGTAACAAAGGGCGCGCGCCGGCCTGCCCACCTCCTGGTCATCGTGAAAGCGCTCCGGGCTCATGGGACCTCCTGGCACCGGGGGAAAAGAGCGGGCGATCCCGTCTCGTGGAAAATTGGCGAGGACTTAGAGATCCCGGCTTCTCGCGGTCGGGGCCGGGGCATCCGGACCCACGGCAGGCAGAAAAATCTCGAACCTCGTGCCTTTTCCCGGCTGGCTCACGCACGTGATGTGCCCGTGGTGGCTCTTGACGATGCCGTAAACCATGGCCAACCCCAAACCGGTACCTTTCCCGACTTCCTTGGTGGTGAAGAAGGGATCGAAAATGTTCTCCAGGACAGCAGGGTCCATCCCCTGCCCGGAGTCCGCCACCGCCAGAACGACGTAAGCTCCGGGGAGCAGCTCCGAATGGCCTTGAAGGTCATCCTGTGTCAGGAGGACGTTTTTCGTTTCAATCCGGAGGGTTCCGCCGTCTGGCATGGCATCCCGGGCGTTCACCGCGAGATTCATCAGGATCTGTTCGATTTGCGAGGCGTCCGCTTCAACCGGATGCAGACTCCCCGTCAGGTGCACTTCGATCTGGATCATCCGGGGGATGGTGCGCTCCAGCAGTTGCCGCACCGCTTCGATAATCTGGTTGAGATCCACCGGCTGGAGCTTGGATTCCACCTTGCGGCTGAACGTCAGCAGCTGTTGGGTGAGCTCTCCTCCTCGCTTGGCGGCTCGACTGATCTCTTTAAGCTCACGGTAGCCCGGATCACCTTCTCCCGTGCTCAGCAGCAAGAGCTCCGCGTACCCCTGGACGGCCTGCAAAATGTTGTTGAAATCATGGGCGATACCGCCCGCCAGAGTCCCGACGGCCTCCATTTTTTGCGCATGGACCAGTTGGGATTCCAGCTTCTTCTGGAGGGTGATGTCTCGAAGAAAGTTGAGGGTAGCGGGCCGTCCCTCCCACTCGAGCAATACGGCGCTGAGCTCGGCCCACACCGTATTGCCCCACTTGTTCACCGCTCGAAACGAATAGGTGTGGGGAACTTCTTCTCCCTGCATCCGCCTGTGATGCTGGGTGGCGACGAGCTCCCGGTCGTCGGGATGAACGAATTCCAGAAACGGCCTTCGGGTGAGCTCCTCGACACTGTAACCGGAGATTTCGGCCAGCCGGCTATTCGGGAACTTGATGAGCCCATCTTGGGCAATGAAGATGGCGTCATGAGCGTTTTCAACCACCTGCCGATATTTCTCTTCCGAGGTCCGCAGGGCCTCTTCATCCCGTTTCCGTTGAACGATGTGCCACATGCCGCTCATGAGGAGCGTGAGCTGGTGGACATCGGATTCGTCATAATCCGTCGGCTTGTTCCCCACGCCGGCAACCACGACGATGCGCTCTCCAT
>CAZGQL010000016.1:46927-47157 GCA_964527905.1 uncultured Syntrophobacteraceae bacterium
AAAACGGGAACATTCATGTGCCGAAACATCTCCACGTGACCGGAGGGAACGCCACGCTTGAGCGGGCTGGGCGCCGCATAATCGTTGGTGATGACGGGCCGCCGTTGCCGCACCGCCTCGCCCCAAAGACCGGTCGTTTCGACGGGATACTCGAGCGGCTTGTCCTCGATGAGGCACTCCCGCATGGCCGCGCGCGACCAGGCGTACATGGTGAGCACCGTTTCATCTTC
>CAZGQL010000016.1:47167-51599 GCA_964527905.1 uncultured Syntrophobacteraceae bacterium
AAGGCCACATAACCGATGGTGCTCTGGGTCAACCGGACGGCTTCCTCCATCGCAAATTCGGTGATCTCATGCAACGTGGCTTCGGTCATGCGGTTGAGCTGGAGCAGGGCTTCGAGACGGGACTCGTTAAGGCGCCGTGCGGCTTCCGCGCGCTTGCGATCGGTGATGTCGCGGACGATGGACTGGAGGAGGAAGGATTGACCCATTTCAAGACGGTTGAGCGACACCTCGACGTCCAGGGGGGTCCCGTCGGCGCGCAAAATCTGATACTCGAAATGCTGCGACTGTCCCGAAAAGGCCGCCAGCACCTTTTCCTTCGCGAGGTCGGTCGACCGCCGTCCATCGGGTTGTCGCTCGGGGCTGAAGTCCCCGGGCGAGCGGCCCAGGATGTCCGCTATGGTCAGACCCAGCAGCCGCGCGCCGTTCTCGTTGCAGTCCACGAAACAACCCGAGGAATCTTGCAGAAAGATCCCATCGTGGGCCGCTTCGAACAGGACTCGATACTTGAGCTCCCTTTCTCGGATTTCCTGCTCGGCCTGCTTGCGGGCGGTGATGTCCCGAACCACGCTGATCAGGGTACGTACGCCGTCGATGGTCTCACCCCGCGAGCTGATCTCCACGGGAAATGTGGTGCCGTCGCGGCGCCGATGGATCGTTTCCAGGATCCCGTGCGCGTCCGCCTCCGCCATCTGCTGCGGAACAAGTTCCAGGGTCCCGGGGGCGCGGAGATCGTGGATCCTGAGGCTTTGGAGCTCCTCGCGGGTGTACCCGTACGTCTGCACGGCGGCTTCGTTGGCATCCAGGATGCGCCCATCCGCGCGACGGACCAGGAGGATGATGTCCCGCGTGTGGGATACCAGGAGGCTGAGACGGCGGAGGGCTTCCTCGGTCCGCTTCCGCTCTGTGATGTCATGCCCGATGCACAGCACCTCGACAATCCGACCTTGCTCGTCTCGAACCGGCTTGTTGGTCCACGCAATCCAGGCCCGTTCGCCGGATCGTTTCATGTTCTCGTTTTCATTCTTCGCGTACCGCTCCGGGTCGCGCCCGAGGTCTTCGATCATAGCCCTCAGGTCCCGTCCCGATTCATCCCGTTCGGGAACGATGGTTCCGACCACATGCCGTCCGAGGATTTCGTCCTGGCGGAAGCCGAAAAACGCCTGCGCGAACTCGTTGAAATAGGTGACATGCCCGGCGGTATCCAGCTTAAGGATGATGCTGTTGGCAGCTTCCACGAGTTGGCGGTAGTCCATCTCCGATCGGGCGACCCGATTCTCGGAATGCCGGATCTGGGCGACACCCCGTGCGATCAGGATGTATAGCATCCAGCCGGTTGCCGCCACATAGAACCATCCCTTCAGGACGGCGAGGTGGGTGAGCAGCTTCGGGTCATTGACGAAAAGCTCCAGGATCTTGTCCGAGAGGACAATCCAGAGCCCCCCAACAGCGAGATACATGAGGGTAATCTTAAGGGGAATCGACATCCGTTGCTTTTCATTGCCCGTTCCACGGGCTGTCTTGCTGTGTTCCATCGAGTCTCACTCGCGGACGTGAGCCGTCGTTTGGGCCTCACGGACACAACGGCCGGAACCCCCAGACCGCCGCCGCCATACGCTCCATCCATTCCACTGCGAACGGCTCACGATTGGAGGCGGTCACCTCGACGAGAACCACATCCGGGCGCTGCTTGACCTCGGCGATGAGGCCCCTTCCCTTCAGGGTCACGGTGGCCACGAAGAGCCCAGGCGAATCGAGAAGGTGCCGGACGAGGGCGACGAAGCGCGGGGAGAGGCATTCCCTTTTCCCGATCTCGTCGAGGAGCACGAGAGGCGCTTCCTTCGGCAGAAGGCACCCGCATGCCGGCCACCACATGGCTTCCCCCCGTGGTCCGAAGCGGGGGGACCGGGAGGCAATCTCCGCGGCGCGGTTCGCGCCGCCACCGCCCCCCACTTGCACCCATGACCGTCACATGGGGCCGGGACAACCTCGCATCAGTCCAAGGACACCTCTTCGTAGGTCATATCCTGCTGGATAAGCCGAATGCGCTCGGGCCTCATCCGCAGCACCACGTACCCCGGGTCTGCGGGATCGTCGATATAGGTTTTCAACATCGGTACGGCCTCGAAGAGTCTGCGCTTGTCCTCATTGTCGGTGCTGATCGTGCACGGACCCGCGATCCGTACATGTTCGCCCTCGGGCTTGCAGAAGCAGTACTCCGCCTGCGGAACGGCCGTCAACTGCGCCACTTTGTCGGAGCAGGCCGAGGTGGCGCACCACAATTCGTCCCCAACCCAGGCCCAGCCGCCCATCGGACGGACCCCAACCCTCCGGCCGTCCGTGGTGGCCAGCATTCCCCAGCCGGTCTCTCGCATGAGCGATTTGGCTCTTTCCAGCGACATGACGTTTCTCCCCGTTTTCCAGCCTTGCCTTGCTCCACCTCTAGCGCTCTCCGCCCCCAGGGCGTCCTTGTGGAGCCCCCAAGACGGCGGTCGAGCACCCTGTGCGCGAGAATGCCCTCGGGCCCCGTTGGATCGAATCAACCGATAATACACGGCCTTAGCACGCAGTGCACCCGAATTGTGGCTGCCGCGGTCGCCCCCGCAACCGTGCAGAGCCTTTCCACGGGCGCATTCTCGGCCTGGAACCTCGCGCAGGGGCCTCTTGAACGCACTCCGTGAAACCAAGAACATCTTTTTCTTCATGTAGGACTTTTCCTCTGCTATGCTCGGAAACCACCGTCAGGTCGCCGCTTCTTTGGGACTTTTGCAAAACCGGGAGCATCATATAGGGCTTCCCTGAACCCAACCCCATCGATTGACTCTTAAGCTCTCTAATTGGAAAGAATATGGACCGCTTCTTCGAACAAATCCTCGATTCACTGTCGGATGCTTTGATCACTGTTGATCAAGACGAAACCATTGTTGCATGGAACAAGATGGCAGAAATGATGTTTGGATATACTAAGGATGAGATAAAGGCGAAAGGCATTGAAAGTATCATACCAATACCTTACCGTGAAAAACATAGAAAAGGTTATGATCTGTTTGTAAGAAATATCAACACGCGTGAATCCTACACATCCGACATAAAAGAGTTCGAAGCCCTCCGAAAGGATGGTGAGATTTTTCCCATCGAACTTACCCATTCTCTGTTGAAACTCAGTAATGACCAGTATTTCATCACGGCCATCGTGAGGGATATCTCCATGCGCAAGCGATATGAGCTGATGCGCAACAGGCTCGAGCATATCACCCGCCACGATCTGAAGAACAAGCTGGTGATCATTTCTTTGGCAGCCAGGCGGCTGTCGACGGCACTGGAGAAGGACCAAACCGCGCAGCTGGAAAAGTACGTCGACATCGTGCGGGATGAATCAGAAGGTTTGATCGCCCTCCTGGATTCCACGAGAGAGCTGATTCTTCTGGAAACCGGCGAATATCGGCGCAAAGACGAGACGATCGATTTGCCCGGGCTGATCCGCACCAAGACGGAGCAGATGACCCCCCTGGCGAACACCAAGGACGTGGGGCTTGTTTTTCACAACCGTGTTGTACACGCCTTGCCTCTCCAGGCCGATCGGCAACTCCTCGAGCGCGCCCTCGAGAACCTGCTCAAGAATGCCGTGGAAGCCGAGGAACCTCGGCACGCCGTCGAGGTGATCTTGAGGCAAAACGAGAGGGGGACGCCGGTCTTGGAGATCCGCAACGGAGGCAAGGCCATTCCCGAGGAGATCCAAAGAGAACTCTTCTCGCCCTATGTCACCCGTGGCAAGAAGGGAGGGACAGGCCTTGGCTTATACGCCACAAAACTGATCGTCGAAACCATTCACAATTGGAAGCTCTCCTTCCAGTCCTCGCCCCAGGAAACGGTTTTCGTGATGACCTTCAGCCCGCGGACGGCGGAACTGTGATGGAGCCAACCTGTCCCACCGCAAACGCCGAGGGAGGAGCCGATGGACCACGGCGCACAAAGGACCGGCGACCGAGACAGGCCCTCGGTTCGCGATCCGGCACATCGAACCCATTCTCCTTTAGGACATCAGCCTCTCACCAAGGGCCAAAACTGGACCCCACCGGGGACGATCCGCTGGGCCTGTGGAATCCACAGCATTGATCGTCCTTGCGTTCTTGCAAAATGGAAATTCAGGCTTCTCAGGCTAGGATCCCACAAGTCAATGTGATTGGGGCTGAAATTTCCAAATTGCGTCTCTTGGACCTGCCGCGGGTAGGTCTCCCAGTAAATGATCCCCTGAAGACCCGTCAAGGCGGTTTCCGCTGCGGTGCGGTCCTGAAGCGTTATCGGCGTCCAACCGGCCTCTGTTCGCAAATACAGGGCCAGACGAGACGCGGAGTAGAACGGCGCGGACCGAAACCCCGCAACTTACATTCCGCACCCGATTGACGGGTCGAGGGGTATTTTTTGCGCCCCTGGC
>CAZGQL010000017.1:0-9827 GCA_964527905.1 uncultured Syntrophobacteraceae bacterium
GGATTCACAACCCGTAACCCGGGTGTGGAAGCCGGGATCGATGAAATCCGGCCCAACCTTAAACGGCTGCACCGCCAACCCGCGCGCGCGCAACGCCGCCATCAGCGCCAAGGACAAAGTCGTCTTGCCGCATCCGCTGTGGGTTCCGGCCACAAGGAAGGCGTGTCTCGTCATGGGATCACCACTGGGCTCATTCGGAGTCGATCGCTCTGAAAGCCGATCACGCCCCTTTCTGCGCCTGTGCCACGGCCTGGATTCGCTCTTCGAGTCCCCTCGCCTCGGGTGATTCCGGAGCCATTTGAAGCGCCTTCCCAAGACACTGACGTGCCTCCTGGATCTGACCGAGATCGAGCAGGTCCATCCCCATCGCGATCCAGGCCCGTTCCGGTTGATCGGAATGCAGACCATTGTAAAGCGAATAGAGGGTCAGCTTGATCTGGTCCGCCCCCTTGTGGAACACCGGCTCGCCGTGTCCCGGAAACAGGTGACGCACCGGAAGACTCAACAGCCGCTTGATGCTGGCGATCTTGTCCTTGATCCGCCCGCCCTGCACCTCGTCGGGCTTGGTCAGCATCGCCCCAAGCTTGTGGCGGTAAGGCAGCACCGTGTCCCCCGTAAACAGCGCCCCAGTCTCCGCATCGAAAAAGCAAACATCCCCCGCCGTGTGACCGGGCGTGTGGATGACTTGAAGGCTGGGAGTCCCTTCGATGCGATCACCGTCCCCAATGTGCCGAAGCTTCCCGTCCCTTTCCAGGGCGTCGAAAAACTCCGGAAACGGTGGACGATGCAGCCGGAGATACTCCCGAGCAATGGGATGCACATACAGGTCCGGGCTCACGATCTGGTAAATCTCCTCCACACCTCCCACATGGTCGAAATGGGCGTGGGTGAGCAGGATGCGCTCCAGGCGCGTCAAAGGCCCCAAGTCTTGAAGCTCGTCCGCGAGCCCGTACATGTTGCCGACATCGATGATGGTGCGCCCCTCTTCGAGCACGTACACCCCGGAGCATGCTCCGGCATCCGTCACCCAATACATTCCCTTCAGGGAGGGGTCTTCTTCGATAAACGATTTCATGCGTCCGGTGCTTTCATCGCAGGTTTGTGGCGCCTGCTACTGGAAGGTCCGTAGTCTTCGAGCTCAACCGTGTCCCTTTTAGACAAGGGCCCCCAAAATGTCAATCGAGCTCCGGCAAGCGTCCCGGCTCCTGGATCCGGTCTCGACTCGAAGGGTGGCACGGGTTGACATGCCCAGCCCTTGTGCTTAGCATCACATTTCAGAAAAACCCATATTGTACAAGAATAACAATATAAAAGGAGGAATGATCATGGCATTCATCCGGTGGCGCGATCAGCCTTCCCTGTTTCGGCTGGGCGAGGAGTTGGAGCGCATGCAGCGTGAAATGAACCGTTTCATGAATGCATATGCTGGTCTCCAACCCTTCCATTTTCGTACGGGTGTCTTCCCCCCGATCAACCTCTCCGAGGACGAAAACAACCTTTACGTACGCGCAGAATTGCCGGGGGTCGAACCGGAGGCGATCGAAATATCCGTCGAGGGAGAAACGCTCACACTGCGCGGCGAACGGAAGCTTCAGACAGCGGAGAACGTGAACTACCACCGTCGCGAGCGGGAGGCGGGGCGGTTTCGTCGGGTTCTCAGTCTGCCTGCCCGCATCAACCCGGAGGGGGTTCAGGCCACCTGCCGCAACGGCATTTTGAAGATCATCCTGCCCAAGGCCGAGGAAGCAAAACCGAGACAGGTCCTGATCAAGACGGGATAAGCGGGTAACCGATCGTTTCGCTTTACCAAATCGGATCTGGATTCATCCCATACGGAGGGCGAAGACCATGACGGAAAAGGATCTTCAACCGAGAGAAAAGGTTGAGGTCACGACGGAAGGGGAAAGCACCCGGAACTGCCCGGTGTATGTTCCGGCCGTCGATATTTATGAGTCGGACGAAGCCTTGGTGTTGGTGGCGGACATGCCGGGCGTTTCCCCGGAAAACGTGAGCATCGACATCCGGGACAACCTGCTGAGTCTGCGGGGCACCGTGGAGATCGAAGAGAGCAAGGAGCGGGCTCATTTTCAGGAATATGGAGTCGGGGATTTCTACCGGCAGTTCTCCCTGGGTAGAACCATCGATCAGTCCCGGATCGAGGCGAGCATGCGCAATGGAGTGCTCACGCTGACCCTGCCTAAAGCGGACAGCCTCAAACCCCGTAAGATCAGCGTCAAGGTCGGATGAAAGCAAGGATCACAGAGGGTGCGCCGGCGGTCGGCGATCGGCGCACCCTAAACGGGGAGCAAACAGCGTTGTTCCAGGCGCACATGAGGTTGCCCCCCCTGCTCGAGGCTCCACGTTCCGATCTCGCCCCTCGCGAAAAACAGACCGCACACCGAACCACCATGAGATCTTCGACCGGATGAGCTCGGATGAATGATGCCGCATACTGGGTGAAAACGTTGAACCTTCGGCCGCATCCGGAGGGAGGCTTCTACCGGCGCACTTACGAATCGGCGGAGCGCCTGCCGGTTGGAGTCCTTCCCGGAAGGTTCAGGGGGGAGCGCCCCATCGCCACAGCCATCGTTTACCTGCTCGTAAACCCCGCCATCTCGGCCCTGCATCGCATCCGATCCGATGAAATCTGGCATTTTTACCTGGGGAGTCCGCTGCGTTTGACGATCCTAGACTCGGATGGGCAAGTCGAGGAACAAGTCCTGGGGAAGGATCCGGGCAGGGGTCAGGTGTTCCAGCATGTCGTCCGAGCGGGCTCCTGGTTCGGGGCCGAGGTCGTTGAGACCCGCGCGTTCAGCCTCGTGGGATGCGTGGTGGCCCCCGGCTTCGATTTTGAGGATTTCGAGCTCGCAGACCGTGTTCGGCTGGTCCAGGCTTACCCTCACCATCGAGCCATGATCGAGCGCCTCACCCCGGGATGATGCCGAAGCGACGCCTCTCCAATCTCGATAGGCCCTGATCGGATCGCTCGTGTTGAGGATCATCGAGGGTAAACATTTGGGAATCGAAGCTTCCAGCGGATTGATCCATCGGGGGGGGACGCGGTGGACGGCAAGGGGGGACGGGGGCTGATCTTATTCAACACTTTGGAGGCGTCATGATAAGCGCGTTGGAACGCCTCGCTCCCTGATTTTCCTGGTGCCGGAGGAGAGAATCGAACTCTCACGGGCGCAAGGCCCACTGGATTTTGAGTCCAGCGCGTCTACCTGTTCCACCACTCCGGCCCATGGTGTGTCGACCTGGAAATATAGGCGTCCGCGCCGGTTACTGTCAAGGAGAAACGAAGGCTGGCGGGCGCCGCGCGATGCTTCAGGAATCATAAGGATCTCAGCGGATGTCGACGCTTGACGAACTTGCGGATCGTTTCATGGTCTGCGGACGCCCGCAGGCGGTCATCGATGAGGAAACCCTCCTGGGGTGGGCTTCCTCCCAGTCCATTTCTCCTCCCGCCGCCCAGATGGCGGCCCTCGAGCGCGGCATTATGCCGTTGCGCTACGTAAAGAATCAGAGCGGGCTCCAGTGGGGGGAGCAGGCTCGCCTGTGCAGGAGCCGAGTCCTTCTGTGTGGCTGCGGGGGGTTGGGGGGCGTTGTGGCGAGCTTGCTGGCCCGCGTCGGTGTGGGGTTTCTACGCCTGGTGGATGGGGATGTGTTCGCAGTCACCAACCTCAACCGCCAGTGGTTCAGCGACCTGGACTCTCTCGGTCGAAACAAGGCCGACACGGCACGGAAACGCCTCGGCCGGATCAACCCTTTCGTCGAGGTGGAAGCCCTTCCCTGCACCCTGGATGCTTCGAATGCGATGCAACTCCTCGATACCATGGACCTGGTCGTGGACGCCGTCGACAACCTCCCCTCCCGTTTCGAACTGTTCGAGGCCGCGCAACGGGCTGGGATTCCTTTCATCCACGGTGCCGTGGCCGGGTGGTGGGGGCAGGTGGCCACTTTCCTCCCCGGCTCCAGGACCCACCTCCATCAAGTCTACGGTGGACGGCGTGAGCGCGCCGAAGCCGAGGAGCATCTCGGGGTGCTGGGCGCCACAGCGGCTTTGATCGGAAGCCTTCAAGCGCTGGAAGCCGTCCGGTTGCTCGCGGGCCGTCGGCCTGCCCATGCGGAAAATTGGCTCTACTACGATGGAGAAACCGGGGAACAGGTGCGGGTCCCGTTCGGGTCTCTCAAATAGCCGTCGGTCTTACCGCTTCTTCTGTGGGTTCCGGGACTGCATCCAGTCTTCGAGCTCCCGCACGGCCTTCATCAAGTGGTACCGCCCGTCGGCGAACACCCCATAGTCTCCTCCCCCGGCCATGGCCGACGCAAAACGGACGGTGTTTGCATAGAAGAGCCAGACGTCGCTCCAGACCTTTTCGATGAATTCGTCGAAGGGATTGCCGCCCTTGGTGTGGTTCGTGGCCAGACCTGATCTCCAGATTTCCGACATGATCTCCGTCGCCGTCCGAGTCGCAGCGTTGGTGGCCTGGATGGTGTTGACGAAGCGCGCCCAATGCCCATCCACCCACGACTCGTCATGGCAGGCGAGGCAGCTCGCCTGCATACGCTTGCGGGCCCCATCCTTTTCCTGAGCGTCCAGGAGGAATTCCGAAGCCTCGGTACCATCCAAGTCCGTCGGCAGTTGCAGGCCGCTCTTGTTCTTGATGACGGCCGTGCCGGGCATCTTGGGATGGGAGTGGGCGTAGATGAGGCCAAAGATTCGGAAGGGCAGGCGATCGGCCATCTCGTGGGAACGACCGATGATCGTCTTGCCCTCCGTGTCCACCAGGAGGCTTACGTGACAGGTGGCGCAGGTCGGCGCCGTGAAATCCTTGCCGACGGTCCAGGGCAGGGCCTCGAAATTCCACTCGCCCCCGTGCGTAGCGTACAGGTTCCCGTGCTTGCTGGCTTCGTAGACTTTCATGGCCGGGACGTCCGGTCCCACGTGGCATTCCTTACACGTGTACGGCTTTCGGGCCGCTTCCATGGAAAAGCCATGACGGGCGTGCCACGCCGAACAGGCTCCGCGACTCCCGTCCAGGTTGATCCGCCCCACGCCCTGGTTCGGCCAGCCGGAAATGACGGGAAATTCCATATCCCCCATGCTCGTCGCACGCGACTTTCTGCCGGCGACCGAAAGCTTAGTGCCATGGCAGTAAAGGCAGGATTCCTCGTTGGTCGCCTCGTGGGCGGGCGACAGGACGATCTTTCCCTTGTCGAACGTCGGCGTGGCATTGATCGACTGGATCAGCATCTGATAGACGCTATTGTCCACCAGATTGCTGTAGGCATGGGCCATGAGGTTCCGGTCGAACTGCTCCGCCTCGACCGGGTGGCAGGTGGCGCAGTCCACCGGGCTCACCGCGACGTGAACCGGGTAGCCGTTGTGGTCGAAGGTGTCCCGGTGCGCCTTGGGTCGCAGGGTGTGGCATTCGGCGCACCCCACGGTGACGTCCTTGAGCTCGGCGGGAAGCGTGTCCGCACTGACACGACGGGAGAGCGCGGGCCCCTCGAGGGCCTTGGAGGGAACGACCCGCGCATGTCGGCTCTGCTGCCAGCTTTCCACGATTCCCGGATGAATGGATGCATGGCAGCTCAGACATTCCTGCGTGGCTGAGCTCACGGGCGGCCCGTCACACTGGGCCCCGGAAGGGATCAGCAACGTCGCCAACACGACCAGCAGCAGCCCAGAAATTCCCATGGATCTTCCTCCCCTGTCGTCCCCGTTTGTTCGGTCAGTCTCACCCCACCCTTGATCGGGTCGCCTCGCATCCCCAGTTCCACCGGTTCCGACCCTGAGCCGCGGAGCGACGGCCTCCGTGCACTTCGAGGCCCCGGTGACCACCCGGCGAGCCCACCGCCCGCGGAGCACCGTTCTTGAAGCCGCTCCAGGCCTCTTCCATATCCCGATCCGGCCCTTTTTGTAAAGTTGAACCAGGCCCGAGGTGAGGGTTGCCTGTCGCATCAAGACGACTGCCGACGACCTTTGGCACCGTCTCCTCAGCCGGAGAACAGTGAATGAGTAGATTCTCCTGGGAGAAGAAATGATTGTTTGATGGGCTAGAGTGCGTCTATAGTGGATAGGCCATCTCGATCCGCGCCCGGCATGGACCGGGCCATCCCCGTCATACTCCAGGAGACGAGCCACCATGAAAGTCGCCTACTTCAGCATGGAAATCGGTCTGAACGAGCACATCCCCATTTACAGCGGCGGTCTGGGAATCCTGGCCGGCGACCACATCAAGTCCGCTGCAGACCTCAACGTCCCCCTAGTCGCCGTGACCCTCCTGTACAAACGGGGCTATTTCATTCAAAACATCAACCCGATGGGCTACCAGGAGGAATTGTACCCCTATTTCGACCCCCGCGCCTTCATGGAGCCGCTGCCACTCAAGGTGACGATCAAGATCGAGGGGCGCAACGTGGACATCGGGGTCTGGAAATATAATCAAACGGGAATGCAGGGGCGCATTTCCATTTACCTGCTGGACACGGACCTGCCGTCCAACTCCCCGGATGACCGGATGATCACCCAGTTTCTTTACGGGGGCGACCATCACACCCGCATCTGCCAGGAAGCCGTCCTCGGGATCGGGGGCTACCTGGCCCTCAAACGGCTCGAGCGCAACATCACGACCTACCACATGAACGAAGGCCATGCGGTTTTTCTGACCCTGGCGCTCCTCAAGGACCTGGATGGAAACGAGGAGAAGGTCCGGGAAAAATGCGTGTTCACAACCCACACGCCCGTGCCCGCGGGGCACGACAAATTTTCTTACGACATGGCACACGAGGTGCTCGGCTCCTACTTGCCCTCCAACATCAAGTCCCTGGCCGGGGAAGACTTGCTCAACACGACGATCCTCGCTTTGAATCTTTCCCGGGCCAGCAACGGCGTGAGCGAGCTCCACGGCGAGGTTTCCCGCGAGATGTTCCCCGGCTACAACATCGGACACATCACCAACGGCGTGCACCATCTCACCTGGACCGGCCCCGAGTTCCAGGCTCTCTTCGATCAGCACATCCCCGCTTGGCGCCAGCAGCCGCAGGCCCTGAGCAAGGCGGTCGACTTGCCCAACGAGGCACTCCGGGAAGCCAAATTGAAGGCCAAAAAGCACCTCATCAGCTATGTCAATTCGGTCACGGGCGTCGGATTCACGGATGAACTGCTGACCATCTGCTTCGCCCGGCGGGCCGCAGCTTACAAACGGGCCACTCTCCTGTTCACGGACCTTGAGTACCTGATGAACCTGAGCTTCGACCGAGTGCAGTTCATATTCGCGGGCAAGGCGCACCCTCAGGATGAACCCGGCAAGCAATTGATCAAGGAGGTGGTGAACATCGGTCGCCAGTATGAAAACAAGCTGCGGCTGGTGTTCCTTCCCAATTACAACATTTGGCTGGCCTCCCTGATGGTCCGGGGAACCGACGTGTGGTTGAACACGCCGAGGCGACCCCGTGAAGCCAGTGGCACGAGCGGGATGAAGGTGTGTTTCAATGGGGGGGTAAACATGAGCGTATTGGATGGCTGGTGGCGGGAGGCGTGCAAGAATCGCGTCAACGGATGGGCCATCGGAGACGACGAGGATCAGTCCGATGACGCGGCGGCGAGCGACCTTTACATCGATCTCGACGACATGGTCACCACCTACTATGCCAACCCAAAGCAATGGACGTCCATCATGAAAAGCTCCATCGCCGACGTCTGCTCCTATTTCAACACACACCGCATGGTGATGGAGTACTTCCACAAGTACTATCAATAGACCGGACGGGCCCGCTTCACCGCGGGTCCCGGCCGAAGGTTTGCACGGAAAGCCTGTATCGCTCCACATCGATTCCGTGCTTGCGAATCAACTCCCAGAACGCCCGCCGATCTTTCCGTGCTGAACGGGCCGCCCTTGAAATGTTGCCATCGTGGGCCACGAGAAGTTTTTCGATGAAGTCCCTTTCGAAGGCTTCCACACAACGTGCTTTGGCTTCCCGGAAGGATCCCAGGGACCCCAGGGGCTCAGGGCCGTCCAGTTGTAAATCCGCCTCGGTAAGAATGTCCGACTGGCAGAGGGCTACCGCCCGCTCGATGACACGTTCCAATTCCTCTATGTTGCCCGGCCAATCAAAAATTTGCAATTTTCGCATCCCGGCGGCCGACAGTCCCAGTGGCGGGCGATTCATCGCTCGGCGGAAACGCTCCACGAAATGGCGGGCCAGCAGTGGAATATCCTCGCGCCTGTGGCGAAGGGCCGGCATCCTCAGGGTCAAAACCGACAACCGGGCATGGAGTTCCTTGTGCAGGTTCCCTGAATGCACGCGTTCCCTAGGATCGGGTGCCGTGGCGCCAATCACGCGCACCCACGGCATCCCTGGCGAGGCCTGTGCTCGAGCATGCCATTGCATCTCCCGCATCCAACCGAGCACTCGCACCTGCGCTTGGCCCGGCAACCGATCGACGTGCTCCAGGTAAAGGGTCCCATAACAGCCCGCGTCGCTCATGTCCTCAACGCTCGTGGGGGTCTCTCCCCCAAACGCCTTTCTGATCCTATCGAACAGCTCGGCTTCGGCCGCTTCCCGAGACAATGCAGTGCAATCCACCGCAAGAAAAATCCCCTCGTTCCGTTTGCTGAGCTGATGGATCGTACGGGCGCAGGTTTCCTTTCCGGTGCCGGACTCTCCCAAAATCAGAATACAGGAAGTACTGCGGGCCAACAGGGGAATTTTCAGGATTTCCGAGAGAAATCCCGGATTCACCCCAACCAGGTGATCGATCCCAACGCGGCGCTCCATCGGCTCCAATCGCTCCACCATTCTCCCACGGATCTTGAGGCTCTCGGTCGGGCATACCCGGGGAGCCCCTGTGGTCTCACCCGGGAGGTCCGGTCCGTTCCTCGGCCTATCGGCTGAAAGGAGCGAGGGATTGAGGCGAATTCGGCGGCGCCCCACGATTTCAGGCCTTGGGCAGATGGGCTTCCGCGAACTTCCAGTTGAGCAAATGATCGATCACGGCGTTGACATAGTCTGCCCGCCGGTTCTGATAATCGAGGTAGTAGGCATGCTCCCAGACGTCGATGGTCAGAAGCGGTGTCTGACCCTGGACGATGGGAGTGTCGGCGTTGGAAGTCTTCACGACCTTGAGCCCCTTGTCGTCGGCCACGAGCCAAGCCCACCCGCTTCCAAACTGGCCGAGGGCTGCATTGGTCAGCTCCTTCTTGAAATTCTCGTAACTCCCGAAGCTCTGCTCGATCCGGCGGGCCATTTCCCCCTGAGGTTTACCACCCCCCCCCGGCGTGAGACATTTCCAATAGAAATTGTGGTTCCAGACCTGGGCGGCGTTGTTGAACAGACCGACCTTATCGGGCATCTTGGCGGTCTTTCTCACGATCTCGGCAAGGTGCATGTCGCTGAATTCGGTTCCCCTCGCCAGTTCGATCATCTTGTCGACGTAGGCCTTGTGATGCTTGCCGTAGTGGAAACCGATCGTCTGCCTGGAAATGTACGGTTCCAGGTCGCCCTCCTTGTAGGGAAGCTCGGGGAGCCCCAAGGACGCCTGGCTGGTCGGCACGGCCATCGAACATCCGTGGAGCCCGAGCGCGCCGGCGCTCAGGAGGGCACAACCGCCCAACGTGCCCAACACGAAATCCCTGCGTGAGAGTCCGGTCTGGGTGGACTGATCTGACATGACAACCTCCTTGCGACTTGGGGTTAGGGACCCGGATACCCGCAGATCCGCGCCCGAAGAGTTCGGACCGCCTCCGACACGTCAGGTGCCTGAGTGATGGCGGTCACCATGGCTATGCGCCGGGCCCCCTGTTCCAGAACCTGGTCCA
>CAZGQL010000017.1:9837-27807 GCA_964527905.1 uncultured Syntrophobacteraceae bacterium
CTGCCGCTCTTTGGACTGGGTTACATGGCCCATATGCGCGGCGACTTCGCCGTGACGTGGATGCCGCCCATTACGGTGAACGCGATCGACAGATGCGGAGCGATGCGGCCAATGGCCTCCGGGCCGAGAAAACGGGTGACGCCCTCTTTGGTTTTCGTGGGAAAAATGGGACCGATATTGACATAATCCGCACCCTCCGCTTGGGCTCGGAGGGCTTCCTCGAGGGAGTGTGTCGAGGCGCCGAGGATCAGATTCGGCGCGATCTGTCTCGCCGCCGGCAGGGGGAGATCGTCTTGACCAAGATGCACGCCGTCGGCTCCGACGGCCACCGCGACGTCAACGCGGTCATTGATGATGAGGAGCACACCCGCCCGGGCGGTCTCCTCCCGAAATCGCTCCGCCATCGCATAGAGCTCACGAGTCGAACATTCCTTCTCCCGCAGCTGGACGATTCGAGCCCCTCCGTCGATGACGGCACGGAGAATTTCCACGTTGGACCTGCCGACTGAGAGCTTCTCGCACGTAACCGGGTAGAGATCGATTTCCCGAAACCGCGCCACACGTTCCGCACGCGTCTCCCCGCCCATCATCCCCCTCCCACCAGCCGGATGATCTCGATGCGGTCCCCCTCCTCCAGATCCTCCGCGTCGAAACGATCCCGATCCACGATCCGCAGATTTCGTTCGACCACCACGGCCTTCGCGTGGATGCCGAGTGTCTGGAGCAGTCCCGCCACGGTCGTCGGCGCCGGGAGCTCCCGGCTCTGTCCGTTCACCATGATCCGCATCACATGCCTCGCTTCCACCGAGCCGTTCATCGGACCTCGCTCATGAGTCCGCCGATCGAGAGCCGACCTGCGGGCAATGGGGTCCATCTTGGCCTCCCATGAAAACGGGGTCCCAATCCTTCCAGACCGGATCGTAGCCCTTGCGACGGATCACGTCCGCGACGGCCGCAGGTGTCCGGTCATCCGCCACTTCAAACTGGGCTCCCGCAGCCGTTTCCTGAGCGTACCCACCGGGCTCCGTTCGCGAACCGGCACTCATCATCGTGATCCCGAGGGGGATGAGATGATCGCGCAGGGACGCACTCTCGCGGGTTGATAACGTGAAGCCGACATCCGGGAGAAATAGCCGCAGGGCCGTGAGCATCTGCACCAGGTGCCGATCCGTGACGGGTTGCGGAGGTTGAAATCCTCCAGCGGCTGGTCTCAGGCGTGGAAACGAGATGGTGACGTGGGATTTCCAAAAACGGCGCAGCAGATAGCGCGCATGCAGGGCCAAGCTAGTGGCTTCGATGCGCCAGTCATCGAGCCCGAGAAGCGCCCCGATCCCGATGCGTCGCAATCCCGCAGCTCCCCCACGTTCGGGCGTTTCGAGGCGCCACCGGAAATCCCGCTTCCTGCCCGCGGGATGAAACGTACGGTAGGAGGATTCATGGTACGTTTCCTGATAGATCACCAGACCGTCCACGCCTTCGGCAGCCAGCGAAGCGTAGGCTTCCGTCGTCATGGGGTAGATCTCGATGGATATGGAAGAGAACGACGGGCGCAGTCGTCGCACCACGTTTTGCAGGTAGTCTTCGGTCACGACCTGAGGCGCCTCACCCGAGACGAGGAGCACGTGCCGGAAACCGAGCTTTCGCAGGTGCTCCGCCTCCCGGGCGGCATCCTCGGGAGCGAGCGTCAACCGTTCCACCGCGTGATGCACATTGAAGCCACAGTAGACGCAAGGGTTGGTACACTCGTTAGACAAATAGAGCGGCGCGAAAAGCGTGATCACTTTCCCGAACCGCTGTTCCGTCAGCCTGTGGGCGCGCTGGGCCATTTCCTC
The DNA here is from genome assembly GCA_964527905.1 of uncultured Syntrophobacteraceae bacterium. Lineage (GTDB taxonomy): Bacteria > Desulfobacterota > Syntrophobacteria > Syntrophobacterales > Syntrophobacteraceae > CALBZH01. The sequence continues at coordinate 11,670 of CAZGQL010000017.1, forward strand.
CAGGTGAGGCTCCGCAGCCGGCGAAACGAGGCTCATGAAATCCTCGATCGATGGATTCGGGCTCCCCAGGGCCCGCACCACGTCCGCAGCCGTCCGAGCACGGATGTCCCGGCCGACCAAGTCCCAGTCCAACCCACGTAAGATTTCGTAAAAACTCATCGCCTCACGATCCCAAAAATCCGGTGAGGGGACTCGACGCGACCGCGGTCTTCCGGGAAGCCCCCAGGCCGGCAAGGTAGCCTTCGCGCCCCGCCTCAACCCCCTTCCTGAAGGCCCGCGCCATGGCCTCCGGGTCCCCCGCCACAGCGATGGCCGTGTTCACCAAAACGGCATCCGCGCCCAGCTCCATGGCTTCAGCCGCGTGGGAAGGCGCCCCGAGGCCGGCATCCACCACCACGGGAACCGTCGCCATTTCGACAATGATCTCGATCGCATCCCTCGTTCTCAATCCCCGATTGGACCCTATGGGCGACCCGAGCGGCATGACGGTCGCAGTGCCCACGTCTTCGAGTCGCTTGGCCAAAATGGGGTCGGCGTTGATATAGGGAAGCACCACGAATCCCTCTTTAACCAGGATTTCCGCCGCCTTCAACGTCTCGATCGGATCGGGGAGCAGGTACCGTGGGTCTGGCGTCACCTCCAGCTTCACCCATGGCTCGCAGCCCGCCGCCCGCGCCAGGCGGGCCAAACGGACGGCCTCCCCGGCATCCCGCGCCCCCGAAGTGTTGGGCAGCAAGAGCGTACGTCCGGGGTCGATGTGGCTGAGTATGCTGTCGTTGGGATTGTCAAGCTCAACCCTGCGCAGCGCCACCGTGACGATCTCCGCCCCCGATGCTTCGATCGCCCGCACCATGAGGTCCGGCGAGGCGAACTTGCCTGTTCCGAGCAGGAGCCGTGACCCGAAGGTCCGACCCGCAATGATCAATGGTTTGTCCATCCGCATCCTCATGCTGCGGACCCGACCGTCCCCCCCCGACAAATACGACAGGTGGGCTCGGGCGGCAGCGGCACCTCACGCGCTGTCAATGTCAACGCGTTCCAGGTGAAAAGTCTTCCCACCAGCAAGCGTCCCAGGCCCGTAAGGTATTTGACAGCCTCCGTGGCCTGAATCACACCCAAAACCCCGGGCACCATCCCCAAGGTCCCTTCCTCCTCCGGGTCGGTCACGGCACCCGGTTCGGGGACCGATCCGAAGATGCACCGGTAGCAAGGCCCGAAGCCAGGAAGCACCGTCATCGCCTGCCCCAGGTACCCCGACACTGCGGCATGAGAAAAGGGCTTCCCGAGACAAACACAGGCGTCATTGATCAGGAACTTGCTCTCGAAATTGTCCGTGGCTTCGACCACGAAATCATAGGGTTCCACAATGGCGCGGACGGTCTGCTCCGTCAGCCTTTCTCCATGGCTCCACAGGCTCAGCCCATGGTATCGATGGCGGAGGATCTCGTAGGCGGCCTCGACCTTGGGCCGGCCCACATCCTCGTCCCCGTAGAGGATTTGCCTCTGCAAGTTGGAAAGATCCACCCGGTCCCCGTCCACGAGGCCGATGGATCCCACGCCGGCAGCAGCAAGGTAGAAGACAGCCGGGCTCCCCAGACCACCCAGTCCGACGACCAGCACCCGGGACCGCTTGAGCCTCAGCTGCCCTTCGACGCCAAAACCCTCTAGCCGCAGGTTGCGCCCATAGCGTAGGAGATCCTCCTCCAACAGGGCGCTAAGCGAATCATCCATAGGGGCAGGCGCTTCCTCCGCCACAGGATTCACCGCGCGCGTTCCCGGTGAAATCATCCGGTCCCGACCAAGTCCCCTCGAACGCAGATGCGGCGGCCGTTGGTCACAAAAAAAGACCGAATCCTCAACGGAAACGGTCTGAAAAAACAGGGCGCTTTTTCAGCCATTTCCCTCCGCTGGAACGACCCAGATCAGGTGCATAAGGGTTTGTTCTCAGCCCCGCTTCCACGGGGCACCCCTAACGGCTGTTCAGACAAATAGTAGCCAGTGGCCTATCGGATGTCAAACGGTGTCTCCAGCGGACCCGAACCGTGCACGCACCGCTGAGGGTTGCGTCATGGGCCTTCCGCCCGGAATCCCTCATGAAACGCCACCGTGCCCTGCGGGATGCGCTCGTCGAAGGCCAAGACGAGGAAGACCTCCTGCGGCACCCCCTCGACACCGAGCCCCCGAACGTTCTGAAACCCAAACCGCCGGTAGTACTCTGGATGCCCCACCAGGCAGCAGCCTCGCGCACCCATGCGCTGGAGGCGCGAAAGCCCTTCCATCAACAGCGCGGAGCCGATGCCTCGCCGCTGATAGTCAGGCAAGACCGACAACGGCCCGACGCCGAACCATCCAGCGGATCCATCGGAGCACGTCACTGGGGAAAACGCGATGTGTCCCACCACCCGACCATCCGATTCGGCCACAAGCGAGAGGCTCAGGGCATTGCCGGCGCGCAGCGCTTCGATGATGAATGGTTCGGTCTGATTGCTGATCGCCAGGGTCTTGAAGGCAGCCCGCGTCACCTCACCAATGACGCCGAAGTCGGCGTCCGTCTCCACCCTGATCGTGATCCCTGGTTCCATATTTCGGACTTTTCTCCGCACATGGCCCGACCCGCCGGTCCACCGTCGAGGGCGCAAGCTCTACCGCACCCATGGATCATCGATCCGGAAACGCGGCCGTTTTTCGAAACCTTGGCTGGTCATTCATGAATGGCACCCGTTCCGCCAAATGACACGCCAAGCAGGCCAGTCGCGCCGAGAGAAATGCCTCTTTCGCCTTTTCTGAATTCTTCGACGCGAGCGCATCCCCCACGGAAGTCCACGGATCTTTCAGGAACAAAGCAACCGAATTGGCCTCGCGCGCGGGTCGCCGAAGATAGCCGAGCTCGATCGCTTCCTTGATCTTTTTCCAGTGGTAGAGTGCCAAATCGTGATTGCCTTCGGAAACGGCATCGAAGGTCCGATCGTAGCGTTCGCCGACGATCAGCATCGCCGCCGAGAAACCGCCGAACATCTGCTGAATGCGCCGGAATCGTTCCGCGTCATCCTTGGCATCCAGCAGCCAGTTATCGCTCGGTTTGGGCGGTTCCTGCGCCATTGCGGCCGCCCCCCCTAACACAAGGGTAGCGACGATGACGGCCAAGGCCGTCCGTGTGCTTCCAGCACGTCCCATTAATGAGCTCCCCATGCAAGAGTCATGGTTTCCCATTCCCATTACGATGGGCGCCAAGGGAAAGGGGTGTCAACGCAAGCCTGCGTTCGGTACCCTGGAACGGGAAAGGCAACCGTCCGCGCGGCCGGGGGCGTTCCAACTCCATTACGGAAAGATGTGGACCGGTGTCCCGACAGGGACGATCTCGAACAACTCATCCATGGCGCGATTGGAAAGGGCCACGCAGCCCAACGTCCAATCCTCGTGTGCACCTCCCCCGTGAATGAAAATCTCTCCTCCGAGGCGTGTGTTCCACGGGGGCCGAGTCTTGTTTTCGTAAGCTTCCACGATCTGTTTGAACTCCCGGAACCCGATGTCCCCAGCGGCGAGACCCTTCTCAGCGTGTTTCGGAAGTGGGTAATTGAGCCCCAGCGACTTGTAATACTTGCTGTTGGGGTTGCGGACACAGACAAAGTAGTCGCCCTCCGGCGTGCGTCCATCGCCTCGAATGGCCTTATCCCCCGTCACGCTCGGACCGAGCGCCACATGATAGTCCCGAACCAGAACACCATCCTGAACGACCATCAGCCTGCGCTGGCTCTTGTAAACGTAGATCTCGGGCTTGGTGATCGCGGTCAAGGGCGCCGAGCAATCCACCGTACAATAAGGCAGATCCGGCGGTTTGGGCAAATCCTCCTCAATGGGTTTGGCATGCTTGATGGTGAGCCCGTCGATCTTGGAGCCAAAAAAGTGATTCCATACGGCACAAGAACTTAAGGAAAGCATACAACAAAGATACATCAGTCCATGAATGAAGATCGAAAACGTCTTGTTGAATACGGTTGTACCCGTCATACTCCCTTCTGCCTCCGCGTGTTTCATTCAGGCGAATACCAAACCCTTTCCTTCACTCTTCCCTCGTTTCCCGCATGCAGTCTCTTGCGACTTATCCCTATAGTGCAAAGTCTGAATGCTTACCGGTAGTTGTACGAATAGCTCATGAATGATCTCCATGGAGATCGGGATTGTCAACTGCAATTTTTCGCAGCCGTGTCTCACCGGGCTTATACCGGCAACGGCGGCCCACAAGCTCCCAGCTGGAATGCAGGCGGAGCATTCATATGAGGAAGGCACTCGGCCGTCTGCGTTCTGAGCCCGGCAATTGGAATTGACCGTCCCGGCCTTCTCGAATAGAGTATCGACAGGTGAACCGCCAGTCAGGTCCTGGTCATCGACTCGACCCCATCCATGAGGAGAAGCAGGATGAAAATCACCTGTCTGTTTGGAAGTCCAAGATCCGGCTCCAACAGTTCCGCCATCGCCAAGCTCTTTTGCGAGGTCGCCGCCGGGCTCGGCGCCGTCATCGAAACCTTCGCCCTGAACAAGCTCACCTACCGGGGCTGTCAGGCTTGCATGGCCTGTAAGACGAAGCTCGACTACTGCGTGCTCGACGACGACTTGAAGCCCGTCCTGGAATCGGTCCGGGCTGCGGACGTGCTGCTCCTCGCTTCCCCGGTGTATTACGGGGACGTATCGGCCCAGCTCAAGGGGTTCATCGACCGGACCTACTCCTTCCTCGTTCCCGACTACATCTCCCGTGAAGACCGTTCCCGGCTCCCCAAGGGAAAGAAACTGGTCATGGTCCTCACCCAAGGCAATCCAGACGTGACCCAGTTTGCGGATATCTTCCCCAAGTACAGCAGTTTCTTGCGCTGGGAAGGCATCGAGGAGAGCCACCTGATCCGCGGCTGCGGGCTCCAGGGAGAGGGAGAGGTCCGGCAGCAGCCCGATCTCCTTGCGGAGGCCGAGGCTCTAGCCCGCAAGCTTTGTTCATCGTGAGAGTCTTTTCCGGTCCCCTTTCCCTGATCGTCCTCCTGACCGGGTGCATGCTCGGGCCTGACTTCAAACGGCCCGAGCTTCCGATCCCTCCCGTGTTTCGGGGCGCACCCGCAACACCCTCGCCGCTGCACGAGTCACCTTCCTTCGGTGACCTTGCCTGGTTTGAGATCTTCCGGGATGAAACCCTGCAGCAGCTGATCGAGGCGGCTCTTCAGGCCAATCACAGCATCCAGATCGCCGCGCAGCGCGTGTTGGAGGCCCGCAGCCAGCTCACCATCGTCCGATCCGATCTGTTTCCGACTCTCGATGGGGGTTTCACCGGTCGAGTGGAGCGCATCAGCCAGAAAGGGTCCATTCGGTCTCCCCGTGGGACCGACCTCGAGCAGCGTGTCACGACGCTTTCCCTCGACTTGTCCTGGGAGCTGGACTTCTGGGGACGTATCCGCAGGGCGACCGAATCGGCCCAGGCCCAACTGCTCGCCAGCGAGGTCAGTCGGCTTCTTGTCATCCAGACCTTGGTGACGGACCTCGCCGCAGCCTATTTCGAACTGCTGGAGCTCGACCTCGAGCACGAAATCGCCGACAAGACCCTCAGGTCCCGCAGAGAGTCCCTTCGGCTGGTTCAGACGCGGCATGAAAACGGGGCGGACACGCTGCTGGCCGTCCGCCAGGCCGAATCCCTGGTCTTGGGGGCCGCCACGGTCAAAGTCGATGTCGAACGTTTGATCGAACAGAAGGAAAACCAAATCAGCACGCTTCTGGCGCGTGATCCAGGGCCGGTTTCCCGAGGCCGTCCCCTGAGTGACCAGGGCCTCGAATTCGATATTCCGCCTGGCTTGCCCTCGGATCTCCTCGAGCGACGTCCCGACCTCCGGGCCGCCGAGGAGCGGCTCGTGGCCGCCAACGCCGACATCGGAATCGCCAAGGCGTTGTTCTTCCCACGCATCGCCCTCACCGGGACCCTCGGCCGCCAAAGTGAGTTCCTCGGTGAGCTGTTGAGTTCCGGGACGGGGATCTGGTCGGCGGCCTACGCGCTGACTCAGCCCATCTTCAACGCAGGCCGTATCCAGGCTGGCGTCCTGGCGGCTGAGGCCCGGCAGCAGCAAGCGCTTCTCGAGTATCTCCAGCGCGTTCAGCAGGCATTTCGAGAAGTTGCGGACGCCTTGACCGCGGTTCGGAAGTTCACGGAATTTGTCGAGCAGCAGCGGTTGCTCACCGAGACCTCGGCCGATCAAAGGCGCCTGGCCCATGCACGCTACGTGGGGGGAGCCACGAGCTACCTGGATGTCCTGGAGTCGGAGCGTCAGTACTTCGGCGCCCAGATCCAGCTCGCTCGGGCCCAGCTGAACCGGATGCTCGCGCTGGTTGCGCTCTACAAGGCCCTTGGGGGTGGCTGGCAGGAAGCAACCCTAACGGCCCGACCCGAGATCGATGCCCGTTCAGCCTTTGGCGCTCCAGCCGAGGGAGATGCGGCGAAAGCCACAAAACCCCTTCCCGGGATGATCCCATGAACCTGCTCAGACACAAAACCAAGATCATTTGTACCATCGGGCCCGCATCCGAATCGGTCGACGTCATGGAACGCCTGTTGGAAGCCGGGATGAGCGTGGCCCGGCTCAACTTCTCCCATGGCTCCTTCGAACGGCACGCGGCCGTGATTCGGAACCTGCGCCTCGCTGCGGTGCGTACCCAGCGCCGTCTTGCCATCATGGCGGACCTCCCCGGTCCCAAGATGCGCATTGGGGATCTGAAGGAGGAACCCGTGCTGCTCCAGCCGGGCCAGGCATTCTCCCTCACGACCGAAACGCTCATCGGGGATGAAACGCGGACCTCGGTCAGCTTTGACCGCCTGCCTCGCGTGGTGAAGACCGGAGACACCCTCTTTTTGAACGACGGTGTCATTCAGCTCGAAGTCCGTGCCGTTGAAGGGAATACCGTCCACTGCAGGGTGGTGGTCGGCGGGGAACTGCGCTCGCGAAAAGGCCTGAATCTGCCCGGGATCGATCTGGGCATCTCCGCCTTCACCGAGCGAGACCATGCGTGTCTGAAGTTCTCCATCGAAAACGGTGTCGACGCCGTCAGCCAATCCTTCGTGGAAAAGGCCGAAGACATCGAAGACGTCCGGCGGGCCGCCGCCGCCATGGGACGGGTACCCTTGATCATCGCCAAGATCGAGCGGTCCCGGGCGCTGGAGCGCATCGACGAAATCATCGAGGCGGCGGACGGGATCATGATCGCCCGGGGGGACCTGGGGGTGGAAGTCCCCATCGAGCGGATTGCGCTCATCCAGAAGGACATCGTTCGCCGTGCCAACGCCCAGGCGAAGCCCGTCATAACCGCAACACAGATGCTGGAGTCCATGATCGGCAACAGCCGTCCCACCCGGGCCGAGTCGACCGATGTGGCCAACGCCATTCTGGATGGGACGGACTGTGTGATGCTCTCCGGTGAGTCCGCCATGGGCAGCTTTCCCGAGGAGGCCACGGCCATGCTGGCACGCATCGCGGCCACCGTCGAACCCCGGTTGCCCCCGTTTCCGGTGAAGGACCTGGTTCGGTGCGACGATCCCCATGCGACGTTTCAGCCCGCCCATTGCCTCGCCATCGCCGTCGAGGCCACCCTCAAATACACAGCACCTGCGGCTGTCTTCGTCCCGACCCGCAGCGGCGCCACCGCACGCAACATTTCCCGGTTCCGCCTCCCGGTCTGGACCATTGCCGTGAGCCGCCACCTCCAGACTTGTCAGAGCCTCCAATTCTCCTACGGCGTGTTCCCGGTCCATGAGGAGGACCATCCGGACGACTGGAAAGGCTACATCCAACGGTGGTTGAACAAACACCATTTGCAGGGAACCATGGCCCTGGTCACAGAGGGCCCCTCGACCAAGCACCCCGAAGCCAACCATCGCATGGAGATCATCGATCTAAGGAGGAAATGACGGAAAACGGGAGGCTCGACGATGCAGAGCAACACCCTATCACAGTCGCTGCAACGGAGGGCGCGCCCGGGAGAAAGTTTTCCTTTGGGCGCGTGGATTCAAGGCCGAGGGGTCAACTTCAGCGTATATTCCAAGAACTGCACTTCCCTCGAGCTTCTGCTGTTTGACGCTGTCGACGATCCCGAGCCGGCTGCGACGATCCGACTGGATCCCCGAAAGAACCGGACGTATCATTATTGGCACGTCTGGGTGCCGGGAATCCGCCCCGGTCAGATCTATGCCTATCGGGCGCATGGGCCCTTCGACCCCCAAAGGGGCTTTCGGTTCGACCCCGAGAAGGTCCTGCTGGACCCCTATGGCAGGGCGGTCGCCGTCCCTCCCGGCTACGATCGAAAAGCAGCCTCGCAGCCGGGTGACAACGCCCCCACGGCCATGAAGAGCGTGGTGGTCGACATGCGGGACTACGATTGGGAGGGGGACACCCCCCTCAAGCACCCGTTCGACCGCACCATCATCTACGAGATGCACGTCCGCGGCTTCACCGCCCATCCGAGTTCGGGGGTTTCCCCCGAGCGGCGGGGCACCTACGCCGGACTCGTCGAGAAAATCCCTTACCTCAAGGATCTGGGCGTCACGGCCGTCGAGCTCATGCCCGTCTTTCAGTTCGACCCTTTCGATGCCCCGCTGGGGCGCGTGAACTACTGGGGCTACTGCCCCGTGTCGTTTTTCGCTCCGCACACGGCCTACAGCTCCGACCCGAACCCGATTGAAGTGCTCAACGAGTTCAGGGACATGGTCAAAGCTCTGCATCGGGCCGGCATCGAAGTCATCCTGGATGTGGTCTTCAATCACACCGCCGAAGGGAACCACACCGGTCCGACCCTCTCCCTCAAGGGGCTGGAGAACAGCGTCTACTACATCCTGGATCAGGACAAGGCCCGCTATGCCAACTACACGGGAACGGGCAACACCTTAAACGCCAATCAGCCCATCGTCCGCCGCATGATCGTGGACAGCCTGCGTCACTGGGTCCGCGAGATGCACGTGGACGGGTTCCGGTTCGACCTGGCGTCGATTCTGTGCCGTGACGAAAAGGGAGAGCCCCTGGAGAACCCGCCCGTCATCTGGGACATCGAATCCGACCCGATTCTGGCCGGGACGAAGCTCATCGCCGAGGCCTGGGACGCCGGAGGGCTATACCAGGTGGGCACCTTCGTCGGGGACACCTGGCAGGAATGGAACGGGCGCTTCCGGGACGACGTCCGGTCGTTCATGAAGGGCGATCCGGGAATGGTCACCCGGTTTGCCAGTCGTATCCTCGGAAGCCCCGACATCTATTCCCACGAGGAACGCGAGCCCGAGCAGAGCATCAATTTCGTCACATGCCACGACGGATTCACGCTCAACGACCTGGTCTCGTACAACCGGAAGCACAATGAAGCCAACGGCGAGGGCAATCAGGACGGGACCGACGACAACCGCAGCTGGAACTGCGGTGTGGAGGGCCCAACGACGGATCCGGATATCGAGCGACTGCGAAACCGCCAGGTGAAAAACTTTCTGGCCCTGACCCTGCTCTCGCTCGGTACCCCCATGGTGCTCATGGGCGATGAAATGCGGCGCTCCCAGGGCGGTAACAACAACGCCTACTGCCAGGACAACGAAGCCTTCTGGCTCGACTGGTCCCTGCTCAAGCGGCACGGCGACATACACCGGTTCCTCAAGCAACTGATTCACCATCGATTCGCGCGGCGTCAGAGCAGGGGCCGGAGCCTGAGTCTGAACCAGCTCCTTCACTCCGCCCGCTTCCAATGGCACGGGGTGAAGCGTAACCAGCCGGATTGGAGCTATCATTCCCACAGCCTCGCGACGACGGCGCACCTTCGCAAAGGCCGCGTGGTCCTCCACCTCATGGTCAACGCCTACTGGGAGTCTCTGGATTTTGAGCTTCCCGAAGTGGGGCAGGAGACCGCAAACCCTTGGAGGCGATGGATCGACACGTTCCTGGACCCGCCCGATGACATCTGTGACTGGTCCGAGGCTCAGGCGATTGAGGGGGCGACCTATCGGGTGCACCCACGCACCGTGGCCGTGCTCCTCCTCGAGCCGTCCCGGAAGAAACGAACCGGGAAAAGACGGGAGGAACCGCTCCTGATGCCCGAGGCTCAGTTTTGAAGCGAGCCTTGCGCGAGCCAGGCGCCTATGCGGTCAAAGGCTTCGTGGATGTCCTCCTCGGTGCCGCCGAAGGAGAGTCGGATGTGCCCTTCCCCCGTCGGTCCAAAAGCCGATCCGGGAATGGTGATGACGCGAGCCTCCTTAAGCAGCCGGAGCGCAAGCGTCATGGAATCGATGTTTGGGGCGAGGCATCGTGCCATGAGGTAATAGGCCCCTTGGGGCGCCACATAGCTGAAATGCGGCGCGAGCGCGTCCAGACGTCGACAGGTAAGGTCCCGCCTTGCCCATAATGCGTCACGGATGGCGGCCACACAGTCCTGCGGACCCCGAAGGGCGGCCAGGGCGGCGTGCTGGGAGAGGGTCGGCGCGCAGATGGCCACCGCATCGTGAACCTTCATGACGTGGTCCAGTACTCCTTCCGACGCGTAAACATAGCCCACCCGCCAGCCCGTCATGGCGTATTTTTTCGAGAAGCTGAAGGTGGCGATGAGGCGTTCTTTGAGCTCGGGACAGGCGGCGAGGCTGAAATGCGGGCGGCCGTCGTAGACCAGAAAATCGTAGGTTTCGTCAGCGATCACGAAAAAATCGTGCCGGCAGGCCAAGGCGGCCACCGCCCGCAGGTCCTCCTCCCGAAAGTGGGCCCCGGTGGGATTGTGGGGGTTGCACAAGACGATGGCGCGTGTCCTGGGGGTGATGGCACCCCGAACCGCCTCCACATCCAGCTGCCAATCCGCGTCCCGCAGCGGCACGAACACGGGAATCCCCTCGGCCAGAAGGACCTGCTCGATGTGGGAGGCGTAATTGGGGGAGGGCAGGATGACCTCATCCCCCCGGTCCACTACCGTCAGGATCCCGGCCGCGAGCCCTTCCATTGCCCCAACGGTGATGCAGATTTCCCGGTACGGATCCACTTCGATGCCGCGGCTCTGTTGAAGGTGCGTTGCCACTGCCTCTCGAAGCGACCCCATGCCCGGCCCCAAGGTGTACTGACCGCAGTGGGGATCGTCCCGCATGGCGCGGCAGACCGCCTCCAGGATGTGATCGGGCGTGGGAAAGCTCGGGATCCCCTGCCCCAGTGACACACACCCACCGATGCGACTCGCCAGCAAGGGCATCTCCTTGATGGCCGATATGCAGATCCGGCTCACACGGCCGCTGATCCCCTCCGACCGGTAGACCTTCCCCGACGCCTCCAGCGCCGACCGCGATCCCGTCATGGGCTCGTCTCCTCGAGTGTCCTCCTACCCTATGCCCGGCGCCGCTCGAAACCGGGAAGACTCAGCCGGTCTTCCAACCGATGCAGGATCCAGCCCGCGATGGTCACCATGGCCAGGTAGAAGGCTCCGACCGAGAAAAACACCTCCAGGTACTTGAAGGTGTGCGAAGCCAGGATTTTCGCCTCTCCCGTAAGCTCGATGCAGGTCACCATGTAGGCCAGGGACGAGTACTTGATGAGGTAGATGATTTCGTTGCCGCATCCAGGGAGCGCCCGGCGGAAGGCCTGCGGCAAGATGATGGACCGTACCATCTGGAGGGTGGTAAATCCCAGAGCCTGGGCGGCAAGGTTTTGTCCCCGCTTGATGGAAAGCAACGCCCCTCGCACATATTCGGATTGGTAGGCGCCGCTGCACAGGGAAAATCCGACGACGGACGCCGCGTAGGGCGTCAGGTAGATCCCGAGGTGGGGGAGGCCGAAATACCAGATGAACAGTTGCACGACCAGCGGAACGCCCCGAAACAGCGCCACGTAGGCATCGAAGAGCCTCGCGGCTACGCGACTGCCATAAACTCGAACGGCCCCCGCCAGCACTCCGATGGCCGTCCCCAGTATCGCAGACGGCACGATCAGCAGGATACTCATCCGGATCCCTTTGAGGAAGGCCGGCAGGACCTCATCGCGCAAGAACAGGAATTCATCCATCCCGGCTAAGACCCTTCCCCGTACAGCTCGGCGATCTTGGAGCAAAAGGCCCGCGTTCGGTCGCATTCCGCGTTGGATAGAATCTTTGAGGGCGGCCCCTGCTCGACGATCTGGCCTTCCTCCATGAAAATGATCTCATCGGCGAACGCGCTTGAAAACCCGATCTGATGCGTGGCCATGATCATCGTCATGCCATTGGCGACCAGATCCTTGATGACCGCAAGCACCTCTCCGATGAGCTCCGGATCCAGGGCGGACGTCGGCTCATCGAGGAGCATGACCTTGGGGTCCATGGCCAGAGCCCGCGCGATGGACACCCGCTGCTTCTGCCCTCCCGAAAGCTGAGCCGGGAAATGCCCCCGATGCTCACTCAACCCGACCCGCTCCAACTCCATGCCGGCTCGTTCCCGGGCCGATCGCTTGTCCATGCCCTTGACCCGAACGAGGCCGATGGAGACGTTTTCCAGGGCAGTGAGGTGGTCGAACAGATTGAAGTCCTGAAAGATCATGCCAACCTGCTGACGGTAGGCATACAATTCCTTGCGCTTGGTATGATTGATCCGTTGCCCCTCGAGATAGACCTCCCCCTCCTCCGGCATCACCAGAAAATTGATGCATTGAAGCAGCGTGCTCTTCCCGCCCCCCGACGGCCCAATGAGAACCTTGAGCTGCCCTTTGCGGATGGACAGGGAAACGCCTTTGATGATCTCCCTGCGCCCGAAACGTTTTCGAATATTGGTGACTTGGAGGATGGGATCGTCCGCTTTCATGCTTCTCGTCCGCTCAGCGTTCAAAACGTGAATACCCGGGGATTCTCACCTTGGACTCCAGGAGCCGCAGGCTCCGGGTCCCGAGGGTCGTGAACACCAGGTAGATGCAGCCTGCAGCAAGGTAGAGCGGAAGATGCTGGTAGGTGCGCGTGGCAACGAAATGCGTCCGGGCCATGATTTCCGCCACGCCGAGGGCGTAGGTCACCGCCGAATCCTTCAACACGATCGAGTACTCGTTGGACCATCCTGGAATGGAGAGGCGAAGGGCCTGGGGCAGTATGATAAACACGATGGCGCCGATGTCGCTCATTCCAAGCGCCCGCGCGGCCTTCAATTGGCCCTCGGGCAGGGAGAGCATCGCCCCCCGGAAGATCTGGGACTGGTAGGCGGCACTGATCAGTCCCAGCACGATCACCGCAACGGTGAAGGCGGACAGGTTCACGTTCAGAAACGAAAACAAACCGAAGTAAAACAAAAACAGCAGCACCAGCAAGGGGACTCCCCGGAAGAACCAAACATAAACCCCGATCAGTCTCCGGATCCAGCGCCCGCCGAAGACCTGCCCTACCGCCAGGGGCACCCCGAGAATCAGACCCAGGCCCATGGCCCCCACGACGACTCCGATGGTGACGAAGGACCCCTCAAGCAAGTACGGGAGCGCGTGGATGACGGCGAGAACGCTTTCAGGCATGGCGGCTCATGAGTCCCCGCGAAGGCTCGGTGCCTCCGGCCGGAGCGGGATGGGACCGTGGGCGGCGAGGGCGTATCAACTCACCGACCGCACGGTGGCGGCCTTCCAAACATGACATGAGAAGGGCCAACCGACTCCCCGAGGGGAGTCGTTTCCGGCTGGCCCGTGATCCTGGACCGCTCACAGTTTGGAAGCCTGTAGCCCCAAACGGCACGGTCCGGCGGAAAACGCCTCGTTACAGCTCGTATTTCTTCTTGAGCTCCTCCCAGACAGGGGAAGCCATGATTTTCTTAAGTCCCTCATTGAGCTTGCCCAGAAGCTCCGTGTCCTCCTTGCGCACGGCGTATCCGAACTGCTCATCGGGCATCCCGAATCCTCCGATGATCTTGACCGGCTTCTTGGCCTCGGCGTCTTTAGCGGGCGCATCATCCATCGCGGCCGAGCCGATCCGGCCGTTCACTACGTCCTCGACCGCAAGGGGAGCCGAATCGTAGTACACCAGCTCGAACTTCTTCCCCTCTTTCTTCAGCAGGTTCTCCTCGATCCATTTGGCTTCGCTGGTTCCTCGCTGCACTCCAACCTTCATGCCGTCGGCCAAGGCCTTCTCCGGCGTCAGGTTTGAATCCTTCTTGGCCACGAGCACCTGCTTCACGGTCCAGTAGGGGATCGTGAAACTCACTTCCTGTTTGCGCTTGTCCGTGATGCTCATCCCCGAGGCGATGAGGTCGATTTTCTTGGCGTTGAGGCTGGGGATGATGCCGTCCCAATCCATCGGCTGATGTTTGACCTTGAAACCGGCGTCCTTGGCGATCCAGTCCATGACGGCCACGTCGAATCCATCCGGCTTGCCGGTCTTGTCCACGAAGGCGAAAGGAGGAAAGTTCGCATCGATCCCGTTAATGTATTCCTTTTGGTCCGCCAGGCACGGACTCACCGGAGCCACCAGAGCCAAGGCCAGCACAAGGGCCATTCCCCACCGGGCTTTTCCTGCCATTTTTGGTCTCCTCCTACAGTTCAGACGTTTGCTCCCATGTACGGTGACATTTTTGGTCTCACCACCCCGCGTTTTGCGCGCTGAAACTAGCAAATGCGCACGGAGGGATCAAGCAGAAAACCCCGGGAAAAGCGTGGGATCACATTCGGCGAAGCGCGATGCACTTGACCTCGACGAGGGCGCCGCGGGGCAGGCCCTTCACTTCCACCACCGCCCGCGCGGGCTTGTGAACGCCGAAAAAGGATTCGTAGATGCGGTTGAAGACACTGAATTGGTTCATATCCGTAAGGAAAACGTCGACCGCGGCAATGTCCTCGATCCCGCAGCCTCCAGCCCGAACCACCTGGTAGACATTCTCTAGGACTTGCCGCGCCTGTTCCTCGAACCCGCCTCCGACCAGCTCACCGGTGGCGGGCTCGAGGCCGATCTGGCCGCTCACGAAAAGGAACGGTCCCGCCTGAATCCCCTGGGAGTAGGGTCCGATGGCGGCGGGTGCCTGGTCGGTTTGAACGGGACACATCTGCATGAAATCGACTCCTGTGTGGGTTAGAGCGGGATTGACTGAACGGGAAGGAGACGGACTTTGGAAGGCCGGCCGGGTGGACGGCCTCCCAGACCCGGATCATCCGAAATTTTTGAGGAACTGGGCGATCTGGACCCCCAGATACACGCACTTCACCCCGTCGATGCACTCTTCGGCGTCCTTGGCATCGAGATGCGTGGCTAGGGCATGGCTGCCCTTCTTGAGACCCACGACCCACGCCTTCTTCTCCGCATCGAAGGAAAGGGAGAGCTCCAGCCCGTGGCTTGAGATTTCCGGATACATTTCAAGAAGCTTGCTCTTCAAGACTTCACTGTCTACGCTCATGGTTCCCTCCTTGACGCACCCTCAGATCCATGCCTTGGAATACGTTGTTCAGAGAATAATCATCCAGTCCCCTGTTTTCACGACCTCCACTGAAAAACCACCGAGCGCGGGCCAAAGGGAATGGGCGACCAGCATCCTGAAAAGCCTGTTGCTTCACGCAAACATTGTCTCTATGATGCCTTGTGTCTCGTCAACACCCCGCGGCGGCGTTTGATGCGCCGCTTCTACAGGAGCCCTTTCGCCCGAGAGACGGATTTGAGCGAAACACCGCCCCTCAAGATCCTCATGTACTCCCATGACACCTATGGCCTGGGCCACATTCGCAGATGCCTGGCCATTGCCCTCAGCCTCAGGAAATGTCCCGCAGACATCCTGATCATGACGGGATCCGTGCTGGCCGGCCGGTTCAAAATCCCCATGCGCATCGATTTCGTTCGCGTTCCGGGAATGATCAAAGTCACCAACGAACAGTATCTGCCGCTTTCCATGAAGCTGGATGCGAGTGAGGTGTTGGAGATTCGCAAAAAGATCATCCTGGCGACGACCATGGCCTTCAAACCGGATTTTTTCATCGTGGACAAAGCGCCCCTTGGCCTCAAGCGGGAAGTCGTGGACACCCTGGTGTGGATCCGTAACGAGCTCCCGAGCTGCGTGTCGATTCTCGGTCTACGGGACGTGATGGACAGTTCCAAGTCCACCATCGAGGAGTGGCGAGAAAAGGGGATCTACGACGCCATGGCGGAGTATTATCGGGAAATCTGGGTCTATGGATGCCAGGAATTCTACGAC
>CAZGQL010000017.1:27817-47765 GCA_964527905.1 uncultured Syntrophobacteraceae bacterium
GCAACGCGCGATCCCGCCCCGAGAAGATGAGATCCCGCCCCAAGTCGCGGAGAAAGTCCATTTCACGGGTTACATCCGCCGTCGCGTGCCCTCGCGCGAGGAGGTGCTCGAGACGCGAAAGTCCTTCGGCCTCGCCGATCGAGACAAGCTCGTACTGGTCACCATCGGCGGCGGTGGGGACGGCCATCCCGTGGTGAACTCCTTCCTGTCCGCGTTCGAATCCAGGTTGGGTGGGACACCGGCCGACATGCGCGTGGTCATCGTGACGGGTCCGTTCATCTCGGCGCACGATTACGACGACGTGGTGAAACGTGCGCGCGCGATGGGATTCGTCACCCTCAAGTTCCACCGAAACATGGAAGCCCTGATCGGTGCCGCGCAAGTCGTGGTGAGCATGGGGGGATACAACACCGTGTGCGAGATCGCCAGCCAGGGCAAGCCGTTTCTCATCGTACCGCGAACCGTTCCCCGGCAGGAGCAGCTCATTCGCGCGCAAGTGCTCTGCTCCCAAGGCTTCTGCGACTACCTCCATCCCCGCAAAGTCACGCCGGAAACCATCCGTGATCACATCTTGGAGCTCCTCGCCAACGGGTCCGCCCAACAGATCAAGATGACGACCTTCCCGTTTTCGGGTCTCGACGTCATTCGAGAACGCATCCGAGCCCATCAACAAGGATGCGGCAGGTGAACCGCTCGGACCGTCGTCTGGGAATGATCCTCAAGGGATATCCCCGGATCAGCGAAAGCTTCATCAGCACGGAAATCCTCCTGCTCGAATCCCTTGGGCTTCCGATCGATATCTTCTCCCTGCGCTCGCCCCGCGAGGACTTTACCCACGACCACGTGAGGCGCATCAAGGCTCGGGCGACCTACCTTCCCGAGTACGTGCTGCCTAACCTTCGCTCGCTCCTCCACAGCAATCGACTCCTGTGGAAGCGGCTGGGAACTCATTACGCCCGATGCTTCGCCGCGGCAGTGGGCCGGGCGTGGGATCGAAAGGCAACGGCGACCCTGAGGCATTTCCTTCAGGCGGGACATCTGGCCGCCACCCGGTTGCTGAACTCACCCGTTCGGCACCTGCACGCTCATTTCTGCCATACGCCGACATCCGTCGCGCTGTTCGCCTCCCAATTGACCGGCATTCCGTTCAGCTTCACCGCCCATGCCAAGGACATTTACACCAGCGATCCCGACCAACTGCTTCGCAAGATCGAGCGGGCGCGCTTCGTCGTCACCTGCACCCGTTACAACGCCCGACACCTGACAGACCTTGCCCGCGCTCACGGCTGCCGTACGCCCATCCATACTATCTACCATGGAATCGACGTGCAGCTCTTCTCCTTCGGGACCGCCGCCCCTCAGGCTCCACCGCATCGGATTCTTTCGGTGGGGCGTCTGGTCGCCAAGAAGGGTTGGGACGACCTGTTCGAGGCCCTGGCCCTGCTGCAGCGACAGGGACTCGATTTCGTGCTCACGCACATCGGCGGCGGCGAAGAGGAAGCGGCCGTCCGAGCCCTGGTGGACAGGCTCCAGCTCGGAACGCGCGTTCGCATGCTCGGCACGCTGCCGCACCACGACGTCGTCCGCCACTACCGACAAGCTCACTGCCTGGCTTTGGCTTGTAAGGTCGCGCCCAACGGTGACCGGGACGGGATTCCCAACGTATTGGCGGAGGCGATGGCAGTGGGAGTCCCGGTGGTTTCCACCCGGGTTTCGGCGATCCCGGAGCTCGTCGAAGACGGAGTCACCGGTACCCTGGTCGATCCCGGCCGTCCGGACCTGCTTGCCCATGCCATTCATGACACCCTGCTTCGACCATCTTCTGAGGACGGCCGGGTCGCGGCGGCCCGCCGACGCATCGAGCAGGATTTCGACCACCGCCGCTGCGTCCAGCGTTTGCACCGACTGCTCCGGTCCGCGATCGATTCATGAAAATCTTTCTCTACTGCCCCAACAAGCCCCTCGAACATCCCAACCCCTCAGGGGACCTGGCCATCGCCCGTTCCATCCGTGACAGTCTCGCGCAGTGCGGTCATGACTGCCAGGAAGCCGTGGTGTTTCGCTCGAGGTGGTTCTGGCGCTCTTCAAAGGGTTGGATTCTCGCTCTGGCAGCCCTTCTTCGGGCCCTGAGAGCTTGTTTTCGCCATCGTCCGGACCTTTGGCTCACCTACCACGGCTATTACAAGTCCCCGGACGTCATCGGCCCCTGGATCGCCCGACTCTGTCGCATGCCCTACATCTGCTTCCAGCCGATGTTCGCCACCCGCAGGAGAAAGGACCCCCAGACTCTTTGGGGCTATCGGCTCAACCGCTTGGCGCTCGCGTCATGCTGCCATGCCTTCACGAACAACCTCAGCGATCTTGAGGCCCTCAAGCGGATCATCGGCGAACGTCGCCTAACCTACCTCCCACCCGGGATCTTCCCGGAGGAGTTTTCGCGCGTCGAATCGGCATCTGTTGACGTGCGTCGACGGCATGGCCTTCCAATGGACGTGCCGCTGCTCCTGAGCGCGGCACGACTCAGGCCGGGCGTAAAAGAAGCGAGCGTGCGCTTCCTGTTCGACGCTCTTGTGGAGCTGAGACGACTTCGCGACGACTGGTTCCTGCTGTTTGTGGGGGATGGGCCGCGGGAGGAGGAACTACGCGCCGTGGCGGCGGAGCAGCTCGGAGGCCACGTGATCTTCGCAGGTGGACTCCCGAGGAGCACGATGCCGCTCTATTATTCGGCAGCGGATCTTTTCGTATTTCCCGGGATCCGGGAATCCCTGGGCATGGTTTACCTGGAGGCCCAGGCGTGCGGGACTCCCGTGGTCGCCCTCGCCTCGGCTGGCGTGTCCCAGGTCGTGGAGGATGGGGTGACGGGGACGCTCGTGGCGGACCATTCCCCCGGTGCCATGGCGGCGGCCGTCGAAGACCTGCTCGCGAACCGGGAGAAACGGGAAGCCATGGGCCGGGCGGGAATCGCCTTCGTTCATGCCCATAGAAACCTGCATCGGAACTACCATCGCCTGGCCGACCACTTGTCGGTTCTGGCCGCCGGGAACCGGCGCCGGAGGTTCCCATGAGGACCGCCTGGATCCGCCAGCCCCCTCACCCCCGCTCCCTGCCAATCTCCAGACTGGGAAAGAGCGGGGATTTCAATGCAACCCAGGGCCTCCCTCGGGGACTACTGCTTCTCGACCTTTTCGAACGTTTTTTTCTCCCCGCAGTTGGGGCATTTCTGCGGTTTGCACCGCGATTCCTTTTCGAATCCACACTTACTGCACTTGAAATCCGCCATTTCGATCTCCTTCGTTTCCACATCCCCATCGTCGGGATTGTTCACGGCCTTTTGGAAGCGAACCCTCTCGCCCGCTTCCACTCCCGGGATTCCTTAACAGTCTACACGGAACCGTGGAGCCGATCCAGTCCCATGAACGAATGCATGGGGCGCAGATCGCTCGGGAATGGACTTCAGAATCGGCTATGGGTTATAGCCTTGCAACGGAACATCGATCCAGTGATTTTCCGATGGCAATCGAGGTAGGGAAAACGATGAAGAGAACTCCGATCGCATTCCTTTCGATCACTTCGCTGATGCTTATGCTCATGGCTCCCCCGCCCGTCCAGGCGACGGGCAGGGAGAAGCCTGCCCGCACCCAGGGCCAGATGGATGTCAAGATCATCCATGTGGACAAATGGGGCGTCTACGTGCCCAACATCGTCTTTTACTGGGATGCCGACATGGGCAAGCAAAAGATCTCCGCTCTTACGTCGACGGCTGAGAAACTCCGAAACAAGCTTGCCACCATCGTCTACGCGTCCGAGGGGGAAGTCGAAAAAGATAAGAGACCACTCCTGGTTGACATCGTTCCCGTCAAGGAGCCGCCGCCGATGTCGGAGCCGGACCCGAAGCCGGCGGATGAATCGCGGAAATCCTGGCCTGACACCGGCGAGGGCGCAAGGGTATACCCATTCGAGTCCCAGGAAAACGTGTCGCGTTACGATGCCGAAGTCTCCATGGACTCAGCGGATTCCTCGAGGGAGACCCAGTCATCCCTCCGTGCGGCCACGGACGCGACCGAATCCGATACCCTCCCACTGGTCCGGGAGAAGCCGGCTCCCATGGCGGCCGCCGCGACGGTGATCCATAAACGTGAAGTTCAGATGCTCGTCGAGCACATGCTGCACCTCACCCAGAAAAAGGCCCTGGACTCCCTCCTTTACTACTACGGGGACCAGGTCAACTACTACGGGCGCGGCGATGTGACCAAGGAATACATCCGTAAGGATATGGGCTATTATTTCAAGAACTGGAACACCATATCCTGTACCCTGGCAAGTGACATCGTGATCATCGACACGGATCGACCGGACACGAAGATCGTGCGGTTCACTTCCCATTATGCTGTCGAAAACGACAAGAAGTCCCTCGCTGGTCACACGGACAACACATGGAAGGTCCAAAAGACCGCAACAGGTCTGAAGGTGATCGACCAAAAGCAAAGCATCATCCGTTCGCAGCCGTGAGGCGCATGCACGAGCGGGGGGATCTCGCGGGGCAACGACTCCCCTTCGGTCCAGATGATCAATGGGCATGGCTTCGCCTGTGCGGATGTGCGCCCGTTCCGACCGCAGCAAGACTCGGAGACAGCGCCCGGGCGGGTTTCTGCCCGGTCTGCGGGTACCGCTGAAGACCTTGGCGTGGGATCGATCCTGAGCAAGCCGCGCGCTTTCCATTGCGCAAGGGACCGTCACTGGTTAGTTTCTGCAGGAAATCCGACATGGCGGACGCAGTGTCTCAATTCTCTGGGATGAGGAGGAACCTTATGGAACTGCCGGTTTACGTGACCGTAGAGGAAGTGCAGCGAGTTTGCAGGGAGCTCAACCTGAGCGACTGGACGCAGAAGACGGATGGCAAGGTCAGTACCGAAGAAGCCCAGATTATTCTAAGCGTTCTCGACACCGGTCATATGAAGGTCGATCTCGAGGACTTCCGAGTTGGGCTGGAGGTCGAGCTCGAGCATGGAACCCGTTTCAAGGGCGCCAACGTGACCAACAATCACCCGGTCCTGACGGGTAAGATCGTGCTCGCCCATTTCGAGGAAATGCTCGACTATTACCAGAGGCTGGAAGTCGCGGAAATCGAGGGAGACATTTTCAAGGCATTGCTTGCCGGGAATCACGAAAAACTGGAGAAGTACACGAAAAAGCTGATCAGGGCCAAAATGGCCTTGAGCCAGGCGGAGGCAAAGGCACTGGCAGGTTGAGTGGCACGGGGCGTCGAGACAGCGCCGAAAAGCCCAGGTCCGCGGCGTGTGGCGACGGTTGGCCTTGAATGGGGCTTTTGCATGGTGGTGCCCGGCCGTGCCCCTTGGAGCACGCCGTCTAAACAGGATGAGCCCGGGCCGCCGTTCAAGCGCCGGGCTCTTCCTTTTTTATCTCAGCACGATTCCGCTGGCCGATCAGCTCGAGCTTGGGAGCCGGGAAACCGGCATGAACCTGATGGTGCGAAGCGCCGGCTCGGTCATTTCCAGCCGGGCGAGCGTTCGAAAAGTGCTTCAGACCATCCCGAAGCCCAAGAGACCAACGATCATTCCGTGCAGATGGCCAGAGTGCCCAGATTGGTCACCCGTTGCTTTTGAACGGTCACGCCGGGGACGGTCAACGTAGTCAGGGTGTTTGCCCCAACATCGTTCACATCGATCTTCAGATTGTAGGTCCCTGCCGGTACATTGAGAAGGTGGAAGGAGTAAGGGGTTTGATCACTTTGAATAAAAGGTCTCGCCACCACCGAGATCTCGGGAATGTAAACCAGGACCTGGACTCCGGCAGGATCCGAGGTCGCCGTCTCGAGGCAGCTGAACGGGAAACTGCCCTTGATGTCCCCTGAGTGCGTCAGTCGCGCGACGCCGTTGACCTTTTCCGGCTTGGCGGACGGCTGAGCATGCGCGTCTCCCATCACGAACACTCCAAGACACATCGCAACCAGCATCAACGCAAACATCTTTTTCATCGCCTTCTCCTATCCACGGTTTGCAGACCCTGTCGTGGGGACCTTCCCCCGACAGCAACAGCTCTGCCCTCCGACTTCACGCTGTCCACCCGTCGATTCAGGCGCTGAGGGCGAGGCACAATCTTATCGGTTTGTCGCCGCGCCAGCTTGATGAATTT
Source organism: uncultured Syntrophobacteraceae bacterium (assembly GCA_964527905.1). GTDB lineage: Bacteria > Desulfobacterota > Syntrophobacteria > Syntrophobacterales > Syntrophobacteraceae > CALBZH01. Next base: position 33,971 of record CAZGQL010000017.1, read on the forward strand.
TTATCGACCCTACACAGTGCTCCATGCCGGGCCCAAGTCACTCACGCTCCGTCAACTATGGTCTGAGGCCCTTCCCCCGGTATCACCCTCGTATGGGCCTTTACCAGTGGCCAGCCTCGGCCCGCTCTGATCCCGGGTGTCGATCGTGACGTGCAGGGATGTTCCTACGCGCAGAGGAAACTCCTTCGGCGGAGGCTGATCAAATACAATCTTGACGGGGATGCGCTGCACCACCTTGATCCAGTTTCCTGTCGCGTTCTCGGGCGGCAGTAGGGAAAAGGCCGCCCCGGTCCCCGCCCGAATGCCCGCGATGCGGCCACGGTAGACTTTGTCGGGAAAGGTGTCCGCGGTGATGGCAACCGGCTGCCCCACCCGAACATCCTCCAATTGGGTTTCCTTGAGGTTCGCCTCCACGTAAACCTTTTCGAGCGGGACGATCGCCATGAGGCTCTGGCCCGGCTGTACACGCTCCCCGACCTGAACCCTTGATTGAGCCACGTAACCGCTCAAGGGCGCTCGGATGGTGCAGTACGATAGGTTAAGCTCCGCCAAGTTCAACTCCGCCTGGGCCTCGGCCCGCTTAGCTCTCTGGGCCGTCAACTTATGACGCTCCATCTCGCGGCGCAAAAGATCACCCTTGAAACCGTCCAGCTGTGCCCTGGCTCGTTCCACTTCCTGGAGCGCGGCGGCGAGCACGGCCCGCGATGCGGCGATTTGAGCGTCCAGAGCCTCCGCCTGGGACTTGGCTTTCCTGTAAGAGGTGCTCATGCGATCACGCTGTTGTTCCGAGCCGGCCCCCGCTTGCAACAGGTTCGAGAACCGTTCGAAATCCCGTTTCGCGTGGGAAAGGTCCGCTTGCGCGCCACTCCGACGTCGCTCGTTTTCCTCAAGACGGAAGCGGGCTTCCCGCTCCCGGTCCAGGGCCAGTTGAAGGGCCGCCCCGGCCGCCTCCACCTGGGCACCCGTTTGCACGTCGATGAGCTCGATGTTCACCTCGGCCACCCGAATTTCCGCATCCAGCCGCACGACGGCCGCACGGCTCCTGTCCACCGCGACCTGATAATCCGCCGGATCCAGCTCGAGCAGGACGGTCCCTTCCGCCACCCCGTCGTCGTTTTCCACGTGGCGCCGCACAATGGTCCCGGCAACCCGGCTCGTGACGATGGCGCTGTCGGCCACAACGTAGGCATTGTCCGTGGTAATCCGGTGTCTGGCCACCAGGAACCAGTAGACCGTCCCCGCCGCGACCGCCAGCACAGCCACGATTGCCAGGAATTTGAGCCTTCGTCCAGTCGGACCGTTCTCGCTTCGTTTTGGGGGAACCTGATCTGTTTCGTTCTCCATCGCTGTCCCGTCTCAATTCATCGAACATTGATCCTGACTACGGGCGGCGGCCGCCACGGTTCTCCTAGGGCGGGCATCCTCCGCCCTAGATCCTGGCGGGGGGCACTCCAACCCCCGATCCTCCATATACCAGCCGCGGTTCTTTGTAAATGACTGCGCGGCCCTGAACCAGGCGAGGGGCCCCACCGGTACAGTGCTCTCCCCCGGTGATCAGCCCCCCAAAGCGCAGGGCTACACCCTCCCCAGGCCCGAGGGCCCCTTTCGCCCCCCAACCTGGAGCGCCAGCACCAGAAAGCCCAGGGCATACGGAACCACAAACAGCGCCTGGTGTGGAAGCCCGGGCCAGGAGATGGCCAGTCTTTCCGCGAAGGCTTCGGCGCCGCCGAGGAAGAGCGTCGCGAGCAGCACGCCTTTGGGATCCCAGCGACCCAAAATAATGGCAACGATCGCCAAGTAACCGCGGCCCTGCGTCATGCGCTCGACAAACTGGGCGAGCATGGCGATGGAAAGAGTGGCTCCCCCCAGTCCCGCCAGAACGCCACTGAGCACCACCGCACCGAAGCGGAGGCGCAAGACGCCGACCCCGACCGCCCGGGCGGCATCCGGGTCCTCTCCGCACGCGCGGACCACCAAACCCAGGGCCGTGCGATGGAGTCCGCTCCAGATCCCCATGTGGCACAACAGCACAAGGGGCACCGTGATGGGCAGGTCCCCCAAGACACCACTCCCAACGGCTGTCGTATCGGGAAACAGTCCTGTGAGCAACGCTCCCACGCTCGGCAACCGGGGAACCGTGGGCGAGGTCCCATAGACCCGGAACACCTCGTTGAGCAGGCTCCCCGTCGCTCCCGCAGCCAACAAGTTCAATGCGATGGAGCTGACGATCTGGTTGGCCCGAAGATTCAAGCAAACCACGGCATGGACTACGCCAAGAAGCATGCCAGTCAGTGCCCCACCCACGAGACCCCACCAGGGGGACCCTGATGCGTGCGCGACCCACACGGCCCCGAAGGCTCCCGCCAGCATCATCCCCTCAAGGGCAAAGTTCACCACGCCGGCCGATTCCGAAATCAGCCCGCCAAGGCTCGCGAACAGGAGAGGTGTTGCCCTAGCGCAAACCAGAAATCCAAAAGAGCCAACGGCATAGACGGCGTATGGTAAGTCGATCATCAGGACTCCTCCTCCCCCTCCCGCCGCTCACCTGCCCTTCCCCGGAGGGGGAAGACCGAGCCGAGCCATGAATGAGCAAGTGGTGACCGGCACGCGACGGACAAGAGAAGAATCGCCTGAATCACCCAAATGAGGTTGGGGGAGACCCCGAGACTCAGTTGCAGCCATTTGTCGGCCGCACGCAGCATGGCGATGAAAAATCCGCTCACGCAGACCCAGCCAGGCGACGCGTTTGCCAGAAACGCGACCGTGATCCCGTCATAACCGTACCCGGGCGAAAAGGCGCGGTAGAACCTGCGGTGTACGCCCAGCACTTCCAAGCCGCCGGCTAAGCCCGCCAGCGCGCCGCTCAACCAAAACAGGCGCCGCTGCCAACGGACTGGATCGATTCCGGCCGCCTCCGCCGCCGCCGGGCTCATCCCCGTCGCCCGGGCTTCAAACCCCCACAGGGTCCGGCCCAGCCAGACCTGCCCCACCAGAGACAGCAGAATCGCCGCCAGCGGCGCCATCCCCACCGTGACCCCTCCCCCAACTGAGAGCTCCGGCAAATAGGCCTGGCGCGCCACCAAGGATGTACGACCGATCGCGCTGCCATCTCCCAGCGGCCCCACCACCAGAAAGTCCGCCAGATGCAGGGCCAGCGCATTCAAAAGGAGCGTGCTCAAAACCTCATGGACATTTCGACGCCGCCGAAGCCAGAGGGCCGGACTCGCCCAGACGGCTCCCAGGACGCCCCCGGCGGCCAATGCCATTGGGATGAGCAGCACTCCCGGCAACCTGTCTCCCTGGATCGCTACGGAAGCGGCCGCCAACGCCCCCAGCGTCATCTGGCCTTCGCAGCCGATGTTGAGCAGACCGGACCGGTAGGCCAAAGCGACCGCAAGTCCATTCAGCAGCAAGGGGGTGAGTTTGGCCACGGTTGCGCCAAGGGCCTGCGAGGATCCAAGACTTCCTTCCCAGATGGCCGCAAGCAGATCCCACGCGCCGATTCCCATGCACCGGGCCACGACCCCGCATAAACAAAGCCCAACGACGATCGCAGTCAAACGGTTGAACGTCGTGGAAAGCCAAGGATAGACGGAATTCATGCACGCTCCCGAAGCCAAGGGCTCATCGGATCAAAGCGGCCGTGTCCGTGCCGGTCCCCGCACCGCGAACGCTCCACTCGATCGGTGGAGTTGGGCCGACACTCCCCCCGAGGGCGGAAACGACACGGGCCGCACGCGCTAAACTAGGTCAAATGGGCCTCACGGGGCTCCCAGCATCCACTGGACCAGCGTTTCCCGTCGCGCTTCCGTGGAATCCTGCATGCCCATGAGTGCCCCGCGAAACAGAATGCCGACCCGGTCGCAAAGGGCGAGGAGTTCGTCGAGATCGTTGGAAATGACCAGGAGCGCGGTCCCTCCCCGCCGGAGCTCGTGCAGGCGCTCCCCCAGCCACTGCCGTGCGTTGAAATCCAGCCCCCGCATGGGCTGTTCGAGCACCAGCAAGGCAGGAGCTCCTTCCAGGGTCCTGCAGAGAGCCATTTTCTGAACATTTCCCCCCGAAAGGCTGCGTGCGGGATGCGAAAGGGATCCGAATCGGACCGATCCTTCCCGCAGCAGGGCCTCCGCCCAGCGGGCGATGCTGCGGCGACGCAGCCAGCCGTGCCGATGGAAGCGCTTGTCACGCTGGCGTCCCAGAAGGCAGTTCTCCAGGAGGGAACCGTCGGGAAGCAGGGCCTCGTCCGCCAGGTTTTCCGGAAGCCAGCGCACGCCCCTTGCGCGTCGTTGTGCCACCGAATCTTCGGTCACGACTTCCCCTGCCAGCACCACCCGCCCCTCCGTCGGCTTCGCCAGGCCGGCCACCACCCGGGCCAGCGTCCGCTGGCCGTTTCCCACAACCCCCCCGATCCCCAGACTCTCGCCTTCCCGGATCTCGACAGACAGCCCACGGAGCGGGGGCTCATGCCCCGACCCCGGGACATGCACATTTTCAAGTCGCACCAGGAGTCGACGCTTCCCGGGGAGCGGCCCCGGTCGGGCCTGATCGGGCAGACCCTCGGAGGCAGAAGAATCCCCCCGAGTGCCCCCCGCAATCAAGGCCGCCACAGCTTCCTCGGTCAGAGCGGCGGCATCGAACGATCCGAGGCAGCGGCCTCCGGCGAGGATGGAGATTCGGTCGGCAATCCGGAATACCTCCGCCAGACGATGGCTCACAAACACAATGGAATGCCCCTGTGAACGGAGAGTCCCCAGCAGGTCCAGCAGTCGCTCCACCTCGGGGGGCGCCAGCAGACTCGTGGGCTCATCCAGGACCAGCACCCGCGCACCCCGGTAGAGCACCCGAAGGATCTCGATCTGTTGTCGGTGGGCCAGGGCAAGGGCGTCCGCCGTCAGGTCGAGGGGCAGATCGAAACCAAACCGGCTGCACAGCGCCTCCACGGTCCGGCGAGCCCGCCTGAGTCCGAGGGAGCGCAGCAGATTGGGGGGATGGCCGAGGCAGATGTTTTCGAGGGCGGTCAGTTGAGGAAATATGGAGGGTTGCTGGCCGACCATGCCGAGCCCGGCCTCGCCCGCCTGCCTCGGCGAGCGAAACCGGACCCCCATGCCGTCGAGCAAGACTTTTCCCTCGTCGGGCTTGAGGTGCCCGCAGAGCACTTTAAGGAGGGTAGTTTTCCCTGCCCCGTTCTCCCCGACAATGGCGTGGATCTCCCCCCGATGGATTTCCACACTGATGCCGCGGTTGGCCCACAGGGAACCGAAGCGTTTGGACACACTCAGAAGACGGATTTCGGGGGGCCCGGCTCCCGGAGCCTGAGTCGCCCCGCCGGGTCGTTCGAGGGACGGGCTTCTCTCCCGGGAAGTATCCATGGGGGTCCTTGAGCCCCGCCGGCGATCCCAGCCGCCCGGGGGACCGAGGGAATAGATGAAAAGGGCCTCACGGATCCAGAGAGGGCGGCTGGAAGCCGTCGACGTCCGCATATCGCTTCGGAACGGTCAGCCGACCTGACTTGAGGAGGTGCCGCGCTTGCTGGATGCGGGCGAAATCCACATCGGAAAACAGGCTCCGGGTGTGGTGCATGTCCGTGAGGTCCACGGCCCCTTCCACCGCCCCGAGCCAGCGATGCCCCCCTTCGAACCTGCCCTCATGGATGCCTTTCAAAGCGTCGAACACCGCTACGTCCATCCGCTTCAAGGCACTGGTCAGCACACGGCCGGGCAGTTCCGCGTCCTGATCGAGGTCCTCGGCGATCAGGTAGACCCCGCCGGCACTCCTCACGGCTTCGATCACCCCGATGCCCGTGTTGCCAGCGGCCTTGAACAGGACGTCGGCACCCTGATCGATCGCAGCCCGCGCGAGGGATCTCCCCTTGACCGGATCGTTGAACGAGCCCGCATAGGCGACGAAGGTTTCCAGCGTCTTGTCCCGATACTGCTGGGCTGTTTTCATACCGGCCTTGAACCCGCAGACGTAGGCTTCCACAGGAGGAATGTCCATGCCCGCGACGACGCCGACCTTGCGGGCCCGCGTGAACAGGCCCGCGACGACCCCGGCCAGGAAGCCCCCTTCCTCGGATCTGAAATCGAAAGACGCCACGTTGTCGCCTGGGATCACACCCTCGATGTGAATGAAGCGCTTATCCGGGAACCGCGGGACGACCTCTTTGATGGCGTCCTCGAAAAGATACCCCAGCGTGACGACGACATCCGCATGTCGGGCCGTCAGAGTGAGATTGGGCACGTAATCGGCCTGCTCACGGGACTGGAGAAACTGTGTGTCCAGGCCGAACGCCGCCTTGGCGCGCTCGACCCCCTGCCAGCACACGTCGTTAAAGCCCTTGTCCCCAAGCCCGGCCGCGTCCGTCAGGACCACGACCTTCAGAGGCTTGGGCGCCGCCGCGGCCGCGGCCTCGCAGGTGCCGAGGGACGCGCCCAGAACGAGACCGATCAGAGCCAGCCCGGCCGACAGCCTCCCGCGCTGTTCCCTGCCCGCCCTGAAGCTCATTCCTGTTTTTCCTTGGCCAGCTCCTCGGGTGAAAGGGTCCAGAACGGCGTGCCGTCCTTCGTGCGCCGGATCTTGTATTCGAAATCATCTCCCTTCTTCACCTTGGAAGCCATGAAGACGTCCTTGCCGCCGATGGCCGCCCACACTCCCTTCACCTTGACCTTGTCCCCCTTCTTGAACCCCAGGCCGTCCACCTTGACAAAGGACCTCGGACCGAGGTGAACGACCACCATCTCCTTGTCCTGGTCCCGAACTTTCATCCCGACCCCCGGGGCCATTCCCGGCATCGGCGTGACCTCCAGGATCTCCTCCACCACTCCCTTAAAATCATCGAATTCGCTGACGTTGTAGAGCTTGTTGTAGGCACTGTCCTTTTCCCAGCCGACGAGATCGGCCTTTTCCTGAGCCGATGCGTGTGCGGCGAGCAAAACAACGCCAAACAGCGCAGCCACCAGACTGATAGCGGCGAAACCATGCACACGGTCCATCACTTACCCTTCTCCTTCAGTTTCGTAAGCTCAACCCAGCCGCGATGCCCCGCATCCCGGCAACACGTTCACAATAAGACATGTCTCCAAGGTTTGGCAATCGGATTCCCCGAGAGATCCAACGGTGCCGCGCATTGGCCCCATCGGCTCCCCGGCTCGGCCCAAGGTCTGGAGAGAAATTTCGACGCGCACGTGCATCACAGACGTATCGCCCAGGACCATCAGGGGCGTGCCGACGGTACCGCTCGGCGCGAATTCTCCCGGATGGATGTTGATGAGGAGGACGTGCACATCGATGTAACGCACCTGAGGGTCCATGACCATGACATCCACTTCGCGCAGATCGTTGATCTGGCTGGCCGTGCGCGCCATGAGTCCGATGAAGATGCTGACCTGCTGGGACATGAGGAGGGTGGCGAACATGATCCCAAACACCAGCCCGAGGTACCGTGCCCGGTCTCCCACAAGCATTTTGATCGCGATGTGTCGCATGCGCCACCTCCCAACGCGGCGTGCAGCGAAATCATTCAGTTTCCTGCAGGATAAGAACTCGCCCGCGAAAACACCAGCGGGGCGGCGCGCCGCCAGCCCTCGCCCCAACCTTGGCCTTGACAGGGTCGGGCAATTCTAATAGCTTTTGACGTCGAAAAGGCTCCACCCAATCCATGCTCGATGCCGGGGTCGAGAGCGTCCGGCCACACCTCGTTTTGCTCTCCCCCGTACTCCCACCGGGAAATCCAAGCGTCCGGCAGCGGCTGGACGCGGCCAGCTTCCAGCGGAGATCGTTTCCGGATGAATCGGCGCACGTTTCTCAAGCTTGTCGGAACCGGAAGCATTGCGGTCGCAGCGGGCTGCACCCCGGACCCGTACGGGGCGTCCCGTCCCGACAAGACGCTGTATTCCCTGGTGCACGCCCCCGAGGACATGATCACCGGAGACCCGCGCTGGTACGCGACCACGTGCCGCGAATGCCCCGCCGGCTGCGGCGTGCTCGCCAAGAACCGCGAAGGGCGCCTCATCAAGCTGGAAGGCAATCCCCTGCACCCGATCAACCAAGGCACGCTCTGCATGCGGGGCCAGGCGGCCCTGCACGGGCTTTACAACCCCGACCGGCTGAAGACTCCCCTGCTGCGGGAGGGAAGCCGGTGGCGTCCCATCGGTTTTCCCGAGGCCCAATCCCTGCTGCACGCAAAATTGGCGGCGGCGGGCCAGGGCGGGCGAAATCGCGTGCGGATGCTGACCGAAGTGGTGGGGGACACCCAGCTACAACTGTTCACGGACTGCCTTGCCGCCTGGAAGAGCGGACCACCGCTGGTGTTCGAGCCTCTCGCCTACGAATCACTCCAGGCGGCCAACGAAGCGGTGTTCGGCCTGAGGGGTCTCGTCTCCTACCGCATCGACGCAAGCGATGTCCTGATATCCTTCGGCGCCGATTTTCTCGAAACCTGGCTCTCCCCCGTGGAATACGCCCGCCGCTTCAAGGCCATGCACGCCGTGAGCGCGAACGGTCGCAAGGGGATTTTTTACTGCGTCGCCCCCTTCCAGTCCTTGACGGGGGCCAACGCCGACCGGTGGCTCGCCTGCCACCCCGGCAGCGAGGCGGTGGTGGCCCTCGCCCTCGTGCGTGAAGCGCTTCGCGCAGCCCGTGGAACCAGCCTTCCCCCCGCGCTTTTGCGGGAGCTTGAAGCCTTGTCGGCGCCGTTCACGCCGGAGCGGGTGATCGAGAAAACGGGAGTTTCGGGGGCGGCTTTCGAGGATCTCCTTCAGACCGTGCTGCGGGCGGAACGCCCCCTGGCTCTCGGCACGGGGGCGGCAGCCGCCGGGCCCGGAAGCCTCCAAACCGATATGGCTGTCAACTGCCTGAACGCGGTCCTGGACCCCACCCTTTCGCGGATCGACCGCGAGCATCGGCACCGGGTGGAAATCGCATCCAGCCGCGGCCAGATCCTCGATTTCTTTGACCAGCTGGCCGAAAAGCCCGCCGATGTACTCCTCCTCCACAACGTGAACCCCCTGTATGCCATGCCGGGAGCGAAGTCCGTGGGCGCAGCGATCCGAAGCGAAGCCACCTTCGTGGTGGCGCTCACGAGCTTCCTGGATGAGACCGCCGAGCAGGCCGACCTGGTGCTGCCCGTCCGGCTTCCGGCGGAGTGCTGGGACGAATACGCAGGAAAGAGCGGGATCCTCTCCACGCTCCAACCGGCCATGGGCCGGCTCACCGAAGCCCCCCACGTGGGGGATGTTCTGCTCGCCGCGGCCCGCGGCGGAGATCTCATCGAGGGAGAAGCCAAGGCCTATCTCGTATCCCGGATGCTTTCCAGCGGAAGGGTCCAGGACGAAATGCAGTGGCTTCAGGCGCTGCAGCACGGCGGCCGGTTCGGATCGGATCATTCTGCCGGGAAGCCTCCGACGATTCAACCGGACCTTTCCCGGCTGGGGATTCTGAAAAAGATCCGGGAGGAGGACCGCTCGGGCTTCACGCTGATTGCGGCGCCGTCGATCCGGTTTTTCGACGGCCGGGGAGCCAACCGGCCCTGGCTGTGCGAAATTCCCGATCCTCTGACACGGGTGGCCTGGGAATCCCCGGTCCTCGTGAACCCTGGGACCCTCGAGGCCGAAGGGTTGAAACAGGGGGACCGCATCCGCGTCACGGTCGGTGGGGAGCGGATCGAAGCCCCGGTCTACGACGCCCCGGGGGTCAAGCCCGGGGTCCTGGTGATCCCGATGGGACAGGGACACACGGCGTACGGTCGCTACGCCAAGGACCAGGGCGTGAGCCCGTTTCGGGTGCTGCCGGCGGAAGCCGATCCGGTCTGCGGGGGGCCGATTCATGTGCTTTCGGGCGTGCGAATGCGAGCCACGGGGCGCCTCGAACCCCTGCCCAAGACCGACGGGGCCCGCATCCCATATGATCGCAAGATCGCGCTCCGCGTGGCGCTGAAGGACCTCGAGCGCCTGAAGGAGCCCAGAGCGCCGGGCCTCACCATGTGGGACTTTCCCCTGACCCTGCCGCTTCCCGAGGGCTACGACCCCAAGCGGGATTTTTATCCGCCCCACGACCACGACCAGTACCGGTGGGCCATGGTCGTGGACATGGACCGGTGCATCGGCTGCGGAGCCTGCGCCGCGGGATGCTACGCCGAGAACAACATCGGGATCGTCGGCCGGAAGCGCATCATCGAGGGCCGCGAGATGGCCTGGCTCAGCGTCGAGCGCTACCTTGACCCCGACGACCTCACCCGCGTCACGTTTCTTCCCCTCATGTGCCAGCACTGCGACAACGCCCCCTGCGAGACGGTGTGCCCGGTCTATGCACCGCACCACGGCAAGGAGGGCATGAACAATCAGATCTACAACCGGTGCATCGGAACCCGCTTCTGTTCCCAGAACTGCCCCTACAAGGTCCGCCGGTTCAACTGGTTCGAGTGGGAGTGGCCCGAGCCCCTGCCGCTGCAGCTGAACCCCAACGTCACGGTGCGCACCAAGGGGGTGATGGAGAAGTGCTCCTTTTGCGTGCAGCGCATCAAGGAAGCCCACGGGTGGGCCAAGAACGAGAACCGCGCCATCCGGGACGGGGAGGTGGCCCCCGCCTGCGTCCAGACCTGCCCGACCCGGGCCCTGACCTTCGGGAACCTCATGGACACCGAAAGCCGGGTGCGACGGCTCGTGGACGACCCGAGGGCCTACCAGGTGATGGGCTATCTCAACACGAAACCCGCCGTCTTCTACCTGAGGAAGGTGGTTCATGAGGCTTGATAACCGGGCGTGCCCCCGGACGACCCGCTTTGATCCACGGAGAGACTCCCGTGCGCCCTGATGCCGCGCCGCCCCTGACCTTCAAGGAAATCGACGCCACGGTGCTCGACACGCTGCACCCGGCCGGGCGGAAGTACTGGCTCGGCGTGGGGGTGCTGTTCCTCGGGGTCCTGATCGGCGCCGCGTGCTGGGCGTACCAGATCGCCACGGGCATCGGGGTGGGCGGCCAGAACATCCCGGTGGCCTGGGGCATCTACCTGGTGAACTTCGTCTTCTGGGTCGGAATCGCCCACTCGGGAACGCTCATCTCCGCCATTTTGCACCTGCTTCGGGCGGGCTGGCGCAACCCCATCGCGCGGGCCGCCGAGACCATGACGGTTTTCGCCGTCTGCACGGCCGGGCTGTTCCCGTTCATCCACCTCGGGCGGCTCTGGGTGGTTCACTACATGCTGCCCCTTCCCAACCAAAGGGACCTGTGGCCCAATTTTCAATCGCCCCTCATGTTCGACGTGGTGGCCATCAGCACGTACCTGACGGTGAGCTCTCTGTTCTGGTACACCGGCATGCTGCCGGACCTCGCCCGCATCCGCGATTCGGCCGAGGGTTTTCGCAGGAAAGTCTTCACGGTCCTCTCCCTGGGATGGACGGGGGCCCACGAGCAGTGGCGGCACTACGGACGGATTTATTTGTTCTTCGCCGCCCTGGCGACGCCCCTGGTGGTTTCCGTGCACAGCGTGGTTTCCTGGGACTTCGCCCTGGGCATCGTTCCGGGGTGGCACACGACGATCTTTGCGCCCTACTTCGTGGCGGGCGCCATCCATTCGGGCCTGGCCATGGTGCTGACCCTGATGATCCCGCTGCGGTGGGTTTTCGGGTATGAGCGCATCATCACGGAGCACATCCTGGAAAGCGTCGCCAAGACGATCATCTTCACGGGGCTGCTCGTCGGGTTTGCCTACGGCACGGAGCTTTTCATCGCCTGGTACAGCCGCAACGTGGTGGAGATCGAATCCTTCCGCTGGAGGCTCACCGGGGACTACGCCTACGGGTTCTGGATCATGGTCACGTGCAACGTGCTGACGCCGCTGCTCTTCGCCTTCCGGAAGATCCGCACGTCCCTGGCGTGGCTCATGGGTCTTTCGATCGTCGTGAACTTCGGCATGTGGTACGAGCGATTCGTCATCATCATCGGTGGGGTGGCCCACGATTTTCTGCCCAACGCCTGGGGCCTCTACCGGCCCAGCTGGGTGGAGCTCGGAGTCATGCTGGGAAGCTTCTGTCTCTTTTTCTTTCTGTTCGTGCTGTTCTGCAAGCACCTGCCCTCGGTTTCCATGACGGAGATGAAGGAAACGCTCGTTCAGGGGGAAGGCCATGGCCACTGACACCCACGTGATGGGGCTTTTCCGGAACGAGCACCAGGCCGTGGAAGCCGTGCGGGCATTGGGGCACCGGTCTGCGCGCTGGCCCGTGATCCGGGTGCACAGCCCGGTTCCGAGCGAAGCCCTGGCGCGGGCCATGGGGGTCAAGCCCAGCAAGGTCGGCTGGTTCACGCTGGCCGGCGGGATCACCGGGTTTTTTACCGGCTTTGCCCTGGCCATTTTCACGGCGACCCGCTGGAGCCTGATCGTCGGGGGCAAGCCCGTCGTGGCCTTGGTGCCCTTTGTGATCGTCGGGTTCGAATTCACGATCCTGTTCGCCATCTTCGGGAATCTCATCGGGTTCCTGCACCAGTCCCGGCTGCCCGACCGGATGAACCTGGAGCGCTACGATCCCAGGTGCTCCGGCGAGCATTACGGTGTGCTGGCCGCCTGCGCGCGCGAGGAGCGGGAGCAGTTGGTCGCCTTTTTCACGGAAAAGGGCGGCGAGGCGAGGGTTTTTGATTGATCGAGACTGCCCACGGCAGGATCACTGCATGAAAAAGTCGTCGTGATGAACGGCATGAAGCTCAAAACCTTGCGCTGGCCCCTGTATGGGGCCCTGATGCTCGTCGGCGCCGCGGCCTTCGCGAAGGGAGCTGCCGGGGAGGAAGCCGGCCGTGCCTGGCTGGCCTACCTCGTCAACTTTCTGCTCTGGTCCGCCATCGCCCAGGGAGCGCTGCTGTTCTCCGTCATCATGACGACGGTCCGCGCCCGATGGAGTGCTCCCCTGGAGGGGCTTTCGGAATCCTTCGCGGCGTTTTTCCCCGTCTCGTTCGTGCTGTTCCTGTTGCTGTTCGCCGGGAGCACCCACATCTTCCCGTGGCTGCATGACCACCACCTGCACGGGAAGGAAGTCTGGCTCAACCTGCCATTCCTGTTCGCGCGCGACTGCGTGGGGCTGCTCATCCTGTACCTGATCGGACTGGCCTACGTGGCGCACGCGCTGCTCCTGAAGCTGGATCCGGCCGAGGGGGGCGGGTGGCTGCGCTCGACCCTCAACCGGCTGCGCGGGGATGGGCCCCTCGACCGGGATCGCATCGCCGGTCGCATGCGGGTCCTGGGCATCGCCTACATCGCGGCCTTCGCCCTGGTGCTGTCGCTCCTCGGGACCGACCTGGTCATGGCCGCCGACCCCCACTGGGTTTCGACCCTTTTCGGGCCCTACACGTTCGTGAAGGCCTTCTACGTCGGACTGGGCGCGCTGATCATCCTGGCGGCGTCCCTGCACCAGCGCTCCGACGAGCGGTTTCGCCTCATGGAATCGCAGTTTCACGACGTCGGAAAGCTCTTCTTTGCGTTCTGCCTGGTGTGGGCGGACTTCTTTTACGTCCAGCTGGTGGTGATCTGGTACGGGAACATTCCCGAGGAGACGGCTTACGTGATCGAGCGCACCATGGCGGTCCCCTGGAGAGCGGTCGCCTGGACGGTGCTGATCGTTTGCTTCGTGATCCCCTTTGGCGTGCTCTTGAACCGAAAGATCAAGACCCTGCCGCGCCCGATGATTCTCCTGTGCTCCCTGGTCATCGCGGGGATGTGGCTCGAGCACCTGCTGTTGCTGGGCTCACCCCTGTTGCCCTCCACCCGCGGGCTTCCGTTCGGCGTGAGCGACATCCTGATCAGTCTGGGCTTCCT
>CAZGQL010000017.1:47775-49081 GCA_964527905.1 uncultured Syntrophobacteraceae bacterium
GGCTGATGCGGGTGGCACTGGCGGTATTTTTGCGGGAATTTCCGGAACTGGCCCGCACCCCGGGAAGGGAGGCCGCCGGATGAGCGTGTGGACCATGATCCTGACTCTGGCGGGGCTTGTCGGTGCGGGGCTCCTCGCGGCGCGGCTCCTGAAGCTTCCGCTCTCCGAAAACCGCGGTGCCATCGCCCTCGTGGCTCTCGGCGTCGGGGCAAGCCTGGCCCTGCTGGTCCTTTTTTATCACACGCCGGGCACGGAAATCGGGGCCGTGCAGCCCATCCCCTTCAGCCACCGCGTGCACGTGAACGTGAAGGCCATCCAGTGCGACTACTGTCACCCATACACGGCCCAGTCGATTCACCCCGGTCTGCCGCCGGTGGAAAAGTGCCTCCACTGCCACAAGTACATCATCGCCAACCACCCGCAGATCCAGAAAGAGCACCGTTATTACGATACCCGGACCCCGACCCCCTGGAAGAAGGCCAACTACCTGGCCGAGCACGTGGTCTTCAACCACCAGCGCCACATCAGGAAGGAAGTCGCCTGCCAGGAATGCCACGGCCCGGTGGAAACCATGGACCGCATCCGGGGAAAGTATTTTTACATGCACTTTTGCATCGAATGCCACCGCGAGCGGAAAGCCAACGTCGACTGTTGGCTGGCCTGCCACAACTGAGGACAGGGGAACGAATCCGTGGCGCCCATGATGGCTGACGAAAACAACACGTACCGCACCGCGAGGGCCTTCTGCCTCACCTCCGCCGCCTGGTTCGCCGTCGCCACGACCGTCGGGGTGCTGGCGGCCGGGTACCTCATCGCTCCCGACTTCCTGGCCAACATCGGGTTTCTGCAGTTCGGGCGCATCCGGCCCATCCACGTGAACCTGGTCCTGTTCGGGTTCGTGACACCGGGGCTTCTGGCCGCCGCCCACTACTACGTCCCGAAGCTGACCCGAAGCCCGCTCCACAACGAACGGCTGGGGCTGATCACCGTGGTGGTGTGGAATGTCACGGTCCTGGTGGGCGTGGTGGGGCTGTCCCTCGGGTTCACCCAGGCGCGGGAATACGCGGAGCTCATCTGGCCGGTGGATGTTCTGATCGTCGTGGCGTTCGGCCTGGTGTCCTATAATCTGATCATGACGATCCGAAACCGCCGGGAGCCCATCCTGTACGTTTCCATCTGGTACGCCTGCGCCGCCGTGGTCATGACGGGCACGACCTATTTCATCGGCAACGTGATCTGGAAGCCGGACACTGGGGCCCTGGTCGGGATTCCCGACGCGATCCTCCTCTGGTTCTACGGCCACAAC
>CAZGQL010000018.1:0-48990 GCA_964527905.1 uncultured Syntrophobacteraceae bacterium
GCAGCATCTGCAGGGTCGTGTCGCAGGTCGTCATGTCGCGAAAATTCAATACTTTCTCTTTCTTTTTTTCTTCGGCCATATTCTTTCCCTCACGTCCCCTTCATGGGGTGTTTGTCATGGGTTATCCAGGCACCCGGCCGGGCGGAGCCGGAGATCATGAGCCCTGAACCCGGATCCTTTAGGACATCTTCTTGATAAAATCCTTGACCAACTTCACCGAATCCGGATGGCGCAGCACCACAATGTCCGCACCGGCCAACATCAGGTCGACGGCGGTGATGCATTCCATGAGAACCGCTCGAGTCTTGGGATCGCCCAGATTGGGAGCCTCTTCAGCCGACAGATTGGCCTCTTTGGACTTCCAGACTTCATTGCCCACATTGGCGATGATCGGCTGCTGGAGTTTCTCGTCTTCCTGGGTCAGAGCGGCCTGGGAGATGCGCTCCATGACCGAATAGGTGTACTCCAACCCATAGCCGAGACCACCGGTCGTGGGGTCGATGATGATGTCTTTGTTGCTCACACCGAGGTTGCCCAGAAGGATATTCAACTGTTTGGCGAGGTTCACGTCGATGGGCGAGGAGGAAGCCACGGCGTGCTTGTAGCCGAGACAGGCGGCACCGATCTGCTTGTAGTCGCCCTCCTCAACCGGTGAGAGGAGGAGGCGCTTGCCGGCGCACTGCTCGGCCACCGCGCGCATCACCTCGATGTCTTTTTCGTGATTGGCGACGCCCCAAACTACGACCGGTACATCCACCGCATCCACGACTTTCTTCACGGTTGCAGCGACATCAGCTGCCGCGCGGTTGTCGGCGTTGGGATCGGCGCTCTTCGTCTGAACAACGATCATTTCGGCACCGTACTGCTCGACGCACTTCTTGGCCCAGGCCGCCGAATCGGCCAGCACGTCCTTGAACGGCTCCTTGGCCGCCTCACACCAGTCTTCGCTGGGGTCCTTGTCCCAGACCTCCATCGCCACCCGGGGAGGATTGGGCATTGCACCTTCAAACGAATGGAACGGGTACGCCGCCCGTCCGCCGACCGTAACGGCCTTATCGCCTGTGCCAAGGGTCACTTCACGAATGCTTCCGGAATAGATCTGTTTAGGGGGTTGGAAAGCCAAGGTAAGATCCTCCTTTCAAATTTGTACTTTTTTTCATTTATCCCACCGGCGAAATGAGCCTGTGGACCCTTCTCCTGTGAAAAATCGCCCCGAACGGAGCACAGTGGGGTGTTAATGAATGCTGACGCCAGGTGCGCCTCAAGGCCTGCGAGGTGCGCCTCTGGGCCAGAACAACGCATCCGTCTCCGTGGAGCTCGGTTGAGCTCCACACGCATTTAGGCCGAGACATATCAGAACATGGGGACCTTCTCTCGCGAAAAGACCCCATGGATCAGTGAGAGCGGTGCGACAGTGTGACACGATCGGCAGGTTCAACGCAGCATGTGCTCCCGGATGAGAGAGGAGACCTGTTCTCGATACAGAGCCATCATTTCAATAGCGAATCAGACTTGTGTTGTCAAACGTTTTTCAGGCTTGGAAAGGATTTGCACAACCGGGGTCGTCGTGAAAGATCGGACGTGCACGAGAGGATGATGGGAGGACCGAGAAATGTCCCGCAGGGAAACCCCCCGGTCAGAAACATGTTGGAACTACAAAGCTCCGCCTGGCTTCCCGGGCGTTGCGGATCACCGGATCAAACTTCTCCGCGCGCTGGACCCGGTCGACACGGATGCGATCCCCCACCCAGTATACCCGGGCAACCTGGTACGGATTGGATACAACGCCTTGGGTGTGCGGCAACCGAAGGTTTGTGAAATAGAGCATTCGACTCCTGCTCCATCGTTCCGGGTAGAAACGGAGCGGATCAAATTCAAAATAGCCGTCCGTGATCATGGACCGAACGATCACGTGTCGAGCAGGGGATGCAATGGCCTGCTTGATACGCCTCTCAATGGTCCGAATGGCCGCCGGACTCAACGTATCGCCGACAACCTGTGTCGGGTAGTCATCGCCTGACATCTTGCTGGCGAAATTGCGCTTGACCGTAGCCAGGCCGCCGACCAGTTTCCGAGTGTCCCAGAAATCGAGGTCCGTGAAAATGTGATAGGCATGTTTGGTCAAGCTTGGATGACAATACACTATGCGGGCCATTTGCCACCTCCTCCAACAGAATTCCCCGCCGCCCCAAACAAAATCCCGGTGCTCGGCCCCACGCGCGCAACCCGTGTATGCCTGCCTTCGGGCTGCTCTCAGGAGCAGCCGCATCCGCACCCGCAGCCCCCCTCCTCCACCTCTTCGTGAGTCATGGCCAGGTGTTTGAGCGCATACGTGTCCATGATGTTGCCGATTTCCTCCTTCATGAGGTAATGCACAAACGTCTGCTCCACCTTGGGGAGCCTTTCGGCATAAGCGTTGACCAGACTTTCCATGTCATCATACTTGGAAGCGATCAGCAACGTGTCGAACTTGGTGGTGCGCGGCGGGTCGCTCAAGGAACAAAGCGGGAACCAGGTATCGGCTGATTTCAGAAACCCTACATAATACATCTGCCGCTCATGTTGATCAAAAAACGTGTTGTAGTCCCAAAGCTGCATGGTCCGTCCCTTCTGAGCGTTTGTACCGTCCACGTTGGCGGGGCCCCTAACTCATCCATCATGTTTCTCCATGTTAAGTAGATAATCTCCTATGGGTTCAGATTCAAGCGGTACCCCCCAACCCATCCATCCGAGGCCGCTGACCGGAGTCGGCAACCCCGCTCCCCCTTCTTGGCCCGGCAAACTGCATCCTCAGCTCAATTCGGTGGCGAGCTGAAGCAGGATCTCGGCGTGGGCCCAAAGAATCACATCCGAAACAACCGATTCATCCCAGAGTTTCCGGAGACCCGGATCCGTGTGGCTTTCAACCAGCATCCGCCGGTTGAAGGGCCAAGGAGCAATGAAGAGCCCCACCTCAACGTCGTTGACCACCTCGGCATAGGTTCCCTCTCCAGGCCGTCGCATGAGATACCATGGGTACCCTCTCACTTCCGGCCGGTTCACCAGATAGAAGCCTTCCTTGATCACCGTGAAATCCGGCTCTTTCATCGCCGAGCCTCCCTTCTCCCTCATTGAAGAGCCGTCCCATCTCGTGGCGAGCTAAGACCCGAGCTGAACGCCCCCTTCGTTTCGTTTCGCCCCTAGAATCTAACCTTTCATTATTCCATGACATTATCTTTCAAACTCTGCATGCCGTTAACCAATTGTCCCTCAATGTTAACCCGCTTGGTCAAGGTTTTGGCGAAAGTGGGCCATGAGGCGCGGAACAAAATTCGCGACCCGGTTGACTTTCAGAGAAATTCTCTTATTATTCCCACACCTCTGTAATTTCTGTTTTTTTCGGCATAGTTCCTGCTTAGTCTGCAAGGCATTTGGGTCCCATGAATCCGAATGAGTGGACTGCCCCCCTGTTCTGAGGGGACCCCGACGAGGATTTTCAAGGGAAGGAGGTGAGAACGCAAGCAGGATCGGCGTGCCGCGGCTCAGGAGCCGAACGGCGGCCGTGGGTGCCCCTGGTGAGGGACCAGCCCAGGGACCGACGAATCACAAACCGAATAGAGGAATGCACCTCATGGACCAAGAGTCATCCATCTTCCAGACCGTGGAACCCATGAACAAGGATCTTTTTTGCAGGCTGCTGCTTTGGCTGGCTGCAATCGTCTTCTCGATCGCCTGGGGCTATTCGGCTGCTTTTGCGCAAGAGCGGCTGGAATCGATCTCGATTTCAGGACCGAGCACTGTCGCCGATGGATCATTGATTCAGCTTCGCGCCGTTGCGACCATCGACGGCCAGCCCACGGACGTAACGGTCAATCCTCGCACCCGCTGGTCTCTGGACAAGACGACTTACGCCATCGTCGGCCGGGGAAGGCTGAGGGCCAAATCCGTACCGAGCTGCCAAGATCAGATGGTGACCGTGACGGCAACGCACACGCTCGGCGGCATCACCAGGAGCGAGACCCACGAAGTCCAAATCGTCGATGACGAGTGCGTGCTCCGTTCGAGTATGCTCTCCAGGATTGCCATTGGAGGGCCGACATCCCTCCTTGAGAACAGTTCGGCGGACTTTCCGGTCACAGCCACTTTCTCCGACGGCTCCACCAAGACCGTTCCCGCCACCCTGACCGAAAACTCGGTTTACACATCCTTGTCCGGCATCCACCTCACGGCCTCTGAAGTACCCTCGAACCAGACCGTCACCCTCCGTGCCACCTATCGGGAAGGGCGGATCACCCGCACGGCGAGCAAGACGATCCAGATCCTTGACACCCCGAAGGCCGCGACCCTTCAGAGCATCTCCATCGGAGGGCCTAGCTCCCTCAATGAGAATAGTTCCGCGGACTTCCCGGTCACGGCCACTTTCTCCGACGGTTCCACCAAGACCGTTTCCGCCACCATGACTGAAGACTCTACCTATGCGTCCCTTACCGGAATCCGGCTGACGGCCTCTGAAGTACCTTCCAACCAGACCGTCACGCTGGGAGCCTCCTACACCGAGGCTGGGATCACCCGCACCGCGAGCAAGTCCATCCAGATCCTCAACCTTGCGCCCGCGTTGCTTTCCATTTCCATTGGGGGACCCTCCACGATGAACGAGGGGACCAGTGTCACGTTCCCGGTCACGGCAACCATGAGCGATCAGAGCACCAAGCCCGTCACGGCGACAATGACGGAAAACTCCCCTTATGCCGTGTTCAACGGAGCCACCCTGACGGCCTCACTCGTGACGGGTAATCAGGTCGTGACGATTGGAGCCTCCTACACGGAAAACGGAGTGACCCGAACCTCCACCAAGCAGGTCACCATCGTGGACGCTCCTGCGCCGCCCGTTCAAGGCTCCCACGCCGGACGTTTCGACTCCTATGCCGGGGCGTCAACGTGCTTGAGCTGCCACCGTCAGCAGGCGGTCCAGGTTTACAAGTCCGAGCATTACCAATGGTCGGGCAAGTTCGGAGCCATCAACGACTTTTGTATCTACCCCGACATCAACCTGATCGGAAAGTTGACCAACATTTACGGCCAATCGGTGGACGGCGGCTGCCTGAAGTGCCATCCGGGTCTGGGGGCGAAGCCGACTAAAGCCGCCAACCCGACGGATGCCGATCTGGCCAATATCGACTGCCTGGTCTGCCATGCCCCCAACTACAAGCGGACCGTGGACCCGGCCACGAAAACGCGTTACATCCCCGATGAAGACGCCATGGGAATGACGATCCTCGAGGCGGCCGCGGACATCCGTCCCACATCCCGCGATACCTGTTTGAACTGCCACACCAAGTCCGGGGGTGGCAACAACTTCAAGCGTGGGGACATCGAGGAAGCCCATCGGAATCCGCCTTCGCGAACCTTTGACGTGCACATGGCTTCGGCTTCTCAGGGGGGCGAGGACTTCCATTGCACCGAATGCCATACCGTTTCGGCTCACAAGATCTCTGGGCGCGGTGTCGACCTGCGGATCGAGGAGGGGACCAAACCGGATTGCGTGACCTGCCATACGGCCACTCCGCCCCACAGCAATTCCAACATCAACGCGTATCACGTCAAACGGGTCCATTGTACGACCTGCCATATTCCCACATTCGCCAAGGCGGCACCTACGGACATGTTCCGGGAGTGGGATGCCCCCGGCGAGCTCAACACCACCACGGGCCTGTATGATCCCGCAAGAACGATGCAGGGGAACGTGACGCCGAAATACAAGTTCTGGAACGGCTCTTCCCAATTCTATAACTTCGGCACTCCCGCCACGGTGCAACCCAACGGCAATGTCCTGATGGCGGGGCCGGTCGATGCCTCACCGGCGACTGCGGGGGCGAAGCTGTATCCCTTCAAGGTTCATACGGCGACCCAGCCCATCGACTTGGTGACACGATACCTGCTTCCCCTGAAGATCGGTCGTTTTTACATGGAGGGAGACCTGGTCAACGCCGTTCCACTGGGCCAGGAAGGCGTCGGCTGGCCCAAAAGCGTTTACGATTATCAAAGCACGGAACGCTGGATGGGACTCTTTCATGAGGTGTCCCCCAAGGAACAGGCCCTGGGATACAATAACTCCTGCACGACGTGTCACGGAGGAACAAGCACCCGAATGAACCTCAAGAGCATCGGGTACGCGGCCAAGAAACCCACCACCGACCTGTGCAACGATTGTCACGGCTCCAAAACGTATTCCTTCACGGCGGTTCACCCGCGCCACACCAACAAGGGCATCAACTGCTCGTCATGCCATGACTTCAGCCGAGCCCCCTGAAAATAACCCTCCGATCCATTGCACGAGGTGACGCCAGTCTGGGTCACCTCGTGCCCCATCCAGTCTCATTCAGCCCATCTCCACCACCCTCCCGTTCACCTCGATTCAAGAGACTGCTCCAAGACCCTTGATTCTCGTCACCCCTGCGGAGGGGAGGCCCCAGAAATCTCAGAACAAAAGCGTTTTATCGCCCGCGCGCGAATGAAGGTTGTGGGGTGCGTGTGAGTTCTGTAACAGCCTCACATTCCCGCGGATGGGATATTGTCCATTGGAGGTTCCCCAGAGTGTATCTTTCTGAATGCAGCGACTGGTGCCAGAATCCTACAGTCTCGAGAATTGATCGGCTCATCCGTCGGGCTCTTGGGAGCCGTTGGCACCGCGAACTCCCCCTCTCGCGAGATTTTTCGGGACAATTGCCATGGACGAGGCTATATTCAAGCTGGATGGAATTCCCGGATCCCTTTTGTGAGGAGGTGCGACCGTGTCCAGCGAATGGAGCGTTCAGATTCTTGGCCGCGTATTCCACGAGGAAGAGCTCTTGGAAATCCGAGATATTGTCAACGATTGCTCGGGACTAAGCCGTAATGAGCTGGCGAACACTGTCTGTGAGCTCTTCACCTGGAAGCGCCAGAACGGCAGACTGAAAACCATGGAGTGTCGCCAGTTGCTCGATCATCTCGAAGCCAGAGGGGTGCTCAAGCTCCCCAAGCCACGCAACGTGAGCACCAAAGAGCGAAAGAAAGGAATTGTCACGACGCACCGCAGCGATCCCGGCCCTGCCATAACGGGCTCGGTCGGGGATTTTGCGGCCGTCACCCTGGTTCGAGTGGACTCAAAGGAGGCGAGACAGCTCTGGTACGAATACGTGGAACGGTACCATTACCTCGGGTACCGGATCCCCTATGGCGCCTCCTTGCGCTACTTCATCGAGGCTCAGACTCGGAGCGGCGAGTGCGCCCATGTCGGCTGCCTCCAGTTTTCCAGTGCCGCATGGCGCATGGCCCCCCGTGATTCCTGGATTGGCTGGGACGATGAGCAGCGCACCCGCAATTTGCAGCGAATCGTCAACAACAGTCGTTTCCTCCTGTTGCCCTGGGTTCAAGTCCGGAATCTGGCCAGTTTCGTGCTCTCCCTCGTTCCCAGGTCCCTGTCACGCGACTGGCATGAGCTGTACGGTTACACGCCGGTTCTCTTGGAAACCCTGGTCGATACGGCCCGATTTCGGGGCACCTGTTACCGGGCCGCCAACTGGATCCATCTGGGGACCACGACGGGACGGGGACGAATGGACAAGGAGCGGAAAAAAGAAGGGCTTGTTCCCAAGGAAATCTTTGTCTACCCGCTCAGCCCGAAGTTCCGAAAAGTGCTTCGGAGTTGATGGAGGGAACTCCGAGGGTGGGGCGCGGTTGCGCGGCCGGGCGGTCGTGCAACCGCCCGGCACGCAGGGCGTCGAAGGTCTTTGGACCTCGCAACGCTCAGCGGGCTTGAGTGAACCAGGAGAAGAATTCATCCAGGATCGGCGCGTGTCCTGCAGCCGGATCCGCAGCTTGGAGTGAAACGAGGCCAAGGACGAACGACTTGCCGTCACTGGGACGAGAAACCTGAACACGGATCCCGTCCGTCAAGTCCAGCTCCTCTTCGAACCCGACGATTTCAAGCTCATCGAGATAGGATGGGCACAGTGCTCGGCGCCGCTCATATGCGGCCTGATCCCGAAGTCCCCAAGCGTAAGGTCGTTCCCAACCAAACGGCTCCCTCCCCCGCACGCGGACCGGCTTCTCCAGAAAAGTCTGCAGATAGGCCCGGTAAGCCTCAAGGTTCTTCAGGGTGACGCCCGCCTCGGCTTCGGTCTCCACTTTAAGGATAGCCAGAATGCCCGTTAGAGGAGGTCCCGTGACCATCGGCTCCGGTGATGCCACGCGAGATTCGGGCTCCGTCACCTCCTCCCGCACGGTGGCCGGTACCGCCGCCACTTTGCGAGTCGTCATGGCCACGGATGGAGCCACGGTCGGCACGTCGGCCCTCGGGGATTCCGGCGCCGAGGTTACCCCGACCTCGAGTTTCGGAACTTCCCCGGCCGGGGCCTCCACCCCGTGCTCATGCGGCTTTCCCTCCTGGGGCTTGGACTTGGCAGCTTTTTCCTTTTTCTTCGTGGTCGTCTTGGTCGCTTTCACTTTCCTCGCCATGCCCGAACGTCCTTTCATCCCGAAAAGTGTCCTTGCCTACCTCTGACCGAAGGGTCCGGACCCGGCCGGAGCCATCCGTCGATCTCCCTAACCTCGGAGGAAGGCGATGCGCGGTCCATTATGGGCTTCAAGATCCGGTTGCGCAATAGACACTTCGGCATCGGGGGCGGATTCGTGCGCTAGAGTTCCTTTGGGTCGGCACGCCGGTTGCCCGGAACCGCTCACGACCGGCCGATCTGGATTCGAGCTCCCCCGCCGCATGTGGAGACAAGGACTTCGCTCCGCCCCCGCAACAGGAGATGTTCCCCGGCTTTGAGCAGGTAGTCGCTCGGCCGCTCACGGCTCGTCATGCACAGCGTCTCCTTGATGCAGGCGATCCGGCAGGTTCCATACGCTTCCGTCGCATGCAGCGCACCCGCACCCAGCTCGACGATATCGATGGCGACGCGATCCACCTGATACGGCAGGAGACGTTCGGTGGGATGTGCGTTGGGGCGATCAACAGCTCACAGGTCATGTTTCCAGTACGAATCAATGAGGCAACCGCAGTCCGTCCGCGTCAGACAGCATCTTTGTTTGGCCATGATCTTCTCCCCCCTGGCAGTCGGCCTTCTGTTCCGGGAGCCATGTGCTCACGTATTGAGGGTTGATGTTGATTATGGCGCTAATCTATAATGCCGACAGACGCAGATGATGCGAAGATCAATCCTTACAGTTGCACTCCGGAGTCGACATGCTCACCTGTTCCACCCGTTCCTCGCCTTATCGCTCCGCACGCATCGGCCGACACATCCTCCAACTGATCGAATCGGGGGTCCTCAAACCCGGCGACCGGATTCCGCCCCCGAGGCGAATGAGTGCCAAGATGCGCACGAGTGTGACGACGGTCTCTCGGGCTTACGTGGAGCTCGAAGGGCAGGGGGTGATCGCGGGATTCCTGGGGACAGGGAAATTCGATCGTCATTTGAGACGCCTGCGTGCCGCCGTCGAAAAACAAATGCATGCAAAGCGGCTTGCCATCTGTTCCTGCTTTCAGCCCGAGACGAAGTTCACGGGCCCTTCGGGAGGTCTGGTCCTCTGGGTCGAGCTGCCAACGGGCATCGTTTCACAGGTGTTTTGCTTTGCAGCGCGGGAGCGCGGGATCGGCCTCGTGCCGGGGACCATTTTCTCAACCCGTGACAAGTACCTGAACTTCATTCGACTCACCTGCACCGGCGTCAGGAGCGCGTCCATCGAGGGAGGAATCCGATCTCTGGTCAGCTGGCAAGGCAAATGAAGCCCTGAGGATCGCTCAAGAATCCACGGGTCAGTCTGAAGCCATCCGTGCGGCGTCAAGACGCTTTTGAACACGGGACGGGAACGATGCACCAACACCTAACGAACCGGTCTTGGCTGCAATCCATCTTGCAAAGACTGTTGCACGGTGCGGGAAGCCGATCAGAGAGCTCCGAAACTTCTGATGTGCTTGCCTCTCAGGTTCGCTTGCTCTATGCCGATGCGTACGCCGGGTTGATCGTTAGTTGGATCAACGCCGCGCTTCTGACGTACATCCAGTGGCCTCAAGCCGCCAAAGGAACCGCGGTCGCTTGGCTCATCGTCGTCACCTGCGTGCTCCTCTCGCGAATGGGGCTTGTCCACGCTTACAACCGGAGCGCAGCACGAACGACCACGGCCGAGCATTGGGGATTGTGGTACGGGATCGGCGCGGCGGGGACCGGTGTGCTGTGGGGATGCGCGGGGATACTGTTCGTCCCCGCGAGCTCGGTCCCTCATCAGTTCTTCACGACATTCGTCCTGGCCGGCGTGGCCGCGGCCGCCATGACCGTCCTCTCCCCCATTTATCCTGCTTACGTCGCGTATTTGCTGCCAACCCTGACACCGATCACCCTGGTCTTCCTGAGCCACGCCGATGTTCTCCACGTCACAGCCGCCGTCTTCATGGTCCTCTACCTCCTGTTCCTGCTCAAGGCAGGGAAGACGCAAAACCGGCTTGTGCTGACCTCTCTGCGCCTGGCCCTCGACAAGAGCGCGCTCGTCACCCACCTCTCGCGGCAAAACGAGGAGATGGAAGCACTCAATGCGACGCTGCGTGGGGAGATCCTCGAGCGCAAACAGGCGGAAAGTGCCCTTCAGTTTCGGCTCGAATTCGAGTCGCTGCTCACGTCCATCTCCACGCACTTCATCAATCTTCCGCTCGAGGGGATCGAACGGGGAATCCGCAGGGCGCTAGGGCAACTTGCTGCATTCATGGGAGTTGAGCGTGCCATCCTGGTTTTGTTTTCCGAGGATCGGCAAACCATCGCGACGGTCCACGAGTGGCACGCTCCCGGAGGCAAGCCCATTGAAGATGACCTTGAGGGATTGGAAACGGAGAGGTTATCGTGGGTCATGGGACGGCTCGACCAACTGGAGACCATCCACCTTTCCGAAGACGCACCGCTCCCGGAGCAAGCAGCCTTCGAACGGTCATGGTTTGAGGGACTGGGACTTCGATCCCTTGCCGCCGTTCCCATGGCCTCGGGCTCCCAGGTTCTGGGTTTTCTCGGATTCGGCACTGGAGTCGGCTCGATTTCGTGGCGCCGCGACACCATGCTCCTGTTACGGGTGGTTGCCGAGATCTTCCTGAACGCCCTCCAGCGCAGAAAAACGCAGTTGGAGCTCGAGAGCGCTCAGCGGGCCGCCGAAGCCGCGGCGAAAGCCAAGGCGGATTTCCTCGCCAACATGAGCCATGAGATTCGGACTCCGATCCACGGGGTTCTGGGCATGTTGTCCTTGCTCAGGTGTGGCGACCTCAAGGCCGCTGAACGCCAGTACGCTGACGCCGCTCATCATTCTGCCGAAACGCTTTTGGGGATCATTGACAACATCCTGGATTTCTCGAAAGTCGAGGCTGGAAAGATGCAATTGGAGACCGTGGAACTCGACGTGCGGGAAACGGTTGAGGATGCGGCGTTTCTGCTGGCGGAGCGTGCCGACCGTAAGGGCTTGACCTTCAACTGCCTGGTGACCAATGATGTTCCGCAGCGCGTCATGGGAGACCCCTTGCGTTTGCGCCAAATTTTGCTGAATTTATTGAGCAATGCGGTAAAGTTCACCGAATCCGGCTGGGTCGAGCTCAGGGTGTCCCTTGAACGGATGGACCAGAAGGAGGCGAACCTGTTGTTCGAGGTGAGCGATACCGGCATTGGCATCCCCTTTGAGGTCCAGGCGAACCTGTTTGAGCCGTTTACTCAGGCGGACACCTCGAGCACGCGGCAGTATGGTGGTACCGGCCTGGGGCTCGCGATCAGCCGCCAACTGATTGCTTTGATGGGAGGCAGGGTCCAAGTCGAAAGCCGTCCGAGCGAGGGGTCCACCTTCCGGTTCTGGCTGACCCTTCCGCTCGTCCAGACCCAGATCTCGGTGTCCAATCAAGTGCTGCGAGGCATGAATCTGTTGCTCATCGAGGACAACGCCCTCCTGCGCGCGGGTCTTATCCACTACCTGGACGGCTGGAAGGTTCATTACAGCGCCACTGGAAGTGGCCGACAGGCACTCCAGCTGATTCACAAGGGGGACGTGGACTGCATCCTCGTCGGCAGGCGGATCAAGGATATGAGCCCTCTCCAGCTTCTCAAAGGGCTGTCGGACGACGGGCTGCGATCTGGCCCTCCAACGCTGTTGTTGTGCCCCCTCCGTGAGTTTCACCTGTATGAAGATTTCCAAGATCGGATTACCATCTTGCCCTGGCCGGTGCGGCATGCCGCCCTCTATGAAGCTTTGGTGGTACGATGTGGCTGCGGCGACTTCACAGGGAGCAGGACCCTGAAGACCCCCGAGAAAGCGGGGGCGGAGGAAAAGGGAGATACCGGAGGTCTTGGGTCCAGGCGCATTCTTCTGGTGGAAGACAACCTTGTCAACCAACAAGTCGCCTACGAGATGCTGAGCTTGATCGGAATGGAGGTGAAGATCGCATCGGATGGCCGTCAGGCTCTGGAAATGTTTCAATCCGAGCCGTTCGACCTGGTCTTCATGGACTGCCAGATGCCCGTGTTGGATGGATTGGAGGCAACGCGACTGATGCGGGATTATGAAACCCGTAAGGGCGACCGGGTGACTCCCATCATCGCTCTCACCGCCAGCGCGATGATCGGCGACCGGGAAAAGTGTATCGGCGCCGGCATGAACGACTACCTGTCCAAGCCGTTCCGGCTGAACGATCTCAAGGACATCCTCATCCGCTGGTTGAGCTAGAAAGCTGCGTGGTTCATCGCCCCATCCCTGGACGGGCGACCCGTTGCGCTCATGAACCGTCGAACCGCCAGGTCAAATTGAGCCAGAGCACATCGTGGGAAGGATCGTTGGTGCGCACGATGGCGGTTTTTTTCGTCGAGCCACGGCATTTGGCCGGATCCAATACGAGGGTGATGGTCCCCTTCCCACCGGGAGGGATCGCCCGATCGAAACGGGCGTTGCACCCTCACCCGACAACGACCTCCTTGAGGATCAAAACCTCGCTCCCCACGTTATAGACGAGAAAATCGTGCTGATAAGTCGGCACAGTGGACTTGATGACGCCGAAATCATGGGTCAAAACGGGCAGGTGGACGATGGGACCTGTGGTTTCCGTCCCCTGGCCTGGGTGCGACTGAGACCACGCGGACCCGAATGGAAGACAGCAGGGCAACACGACGGCGAGAGCCACCCGCAGAAAGGCCCTCGCAGGAGATGATTTCGTTCCCCAGTGCGTTTTTCTCATGATGGGCTCGCTCTCCCTCCAAACCCCTCAGGATATCTTCCTGGCCAAATAGCTCTCCAGAAGCGGGTCCGGGGCGGGGTCGAAGAAAGCCACCCCTACCGAAGGCCCAATGATGTTCTTGATCACCGCCGTCTTCACCAGTTCGGTTTCGGGCGGATCGTCCAGAGTGAATCGAATCCGGAGAATGTCGTTGCGTTCCACTTGGTACGGAGCGAATATCCGCAGTCTGGCTCCTCGAAGGGACAAATCCTCCACCACCATGCGCTCTTCGGGATCCTCCTGAAAGATCCTCAAAAAGAACCCCGGCAGCTCCGTCCTGTTGCGCACTTCCTGCCGGAACAGGCTGTTGAGGCCGTATCCGACAGCCAGACGAACCAGCTGTTCTCTCTCGAATCGCAACCCGGGATTGCGCTTGGTCAAGATTTCCAGACCTTCGTCCAAGCGCTCATCCAGGTAGCTCCCAAGCTGAACGGCCGTGATGCGATCGTTTGCAGCCACTTCGGAGACCTCCTTGGCAGGCTAGAGGGATTGCCTCCCCTGCCGGGAAGAGTGAATTCAGGGGAGAGAGCCCCCTGGAAAACCCCTTCGGCTCCACCGGGCCCTCGTGCAGGCCGAAACCTACGAACGTTTCATCGGCCTTGCTGTGCGGTCATAGTATCGACCGAGTCGCCATCCTGCGCAAAGAAAAAAACCCGTGGGGTTCAAAACCAACCCACGGGTCGATCATCCGCTTCAGGTATGGATCGGATGGATGGAAGGTTCCTGGACGTCCCAAGGAATGGACTCTGCAGCCACGATGAGGAGAGTACCCGTAAAGCCGGCGCTCAACACCGGCACACGGTCTTCGCGGCGGATGATCCCCCGCCCAAGCCCCACATCGTTGGTACCGACCGTATTCCCGAGGCGACTCCTAGTCCTTGATGTTGTTGTGCACCTTGAAGCCGCGCACCGTGTTTTTCATGAGCATGGTGATCGTCATGGGACCGACACCACCGGGGACCGGGGTGATGGCACTGGCGATCTCAACGGCCTCATCGAAAGCGACGTCCCCTTTGAGAATGCGCTTGCCGTCCGCCGTCTTGCCGACCTCGTTCACGCCGACGTCGATGATGACGGCACCCGGTTTGATCATGTCGCCTTTGACGTACTCGGTGACGCCCGCCGCCGCGATGAGCACATCGGCGCGTTTGGTATGGAACTTCACATCCCTGGTTCGGGTGTGGACGACAGTCACCGTGGCGTTGGCTCCCTTGCCCTTCTGCATCAACATGACGGCAATGGGCTTGCCGACGATGTTAGAACGACCGACCACAACGACTTCGGCACCGGAGAGCTCGGTTCCCGAGCGAACCAGGAGTTCTTGAATGCCGGCCGGTGTACAGGGCAGGAAGTCGGGTTCTCCGATCATGAGCTTCCCGACATTGACCGGATGGAAGGCGTCCACGTCCTTACTCGGGTCGATGGCGAGCAAGATTTTGTTTTCATTGACATGTTTGGGAAGGGGAAGCTGAACGAGGATGCCGTCGATCTGGGGGTCCTTGTTGTATTTGTCGATCAGGGCGAGCAGTTTGTCCTCGGCAAGGTCCGCCGGCTGATCGTCCTGAATGGAGTAGAAACCGAGCTCATGTGCCGTTTTTTGCTTCGCACGCACGTAGCTCTGGGAAGCCGGATTCTCTCCGACCAGAATGGTCACGAGACCCGGCACTTTGCCGTATTTGGCCTTCAACGCTTCCACTTCCGCTTTCAATTCCGCGCGGATTTCCGCGGCAACTTCGGCACCCTTCAGCAATTTGGCCGCCATCTTGTTCCTCCTCAAGTGAAAGAGGCAGGGCTACCGCGGCCCTGCCCCCGTTGGGTGACGCGTGAAAACGTTACTTGCCCGTACTCATTAGAACAGTCCCGAAACCGCGCCCGTGTTGACGTCCACATCGATGCGGCGGAAAGCCGGGTTGGAGGACGTTCCGGGCATCAGGCTGATGGTACCGGCGCACGGACAAAGGAACTTGGCGCCCGAGTAAATCAACACGTCACGGATGGGAAGGGTCCAGCCCTTGGGCACACCCTTGAGCGTGGGATCGTGGCTCAGGCTGAGGTGCGACTTCACCATCATGGTAGCGTATTCATCGTATTTGGGATCGGCCTCGAACATCTTGGCCTTGGCTTCGGCCTCCGGCGTCCAAGCCACGCCGTCTGCACCGTAGACTTCCTTGGCCACCAAAGCCACACGATCCCTCAACTTCATCTCAAGCGGATAGAGAAACTTGAAATCGTTTTCTTCCTTGCACGCGTCGAGGACGGCGTCGGCGAATTCGAGGGCTCCTTCGCCACCCTTGGCCCAGTGTTCGGAGAGCGCGCAGCGGGCGCCGGCCGCTTCAGCAGCCTTCTTGACCAAGGCGATTTCATCCTTGGTGTCGGTGTGGAACGCGTTGATGCACACGACCGGGTTGATGCCGGCCTTCCGGATGACACCGATCAGATGGATCATGTTGGGAAGGCCCTTTTCGACCAACGCCACATTCTCCTTGGTATATTCATCGGGCAGTGCGAGACCGGCCACGACCTTGGGACCGCCGCCATGCATCTTGAGGGCGCGGATGGTGGTCGTGAGCACCGAAACATGGGGCTTCAATCCGCTGTAGCGGCACTTCACGTTCCAGAACTTCTCGAAGCCGATGTCGGCCGCGAAACCGGATTCCGTCACGTGGTAGTCGAACATCTTGAGGCCGATGCGGTCCGCGATGATCGAGGACTGGCCGACGGCGATATTAGCGAATGGACCCGCGTGAACCAGACAGGGGTTGTATTCGGCCGTGCACATGAGGGTCGGATTGATGGCCATGCGCATGAAGGCCGTCATGGCGTTGCCGACTTCCAGGTCGCCCGTGGTTACCGGCTTGCCGCTC
Organism: uncultured Syntrophobacteraceae bacterium; assembly: GCA_964527905.1. Lineage (GTDB taxonomy): Bacteria > Desulfobacterota > Syntrophobacteria > Syntrophobacterales > Syntrophobacteraceae > CALBZH01. Next base: position 16,117 of record CAZGQL010000018.1, read on the forward strand.
TTGTCGAAAGCCACGGTGATTTCATTGAGGCGCTTCTTCATGTCCGCCAGATCGTTCACGATGGACAGAATGGCCATGATCTCGGAGCTCACCGCGATGCCGAACTTGGACTGCATCATGAAGCCGTCCTGACGGCCGCCGATGCCGATGATGATGTTGCGAAGCGACTGGGCGCAGAAATCGATGATCCAGCCCATTTCCACCCGGGTCGGATCGATGTCCAGGCGACGCATCTTGGTCAGGCGAGCCAGCTGCTCGTCATTGTAGTTGCGCTCATGCTGCATGCGCGCCGTCAAGGCCACCATGGCCAGGTTGTGGGCGTTCATGATGTCGTTGATGTCGCCGGTCAAGCCCAGCGAGAACTCGGTCATCGGGATGAGGAGCGCGTTGCCGCCGCCGGCCGCCGTTCCCTTGACGTTCATGGTCGGGCCGCCGGAAGGCTGACGGAGGGCACCGCCCACGTTCACACCGCGTTTGCCGAGACCTTCCATAAGACCACACGAAGTGGTCGACTTGCCCTCACCGAGGGGGGTCGGCGTAATGGCCGTGACCTCGATGTATTTCCCGTCCGGGCGGTCTTTGAGCCGATTGATGATTTTCATGAAGTCCAGTTTGCAAAGACGCCCCATGGGCAGGATTTCGTCTTTCTGTAACCCGAGCTTTTCCTGCCAATCCCATGGAGTGGGCATGTTCTTTTCCGCTGCCTCGGAGATTTGCCAGTCCTTCATTTCCACTGCGTTGTAGGGCATCCTGATCCTCCCCCTTTGGTTAGGTAGTTGGTTTTCGTGGGTCGATCCTACCGCTTTCATCCAAGAAAGCAGTCTGTTCTCACCCTGACGCCGACCATTCGGGGCGTACACGCCCCTTCCCTCCGTTCCCCGACCCGGCGGAACGAACAACACGTCACCTCATTGCAGACAAACCATGAAATGATGGGCTTCTGACCACCCGTTGCCATGATCCCTCCACCCGCTGCGAATCATTTTGATCCATGGGGAGTTGGCGTGAAACGGCGGACACTGAGCGCTGTGAAGCCGGAACAAGAAGACGCTGTGGAGACCCCTGCCGGGTGTTGTTCAATTCCTTCGCGCATCGACGGGGCACGAAACTTTTTTCACATACACCCTGAACCTACTTGAGTCACCACCGCTTGTCAAGCAGAATGTCTCAGTCGACGCACGCAACAGGCGCAAGGACTCCTCGGTTCGGAGGCTGTTCAGACTTTGTCATCATTCCGTAAAGCTTCTGTCAGCAAATTGTCAAAATCCTCCTACTCGGTGGAACGTGCTCTCCCACGTTTTCAAACAAGAGTCGATTCTTGTGAAATGATTTCCATTGTCATTCCGGCTTCTTGATCTTCTTTTTGACAATCGTGCCAGCCCTTATTAAGATGACTACCAGCTTGAATTTGCTTAACAAACAATTGGATGGAACACCGTGCGTCGAGAAACGCTGCGAAGGATCAACCCATGAAAGTTCAGGTCCCTAGAGGAACGCTCAACCAGGTACTGCAAAAGGTCTATGGTGCGGCCGACAAGAAAGTCCATATGCCCATCCTTTCCAACGTGCTGATCGAAGCTTCGGAGCCTTCCCAAGAGATCGAATTCACAGCGACAGACCTGGAATTGAGCATCTGGACCAAGGTCGCAGCGAAAGTGGAGGCCTCCGGACGCGTGACCGTTTCGGCCAAAAAGCTTCTGGAAATCGTCCGGGAGGTTCCCCATGAAACGGTTGGACTGGAGGAGATCTCGGGGAATCGATTGATTGTGACTGCGGGACGATCTCGCTTCGAGCTGTCGACGATTCCGGCCGATGACTTTCCTTTTGTGAATTTTTTTCCTGGGATTCCTCTTGCAGAGTGCGATCCTGGAATACTGAGGAAATGCCTGGCGAAGACTCAGTACGGCATTCCGGCCGATGACGATCCCTTCAGCATGTCGGGGGTGTTTTGCCATGTTCAAGAGCCCGACTCCGTTCGATTTGTGTCCTCGGACGGCCACCGGCTGGCGCTTTATGAAGTTCCTCTGAGTAACTTCGATGGGTTGAGCCTCGAGGCTGGGATCATCATTCCAAGAAAAGGCGCCCTGGAAGTTCTCAAAATCCTGGAAAAGGAGGACCGAGGGGAGCGGGTCTATCTCGGAGTTCATGAAAACGCCCTCATCCTGCAGCTTCAGGACACGCTGGTGAGCGTTCAGCTTCTGGAGGGAGAATTCCCCGAGTATCAGCTCATCATTCCTGAAGAGCGGCCCTGCCATTTTTCGGTTGAGACGGATCCTCTCTACGCAGCCTTGAAAAGAGTCGGCGTACTCACGGATCAGCGATGGCGTCATGTCCGGTTCAATCTGACCGAAAACAGCCTCGAGCTGGAGTCGGGAAACCCGGAACTGGGTCAGGCGACGGATTTCATCGATGTGGACTATTCTGGGGAACCCTTTTCCATTGCATTCAATCTCCGCTATGTCCTGGATGCGCTCCAGGCGCTGGAGAGCTCCGAGGTGCGTTTCGAGTGGGTGGACCAGTATCATGGCGGCGTTTTCCTCGGCAAGGATGATCCGGGATATCTGGGTTTGATCATGCCCATGGTCATCTAGGTCTCGTGGGTCTCCGGACCGCTTCACCCCTAAAAGATCGCCTCGCGTCGGGCTGCCGTTCGCTTGAACGATTGTGAAATCCATTCAAAAATCGCCTGAAGTACGGTATATTAATGCATTTGGTCCTTATGGCTCGTAGTGGCCTTCTCGGAGACGTGCTCCCACGGGAACGCTCCTCCACGGCATTGACGGAAGAAGTCTCAAGCACAAGGGTGGAACGCAGGATGTCACAAGAGGGCAACGACATCATCGGAGCTCAAGATCAATATACGGCTCAACAGATCACGGTGCTGGAGGGGCTCAGCGCCGTGCGCATGCGGCCGTCCATGTACATCGGCAATGTGTCGACCGAGGGATTGCATCACTTGGTCTACGAAGTCGTGGACAACAGCATTGATGAGGCATTGGCGGGTTACTGCGACCACGTCAAGATCCAGATTCACCTCGACGGTAGCGTGACGGTCGATGACAACGGACGTGGCATACCGGTCGATCTTCACGAAAAGGAGAACCTACCGGCGGTGGAAGTCGTCATGACCAAGCTGCACGCCGGTGGGAAGTTCGATGACCAAACCTACAAGGTTTCCGGAGGGCTCCATGGCGTGGGCGTGTCGGTGGTCAACGCCCTGAGCGAGTATTTGGAGGTGGAGATCCGACGGGATGGAAAGCTCTATTGGCAGCGATACGAACGTGGAGAGACCAAGACCCCGCTGCAGGTAAAGGGGGAAACCCAAAAACGCGGGACTCGGATCACTTTTAAGCCGGACGGACTCATCTTCACGGAGACCGAGATGAGCTTCGATATCCTGGCTCAGCGGCTCCGGGAGCTGGCTTTCCTAAACCGTGGGGTGCGCATCGAACTCGTGGACGAGCGTATCGCCAAGTCTCGTGAATTCCACTACGACGGCGGCCTCATTTCTTTTGTGGAGTATCTCAACAAGAACAAGGAACCGCTCCACCCGGAGATCATCTTTTTTTCAGGGGAGCGGCAGAACGTTCTGATCGAGGTAGCCATCCAGTACAACCAGACCTACAACGAAAAAATCTTCACCTTCGCCAACAACATCAACACAAAGGAGGGCGGAGCCCATCTCGCGGGTTTCAAGGCGGGTCTCACCCGGTCGATCAAGCAATACGCAATCCAGGCCAAACTCCCCAAGACAGACTTGGACAAGCTCATCGGCGATGATGTTCGCGAAGGACTTACGGCCATCGTCAGCGTCAAGCTCTCTCAGCCTCAGTTCGAGGGGCAGACGAAGACGAAGCTGGGTAACAGCGAGGTCAAGGGACTGGTCGAGAACCTGACCTACGAGAAGTTATCCATCTACTTTGAAGAGAATCCCAAGACCATCAAAACGATCCTCGACAAAGTGCTGGAAGCGGCCCGTGCCCGTGAGGCGGCTCGCCGAGCCAAGGAGCTCACGCGGCGCAAGGGCATCCTCAGTGACCATTCCCTGCCGGGCAAGCTGGCCGACTGCCAAGAGCGTGACCCGGCCAACAGTGAAATCTTCATCGTTGAGGGCGATTCGGCCGGGGGGTCGGCGAAGCAAGGGCGGGACCGTCGGTTCCAGGCCATTCTCCCCCTTCGTGGCAAGATTCTGAATGTGGAGAAGTCCCGTTTCGACAAGATGCTGGAAAACCAGGAGATCCGCACCATGATTTCCGCCCTGGGAACAGGGATCGGCAAGGATGAGTACAACCCGGACAAGCTGCGCTATCACAAGACCATCATCATGACGGACGCGGACGTGGATGGAGCTCACATCCGAACCCTGTTGTTGACGTTTTTCTTCCGCATGATGCCGGAGCTCATCGAACGGGGAAACCTCTTCATCGCCCAGCCTCCACTTTACCGCGTGGTCGTTGGAAAACAGGAGCGTTTTCTTAAAGATGACGAAGCGATGAATGCCTTTCTCCTCGCGCGCGCCGTGGAAAAAAGGACGGTTTTGCTTCCCGATCAGCCAGAGCCCCTCACTCCGGATCAACTCATCAGCTTGCTGCGGATCTTTTCCCGATACGACGAGTGGCTCGAGCGCCAAAGCCAGAAAGGCCTCAGCAAGCCGCTGCTCGAGCACGTGATACGGATTTTCAGTACGCGGCGCCTTGCCCCTTCGGACGAGGAGACCGTTTCCGTCTTGAAGATGGAACTGGAGCAGGCTGGGTATGAGGTGGCCTCCATCGAACTGGAGGAAGAAGAACGAGGTTTTGATCTGGAGCTGTGGAAGGCTAACAACGGGCAGGAGCGGTACCGGTTGAGCTATGATTTTCTCCAGTCCGTCGAATTCAAAAAATTGCTGGAACTCTATCAGCAGCTTGGAGCCTTGCACAAGGTCCCTTACGTGGTGAAGGAAGGGCAGAACGAGCGACGGTTCGACCATCCGAGACTCCTCTTTCAGCACCTCATGGAAGAAGCCCGGAAAGGTGCGGCGATTCAGCGGTATAAAGGTCTTGGAGAAATGAACCCGGAACAGCTCTGGGAAACGACCATGAATCCCGAGAAACGAACGCTGCTCCAGGTTCGCATCGAGGACCAGTATTTGGCGGACGAGCTGTTCACCACGCTCATGGGGGATCGTGTCGAGCCCAGGCGGGATTTCATTCAGGTGAACGCTCTCGATTTTCGTGAGCTCGATATTTAAGGGACGGAGATCTTTCGCGGGGGGATCGCCATACCGGCGAATGCCCGGTGAGGTGGCCTTACCGTAAGAAGATTCGCGCGCCCAAGGTCATCCGGCGATCGGTGGATCTTCTGTTTCATTAAGGATTTAGGGTACATGGATCTTAAGACCATCAACATAGAAGACGAGATCAAGCTGTCCTATCTCGATTACGCCATGAGCGTGATCATCGGAAGGGCCATCCCGGATGTTCGGGATGGTTTGAAGCCCGTGCACCGACGCATCCTCTTCGCCATGCACGAGCTCAACAACGACTACAACAAGCCTTACAAGAAATCCGCTCGTATCGTCGGAGATGTGATCGGTAAGTATCACCCTCACGGAGACCAGGCGGTCTACGACGCTCTAGTGCGCATGGCTCAGGATTTTTCGATGCGCTACCTGCTGGTCGACGGCCAGGGTAATTTTGGGTCGGTGGATGGTGACCCGCCGGCAGCCATGCGATACACCGAAGTGCGCATGCACCGTCTGGCGAACGAATTCCTTCGAGACATCGAAAAGGAAACCGTCGCATTCCAGCCCAATTATGACAACTCACTTCTGGAGCCCACCGTCCTGCCCACTCGGGTGCCCAATTTGCTGCTCAACGGCTCTTCGGGAATCGCCGTGGGCATGGCCACGAACATCCCTCCGCACAACTTACGGGAGCTGTGCCAGGGGTTGCTGGCCGTTTTGGAACGACCCGACCTTCCCCTGGGCGAACTGATGCGAATCATTCCCGGTCCCGATTTTCCAACGGGTGGTTTCATTTATGGGCGAGAGGGCATCCGCGAGGCCTACGAGACGGGTCGGGGCACCATCAAAATGCGGGCTCGCATCGACGTTGAAGAATCCGGCAAGCGAACCCATCTGATCATCACCGAGCTCCCCTACCAGGTGAACAAGGCGAAACTGCTGGAGCGCATAGCCGAGCTGGTGAAGCAAAAGAAAATCGAGGGCATTCAAGACATTCGGGACGAGTCCGATCGGGAGGGCATGCGGATCGTGCTCACCCTGAGACAGGGCGATGAGCCCAAGATCGTCGAAAACCAGTTGTTCAAGCACACGGCCCTCGAGAGCACCTTCGGCGTGATCAACCTCGCCGTCGTGGATAACAAGCCGGAAATCCTGCCGCTGCGAGACCTCCTCCTGAATTTCCTGAATTTTCGGCGCCAGGTCATCGTCAAGCGGACCCAATACGAATTGACCCAAGCCGAAAAGCGGGCCCACATTCTGGAGGGTTTGAAACGTGCTCTGGATCACCTCGACGAGGTCATTCACCTCATCCGCACGGCGGCCAGCCCTGCGGAAGCCAAGACACGGCTCATGGAACGACTGGAGCTCACCGACGCCCAGGCCCAGGCCATCCTCGACATGCGATTGCAGCGACTCACGGGGCTCGAGCGGGAAAAAATCCTCGACGAATACAACCAAATTCTCAAGGAAATCGAACGGCTGCGCCAAATCCTGAGCTCTCCCGCCATGGTCAATCTGGTCATCAAGGAGGAAATCGAGGAGCTGCTCGCCCAGTTTGGAGATCTCAGGCGAACGGAAATCGTCGCCGACACGGGGGAGATCTGCATCGAGGATCTGATCGCCGTGGAGGAAATGGTCGTGACGGTATCCAAAGGCGGGTACATCAAGCGAACCCCTCTGTCCGTCTACCGTTCCCAGAAGCGCGGCGGCCGGGGTCGAACCGGGATGACGACCCGGGATGAGGACGTCGTCAACTTCCTGTTCACGGCTTCGACTCACGACTATCTGCTGGTCATCACGAACCGGGGCCAGCTTTTCTGGCTCAAAGTTTACGAAATACCCGAAGTCGGACCGGCGGCCATCGGCAAGGCCATCGTGAACCTGCTGCCGCTGCAGAAAAACGAACGCGTCCAGGCGGTCCTACCGGTCAAGGAATTCAAGGAAGACCACTACATGGTGATGGCCACGCGCAACGGGATCATCAAGAAGTCCGGACTCATCGCTTATTCGAACCCCCGTTCCACGGGGATCCGGGCGATCGTGCTGGACGAGGACGACGAGCTCATCTGTGCCCGCATCACGGATGGGCGGCGGCATCTGTTTCTCATGTCGAAAGCCGGCAAGTGCATCCGCGTGGACGAAACGGAGTTTCGTCCCCTTGGGCGCGTGAGTCGGGGGATTCGGGGAATGAACCTGGATGGAAGCGAATTGGTCGGCATGGACGTGATCGATGAAGGAAAGAGCATCCTGGTCATCACGGAAAAGGGGTTCGGTAAGCGAACGCCGGCCGAGGAATATCGTTGCCAAAACCGGGGAGGCAAAGGGGTATTGAACATCCGCGTGACGGAACGCAATGGAAATGTGGTCGGCTTTCGCCAAGTGGCCGAGGATGAGGAAATCCTCATGATCACCGACAGCGGCCGAATCATCCGTACGCCCGTCGCTCAGATCAGCAAGATCGGTCGGGTGACCCAAGGCGTCAAACTGATGGGCCTCGACGAGGGGGAGAGTATCGTCGACCTCGCGGTTCTGGCCGAATCGGAGGAATCCAAGGAGGAAGTGGACGATTGATGGAAGGGGCAGATTCCATCGGGGTGATTGGAGCGGGGAGCTGGGGAACGACTCTGGCTCAATTGCTGGCTGAAAAGGGCCATGCGGTGGATTTGTGGGTGTTTGAGGCGGAACTGTGTGAGACGATCCGCTCGACCCGGGAAAACACCTACTACCTGCCTGGTTTCAAGCTTCACGGGAGGATCTCGCCGCACAACGATCTCGCACGCGTCGTGACGGGACACGATCTGCTCGTCATGGTGGTGCCGTCGCACGTCTACCGCAACGTGGCCCAACAAATGCTCCCCCACCTCAAACCCCGGGCGGCCATCGTGAGCGCCACCAAGGGCATCGAGAATGAGACGCTCCTCACCATGTCCGGGATCTGGAGGGAACTTCTCCCTGAATCCACCGACATCGAGGTCCTGAGTCTTTCGGGACCCTCCTTTGCCCGGGAGGTGATGCAAGGGCTGCCGACCGCGGTGACGGTGGCAGGGGATCGGCTGGAGGTGGCCCGCAGGGTTCAGACGATTTTTGCCACGGGTGCTTTTCGGGTGTACACGAGCCTGGACAAGATAGGAGTCGAGCTGGCGGGCGCTTTGAAAAACGTGATTGCTGTCGCCGCGGGCGCCTGCGATGGATTTGGTTTTGGCCACAACACGCGCGCGGCGCTGATCACCCGGGGGCTGGCCGAAATCACCAGGCTCGGCGTGAGGATGGGAGCGCATCCCCTGACGTTCTCCGGACTGTCCGGCATCGGAGACCTGCTCCTCACCTGCACGGGAGACCTCAGCCGCAACCGAACCGTTGGGATGCAGCTGGGACAGGGGAGAAAAATCCAGGACATCCTGGCCGACATGCGCATGGTGGCCGAAGGGGTCAAAACCGCGCGTTCCGTCCATTTCCTGGCACAGCGACTGAGCGTGGATATGCCCATCAGCGAACTGGTTTACCAGGTGCTTTACGAAGACAAGCCTCCCCAGGATGCAGTCCGCGAGCTCATGGATCGCGACCTGAAGCATGAGATGGATCTCGAGTACCGGCTCGATTGAGCCAGAGGTGACTATGCTGCCGGAGCTGGCGGGCGTTGTGTTCGACAGGGTGCGCGAAAAAAAGGAAAACTATCGGCAGTACAATTTCGAGCGAATGCAGGAAGAAGCATTCGCCACTTTTTTTGATCTCGCTCAGGAATATACCAACCTCGATTACCTGTATCTCGTCTGTGTGGCGGTCCCCAAGGAGTTCTTCGGGATCGACAGCCGGCTGTACGTTATCGACCGGAAAAGCTCCCAATTGGGGAAAGTGTGCACGAGCGAGTCCGGCTTGGTTCCCGAGGGGGAGCGCCAACAGTTTAATCTTTGCGTCATCGACGGCCCGTACGAAACGGAGGAGAGCTGGATTTTTCCCATACGAGGCAACCAGGCGCTCACCCAATGGATTTCTTTTCTGGGCCAGACGCAAATCCTCGGGATGTACGAGATCTACCCGAAGGTTCACGTGGATGCCAACGCGCATTTCTTTTTTGAAAAGTATACCAACCGTATCGGATATAATTTGCATCAGAAGCTGCTCCTGCAGCAGAACATCGACCACATCAAATTCATCAACCAGCTCGTATCCGACATCGAGCACAATGTCATCTCTCCGAATCTCTACTACAAGCTGTTCCTCAAGCAGTTGAGGAAGCACCTTGCCGCTTACGGCGCGGCCAGGAATCAGTTGCGGCAGTTGCTCTTTTCCATCGAGGGTGTGGTGGAAGAGCAGTTTTCCGAACGCCTCTACGAAATTGCAGCCGCACTGGCCGCGAACCACCGCGACATCGAGGCGGAATGCCAAGCCTTTTCCAAACACTACGAGCACACGAGCCTGTTTCTCGAGACCCTGTTTCGGCGTGACCACTTCGAGAAAGGGACCTACGTGCTTCGCCGGCAAGCGTGCAACTTCAGGACGGAGATCCTCCAGCCCCTGCTCGAGCGCTACGTGCCGTTGTTCGAAAAGCGCGGAATCACCGTGGAAAACCGCTTTGAAGGCGTACCGGACGAGCAGGTCACCCTGCTGGTGGACAAGGGCTTGATTTCCCAGGTGTTTGACAATCTCCTCTCCAATGCGCTCAAGTATGCTCGGGAAGTCGAGGATCAGCTGGGCAACACCATCAAGCTCGTCTCCTACAACCGTCAAATCCTGAAGGATTTCTTTGAAAAGGGCATTCATGGGGTGCGCTTCAATGTGTTCACCACGGGCGTTCCCCTGGACCGGGATGAAGCGTCCCGGATTTTCGACGAGGGGTATCGCGCCCTTGGGGCTTCACAGGAGAGAGGGAGCGGGCACGGACTCCATTTTGTGCGCAATGTGATCGAGATCCACGGAGGCAGGGTCGGATGCGAGCCGCAACGGTATGGGAATCTCTTTTATTTCATCCTCCCGTTGCAGCATGAGCTGCCCTTGCAGGGGTAACCGGCACCAGGGGAAGGTGGTCAGAAAAAACAAGGAGGAGAGATGAGCACGACACCCAAGATGGAGGAACGGATTCAGGACGTATTGACCTCAGTGGTTCCGACGACCCTCAAAGTCATCACGAATCCCGTAGAATTCTACCGCAGTATGCCCAGGTCGGGTGGGATCGTGGAACCGCTCGCCTACATGATTCTGCTCGGGATCGCGTCGGGGTTGTTGCGCTGTCTCCTGGGACTCCTGGGAATTGGGTTGGAGGGTGTCCTGGTGGCGTTGGGCATGATCCTCATCTACCCGATTCTGGCCGCGCTGTTTGGATTCATCATGGCCGGAGTGCTGTTCGCCATCTGGAAAGTCCTGGGCTCCGAGGAGCCCTTCGAAACCGCCTATCGTTGTGGCGCCTACATGGCGGCTATTGCCCCCGTGGTGACCCTTTTTTCCATCATCCCTTACGTGGGAACCCTGATCAATCTTGGATGGACCACCTATCTGCTCGTCGTCGCAAGCAGCGAGGTGCACCGCATCGAAGCCAGGAAGGCCTGGCTTGTGTTTGGAATCATCGGAGGTCTTCTGGCGCTCACCTCCGTTTCGTCCGAAATGGCCGCAAGACGAATCAGCACCAAGGCCGATCGCCTGCAAAAGCAGATGGACCAGATTCAGGACATGAGCCCCGAAGAAGCAGGGAGGAAATTCGGGGAATTCCTGAAAGGCTTAGAAGAGGGCTCGGGAAAGAAAGGCAAGTGACGGGCCGATCGGGGGCAAGAGAATTCGAGCGGGGCCGCCTGCCTCAATGCCGGTAACGTCAGGCTCCGAAGGCAGGCGGTGTCTCTGTGCCGGTCAAAATCATGACATCCCGCCAGACCCCTCAAGCGTTAGTTCCCGGCTGCCGCCAGTTCTCGCTTCACATAGTGATAGAGCGAGGTGGCCTGTTCGCCGGAGAGCCTCTCCTCGCCGAATGGAGGCATGACGGTCGTCGAGCCGTCGCGGGCCTTGGGGCTCCTCAAATAGCCTATGAACGCGTCGAGATTTTCGAGCTGAGGAGCCGTCCTCAGCGGGAGACTGGCCTTGAGGGCGTTGCCCCCACCCGGATGACATGAGGCGCACAACTGCCGGTACAGGTCTCCCCCCTTCTGGATTGTCAAGGAATCGACACGCGATGGGGGCGTCAAGGAATTGAACACCAACGCACCGCCCCAATAGCCGAGTCCCCCGACGAGGAGTACGTTGAGGGTGACGAGCAATATGGCGATGAAACGCAAAGGCCGCTCGCCCCGCAATGCGATCCATGTGGCGGCCAACGAGACGGTGAGCAGGGCCGCCAGGACCATCTTCCGCTCGATCTGAGGCAGCCAGACCCCGGCGAAATAGCGCTGCCAGTCCGCATAGCCCAGAACGGCAGTGGGGAAAGTGGCAATGAAGGCCAGAGCCGTGCAGTGTCGGGCCGAGGTGAGCAGCGCGGACCGACCCGGACGGGCAAGCAGCGTGAAGGCGAAGGCCCCGACCGTCAGACCGATGGGAATATGCGTCACGGGCGCATGGACCGGGTGTGTATAACCCAGCCGTTCGAGAAGGACATAAAGCGCTTCCATGCGGACTCCGTAGCGGGATGGTGTGCGTTTGGACTTGAAAACGTGCCGTCCGCAACCCGGTGTTGAGGTTGCGACCCCCTATCTATCGCGTTTCGAACGCGAGCGGAAGAAACAATTGTTTCCAGGTGAATGGTACATTTTTTGATTAAACCACATCCAACCTTGCAGCCGATGCCCTTCCCCCGGCGCGTCCTGTGGGCATGGGTGTCGAGCGAAGTGGGGTACGGGAGGGTTCGGACCGCCGCCAGGGGAGCGGACAGGATGGAGGGAAGGAATGCGCGCGGATCCAAGGCTGCCAAAGACGCCTCAAGAGACGGTGAGATCGGGAGAAGGTCGATGAACCCTGATTCGTCCAAAGCTGGACTCGAGAAACTTTCATTGACCCTCATCGAAGTCCTCAAAGATCTTTCTGCCGCACGGACACCTCTCACAGCGGACGCGCTCACAAAAGCGTTCGAAAAACGAAAGGATCTGATCGACCTGGTTGCAGGCTCCGTTTCGAAAGGTGGCGCACCAAACGGAAACGGGCGAAAGACTTTGGTCAAGGATGAGCTGCAGACGCTAAAGGAGGAAAACCGCCGGTTGCGCGACCAGGAAACACGGCTGCTCCGGCAGGTCAAACAACTGGAAGACGAGTCGGTCGAACGGCTCGCTTTTTCCAGGCGCGCGCTGCTCACACTCATCGCTTTAGCCCATAGTCCGACCAACCAGGCACTGGCCTCGTCCCTTGATGCCCTCCGCGGCGCCGTGATGAATGACGCTCCCCTGGACGATCAAATCAACCGCCTGCAGGAACTGAAGGATCTGATCCAGCGCGAGGCTCCAACCCACGGGCAGCCTCTCGAAATAGCCGCGCCTGTTCTCCCCAAGGGATTGGAACGGGTCCCGGGGACGGGTGGGCCTGACCCGGGGGAGCCTTCGCTCTATGTGACTCGGGTCCAGAGCGCCTTCCTCAGCATCCTGAGCCAGCTGGAACCGGTGGGAGAGCAACACGGTCAGCAGATGCTGAGCGAGCTGCGGATGCGGATCGCGCAATGCCGCGACATGGATACGCTTGTGTCCCTGGGCGAGGATCTGGTCGGCTTTGTCCGCAATTCCGTCGGCAAGCTCATCCAGCAAAGCGACCAGGTCGCGGTCTTTGCCAAGGAGCTCGGGAAAAACCTGTCCGAGATGGAGGAGCAAGTCCTCGTTTCCCTCAACATCGCGCAGGAAGGGCATCAGGCCAACACGGAATTCGCGACCACCCTCAGGGGGCAAGTGGAGGACATCCAGGGATCCTTCACGACCGGTGGGACGATTCAGGACATTCAGATCTTCGTGTTCTCGAAGCTTAAGGCCATTCGGACAGCCCTCGAGCTCAAGAACAGCCAGGATGAAGATCGATTCCGGCAGGCCCAGGGCAGCATGGAGGACTTGAAACGGAGCCTCCAGATCATGACCGCCGAGGTTAACCGAGTCCAGGAGCGGGCTCGAGTCCTTGAGCGCGAGGTGCTCCTCGACGGCTTGACCGGGATCCACAACCGCAGGGCCTATGAACAGCGGATCAAGGAGGAGTTCGCCCGCTATCGCCGCTATGGAATGACGTATTCCTTGGTTCTGCTGGACGTGGATCATTTCAAGAAGCTCAACGATCAATACGGCCATCGGGCCGGGGACAAGTGCCTGAAGGAGATCATCAAACGGGTCAAATCCTGCACGCGGAGCACGGATTTCATCGCCCGATACGGCGGAGAGGAATTCGTGATCGTCCTGACCGGAACCAACAAAGCGGGGGCTTACGTCGTCGCGGAAAAGGTGCGCCGTGTGATCGAAAAGACCCGGTTCTCCTTCCAAAACAACACACTCCCGGTCACCATCAGTCTCGGGGTCTCGGAAATCAGCCCCGCCGACAAGGATGTTGACGCAATCTTTTCCCGGGCGGATACGGCCATGTATCGGGCGAAGAGCGAGGGCCGAAACCGCGTCTGTGTCGAATAAGCTCCGGAAAGGCTAAGGGATGTGGGGAACGCGCGGCCTGCCGCCCTCGAAATGCGGTTGAGGATCCGATGAAGCGGCTTCTCATCACCGGCGCAAGCGGTTTTCTGGGCTGGAATCTCTGCCGCTTGGCCCGCCGTGACTGGACGGTCCATGGAATCGTTCACACCCATTTGATCGACATCCCCGGCGTGCGAACCCACCCGGTGGATCTGACCTCGATGCACGACCTAAGCGCATGCTTTCGCGCCGTCAAACCTGAGGCCGTCATCCATGCAGCTGCGATCGCCAATCCAAACACCTGTCAGCTCCATCCGACCGAAACCGCCAGGGTGAACGTAGACGCGTCCCTGAACATCGCGTCCCTCTGTCGGGACGCGGGCATTCCCTGTCTGTTCACGTCCACCGATCTGGTCTTTGACGGAAGGCATCCCCCCTACCGTGAGGACGACCCTCCTTGCCCCTTGAACGTGTACGGTGTCCAGAAGACCCTCGCCGAGGAGGGCGTGAGGCGGGCCCACCCGGACGCGACGCTTTGCCGGATGCCGCTCATGTTCGGCGATCCCGGTCCGGCGGCTTCGAGTTTCGTCCAGCCGATGATCCGGACCTTGCGGGAGGGGGGCGAACTGAGGCTGTTCACGGACGAATTCCGAACCCCGGTGAGCGGCGAGGACGCAGCCCTGGGATTACTCTTGATGCTGAGAAAGGGGGTAACGGGGGTGGTTCACCTGGGGGGGAGAGAGCGGGTGTCTCGGTACGGATTCGGCTTGATGTTGGCGGAGGCCATGGGGATACCCCCATCGCGACTGGTGCCGTGTCTCCAGCGCGACATGCCCATGCCGGCCCCCCGCTCAAAAGACGTTTCCCTGGACAGTTCCAAAGCCTTTGCCCTCGGATTTGACCCCGCGCCACTCGCCCTTTCCCTGGCCGAGCTCGTCCGGCGTCTTTGACGCGAGTCCGAAAAGCACGGCCTTTGGTTACGTCTCCCTGGAACTGCGCGAACGGTAAAGCTCCATGACTTCCTCGCGCGTGAGGAGCGCCTCCACGTCAGGAACCGCCCGGAGAATGTTCTCCCTGCCCTCCATTTCCTGGCGGTCGACAAGCACCACGACCTTGACCACATTCAGCCCCGCGGTCCGGCAGGCTTCGATGGCCTGGAGGGTGGATCCTCCCGTGGTGATGACGTCGTCCACAACCACCACGCGGTCTCCCTGCTTCACCTTTCCCTCGATGAGACTTGCGGTGCCGTGCTCCTTGGCTTTCTTGCGCACAACGAAAGACTGGATGGGACGGTGCTCAAGCCACGAGGTGTAGGCCACGGCATTGGCAATGGGATCGGCGCCCAGGGTCAGTCCCCCGATGGCGTCCACCTGGAGGTCCCGGATGCTCTGAAAGACAAGGTTCCCGATCAGCACCTGTCCCTCAGGGTCCAAGGTGACCCGTTTGCAGTTGAAATAGAACCGGCTCAATCCCCCATGAACGAGTTTGAAAGAGGGGGTTTCGGAATACTGAAAAGCCAGTTCGAGCACAAGTTGTCTGAGACGTTCCTTCATCGGTTGTGAAACCTCGATTTCTTGTCGCGGACGATGTCCAACGGTGGCTCCAGTACGCTTTCGGTTAAGATAGGGTCTCCCCGTCGATTCCCACCGGTGGTCGGACTGACGGCAGGCCAGACGCCGCTCTCCGTCGCCTCACCTATAAACCAAACCGCGAGGACGCATCAAGGCCGACAAGCATGGCCAAGCCGTTTTGTGGAGTGGACTTGGACCGGACCTGCTTCTATATTTTAGGAAAGAATTATTTCTTGTCCATCCGTTGCCGTTGCCTCGGCAACCCGTTCATTGCGCGGCCGCGCCGGTGACCGATAAGCGCAAGCAAACTGTTGCCGCGCAAGCTCGGAGGCGATCGCAATCGCGGGCTCAGTCACCCTGGAGCGGGGAGGAAGCCAATGGCCGCCATCAAAGACGTTCGCAGAATTTCGGACGTGATTTGGGAGATTCCCGTGACGTACAAGGAGGGCATGCGGGTTCCCGCCCGAATCTATGCCTCCGAAAAATTGTTTCGCGAGATGGATGAAGGGGTGATCGAGCAGGTGACCAACGTGGCCACGCTGCCGGGGATTCTTCATTATGCCTACTGCATGCCGGACGGACACTGGGGTTATGGGTTCCCCATCGGGGGGGTGGCGGCCATGGACACTCGAACCGGAGTGATCTCTCCCGGAGGGATCGGGTTCGATGTCAATTGCGGCATGCGCCTTGTGCTCACCAATCTGACCCACGATGAAGTCAAGCCGCACTTGCGCCGATTGGTGGATCGACTGTTCCAGCGGGTCCCCGCTGGAGTGGGCAGCAGCGGTTTCATCCGGATGACCCATGACGAATTCCGCCACGCGGTGGAGCTCGGGTCCCGCTGGTGCCTGAAAAACGGCTATGGCTGGCCCGAGGATCTTGAACGGACGGAGGAGGGCGGATGCGTGGCGGGAGCCGATGCCCGGGCGGTGAGTGACCGGGCGGTGGAACGAGGCTACAACCAGATCGGGACCCTTGGATCCGGAAACCACTATCTCGAGATCCAGGTCGTCAAGCCCGAGAACGTCTTCGATGAGAGGCTCGCCCGCTCGTTCGGCATTTCCATTCCGAACCAGGTGGTCCTGATGTTCCACTGCGGGAGCCGCGGCTTCGGCCACCAGGTGGCCACCGAGTATCTCCAGTCGTTCCTGAAAGTGATGGAGAAAAAGCACGGCATTCGGGTCCTCGACCGGGAACTCGCCTGCGCTCCGTTTCAGTCCCAGGAAGGCCGGGATTACTTCGCCGCGATGAACTGCGCCATCAACATGTCTTTCGCCAACCGCCAGGTGATCCTGCATCGCATCCGGGAAGTGTTCTCGGAAGTCTTCGGCAAGGACCCGGTGGACCTCGGCATGCATCAGGTCTACGACGTTGCCCACAATACCGCCAAGCTGGAACGCCATCTCATCGAGGGGGAATGGCGCGAGGTGCTGGTCCACCGAAAGGGGGCCACACGGGCCTTTGGTCCGGGAATGCCCGGCATTCCGGAGGTCTATCGGGAATCGGGGCAGCCGGTCATCTTGGGAGGGAGCATGGAGACGGGATCATACCTCCTCGCTGGGGTGCCCACCGGCGAGCAAACCTTCTTCAGCACCGCCCACGGCAGTGGGAGGACCATGAGCCGCAAGCAGGCCAAGAAGCGGTTTCAGGGGAAGAAGCTCCTGGCGGACATGGAGGCCCGCGGGATCTACGTTCGGACGGCTTCGTTCGCCGGTTTGGCGGAGGAAGCGGGGCCGGCGTACAAGGAAATCGACGACGTGGTGCTGGCCACCGAGGAGGCCGGCATCAGCAGGCGCGTCGTGCGATTTCTGCCGATCGGGAATGTGAAGGGCTGAGTCGGGCCGGCGTAAGGCCACGGATCAGATGCCCGGATAGAGGATCCGCGTGATGCGTTGGAGCGATCAAGAGCGCGGAGGCGCGGGTGCCTCCGAAAGGGTGTCCCATGCCGTATCGGTACTTGGATGACATTGCCACTGCCGACGCCGCCTTCGAGGCTTGGGGCGAAACGATCGAGGAAATGCTCTCGGCCGCCGCCGACGCGACCATGAACGTGATGGTGGAGGACCTCGAGACCATCCAGGGACGGGTGACCAAGCGGTTCGAGATCCAGGCCGACGACTTGGAGATGCTCCTGTTCTCCCTGCTCCAGGAACTGATCTTTTACAAGGATGCCGAGCGGTTACTCCTTAGGATCGCCAACCTGGCCCTGGGGCGGGCCGAGGAAGGAGTGGCTCTGGTCGCCGACGCCGTGGGCGAGGTCATCGATCCAAGTCGACATCCTCTGATCGTGGACATCAAGGCGGTGACGCTCTACAGGTTCCGCGTGGCTCAGACATGCCTGGGCTGGGAATGTACCGTGGTTCTGGACATCTGATCACGAGGCTCAAAGCACGATCTGGACGCCGAGTTCCACGACGCGATCCGGGGGCACGTCGAAATAGGCCGTCGGACTTCCCGCGTTCTTGGACATGAAGGAAAAAAGCGCCTTGCGCCAGCGCATCATGTTCGGCTCTGGGCCGATCAACAAGGACTCCCGACTCAGATAGAACGTGGTCGTCGCGGGGTCTGTCGAGACTCCCCGAGCCGATGCGAGACTCATGATCTTCGGTACGTCCGGTTTTTCCATGAACCCATACAGAGCAACGATCCGATAAAAGCCCTGTCCAAGCTCCTCGATCTTCAGCTTTTCCTCATCCGGCACGGTGGGGACGTCGACCCAGCGAATCGACAGCAGGATCACGGTTTCGTGTAGGACCTGGTTGTGCTTGAGATTGTGCAGCAATGAGCTGGGGATCCCCACGGGGGAAACGGACATGAAAACCGCTGTCCCTCGGACCCGGTGGGGGTTTTGCCTGGCGACATCCTCCAAGAACAAGCTCACAGGAAAGCGAGTGCTGAGCATCCGTTTGCCCAGCTCGGCACGGCCGTCTTTCCAGGTCTTCATGGCCGTCGCAACGACGGCGGCGATGGTGAGCGTGACCCACCCTCCATCAAAGATCTTCAGAAGGTTCGCACTAAAATAGGACAGGTCGAAAGCCAAAAACAAAGCCACCAGGGGAATGGCCTTCCAGAGGGGCCACCGCCATGCCGAGGTGATCACAAAGAAATAGAGTAGGGATGTGAAGGCCATGTCCGCCGTCACGGCGATGCCGTAGGCACCGGCGAGTCCGCTCGATTTCTTGAAAGCCAGAACCAGGCCGATGCAGGCCACCATCATGATGGCGTTCACTTCGGGGATATAGATCTGCCCCTGGGTTTCACTGGACGTGTGAACGATGCGCATCCTCGGTAGAAAACCGAGCTGAATGGCCTGCTGCGTGATGGAAAAGATCCCGGAAATCATGGCCTGGGAAGCGATGATGGTGGCGAACGTCGCCAGGAGCACCATGGGATAGAGCATCGGCCGCGGCACGAGCCCATAGAAGGGGTTGAAGGAGAATTGAGGATTGCTCAGGAGCAAGGCCCCCTGGCCGAAGGAGTTGAGCGGGAGAGCCGGGAACGCCATTCCCAGCCATGAGAGCCGGATCGGATTTCGGCCGAAATGCCCCATGTCCGCATAGAGAGCTTCTCCACCGGTGATGCACAGCACCACCGAGCCCAGTACGACCATGCCCTCGAGTCGATTGACGATAAAGAACTCCACCGCGTAGAGGGGATTGATGGCACGCAAGATGTCTGGGCGCTCGATGATGGCGAGGGCTCCGAGCGTTGCGATCGTGAGGAACCAGACCACCATGATCGGCCCAAAAACACTCCCGATGTCGCCCGTCCCGCGCTTCTGAATCAGGAACAGGAGCAGGAGCGTGGTGCACGTCAGGGGCAGCACGAGCGGCTTGGCCGCTTCGGTGGCGACTTCGAGTCCCTCGATGGCGGAAAGCACCGAGATGGCAGGGGTGATCACCGCATCCCCATAAAGCAGGGATGCCCCGAACATCGCCATGAGCCCCACGGCCCAATAGAGCCGGGGAGAAATGTGCTTGCCGCTCGAGGGGATGAGAGCAAGGAGCGCGAAAATCCCCCCCATGCACTGGTTATCGGCTCGCATCACGAACACGACATACTTCACGCAGACCACGACGGTCATGGACCAGAACACAAGGGAGAGAACGCCGTAGATGTTGCCGGGGGTCAGCGCGATGGCATGGAGCCCGTGGAAGCACTCCCGAATCGCGTAGAGCGGGCTGGTTCCAATATCGCCGTAAACGATGCCCAGCGAGCCCAGGGCCAGAAGCAGTGAGGCGCGGGAAAAGAGGGATGTCCCAGACTGGCTGTGGGGACACTGCGCCGAAAGGTCACACGGGTTAGCCATGCTCACCAGGCCCGGGATTCGAAAGCAAAGCGAATCGAGTCCTCAATGCTGACCCTCTAACCGCCGTCCCTGTGCCGTCGGGACCAGGAAAGCCTCCGGTCCGGCTGTCAGAGCGGCGGACACAAGCAGCCCGTGGGAGCCGTCAACAGCAACTGAAGCTTGCCTGTTCGAATTCACCCACCAGCGACCGGATCAGTTCCTTCACCGAAGTGATCCGATCCACTCGGTAAGCGTTCTTGCCGGCAAAGGAGAACCCGAGATCGAGCTTTCCTTTCTTGGCGTTCGACAGGGCCATGGCGATGCAATAGGGACTGTCCTTGTGATTACAGGTGGTGATGCAGTGGTACGGGCACTTAAAAGGCGTCTTCTTGCCCTGCCGGACGTCCTCGATGAACTGGTTTCGCAGAGCACGCCCCGGCAGGCCCACGGGGCTTTCAATGAGCACCAAATCCTGTTCGGACGCATTGATGTAAGATTGCTTGAACGCGATGTCGGCATCGCATTCATGGGTGGCAACGAAGCGCGTTCCCATCTGCACACCCGCCGCCCCGAGCTTCAAGTACTTGAGAATGTCCGCACCCGTGTACACACCTCCCGCCGCGATCACCGGGATTTCTCGGTTGTGTTCCTCGGCGAAGGGCTTCACGGCTTCGATCACTTCCGGAATCAGTTTCTCCAAGGCGAAGTTGGGATCCTCCACCTGCTCCGGCTTGAACCCGAGGTGACCTCCCGCCATGGGGCCTTCCACTACAAAGCCATCCGGAAGGTAGTTGAAGCGGGAGAGCCACTTCTTGCACAAAATCTTGGCGGCCCGCCCCGACGAAACGATCGGGACCAGCCGAGTCTGAACCTCCTTGCGCAAATACTTGGGCAAGTCGACCGGCAACCCGGCGCCGGAAAAGATGACATCGATGCCTTCCTCGATGGATGTCTTGACCATATCCACGAAGTTCGTCAGGGCCACCATGATGTTGACCCCCAGAATTCCCTTGGTCAATTCACGTGCCCTGCGGATTTCCCTTCGGAGCGCCCGGATGTTTGCATTCTCGTAGTCCGAGTAGATGTCCGGCTCGCTCATTCCGATCATCGCCGCGGCGATCACCCCGATGCCCCCCTCGTTGGCTACGGCGGAAGCGAGCCCGGAGAGGGAAATCCCCACACCCATGCCCCCTTGAATGATGGGGAGCTTGGCGATCAAGTGTCCAATCTTCAAGGATGGAAGATTCACTGCCTGACTCCTGGAATACTCGTTCAACCAACGCACCTAGTCATCGCCCCCCTGTTGGTCCGTTCGGATCGATGCACGGGACAGCCCCGCGGAGTCGAAGGCTCCATCTGGTCTGGCAAACCTCCTGCACCGTGCGGACCTGGACGGGCAGTGCGGCGAGCTCCAGCTTGGGGGCGCTTTGTACCATCTTTCTCATGACAACTTGATAATACCTCACTCTTTCAACAGGTCAACGGTTTTGACAAAGCGCAAAGGGCTGAAAAGTGGGGCTCTCGGACAAACGACATCGCGTGGATGGTTCCGGCAAGAATCAGTCCTCCAGACGGTCCAGGTGGACAGGGAGATCGAGGATCTTGCTCTTACGTTTCAGTCTCAGCTCGAGCCTGCCGGTGCTCTCGGTGACCGTTCGACGCAAGACAGCAGTGTCGTGCAAGGGGGTGCCGTCCGCCGAAAGAAGGATGTCTCCGGCGAGGAGCCCGGCGCGCTCCGCGGGGCTGTCCGGCTGGATGGACATCACTTCCAGCCCGTCGGCGCTTGGCCTCCTGCGCACGAGGGCCCCCAGGCGCCCCGGCGGAACCGAAGGAGCTTTCGGCGTGATCCAGACGAAGTCGGCAAAGCGCGGATCGTTGATCGTGTCGGGGTAGTCCAGCGGCACGGGGACAATCGTTCGGTATCGGTGTGGGACGCGCCCGAGGGTACGTTCCGGGACGCCTGAGCGTCCTTCGATGTGCCCTTTGCCGATGAGCACGAGAATCGGGGTATTGTCGCGCCGTTCCTGAAGCAATCGGGCCAGGGTCTCGGCCATGGTTTCCTCCCAGGCGAGCTGGGCTTCATAGAAGGATTCGAAATCCTTGATGGATCCACGGGCGTGTACGGAAAACCGCTCTTGGATCCGCCGGCGGTGATCCGGGTGGGAAAGGTCCAGGCGAGAGGCCAGCCGGCTCCGATCCGCGGGATCCAACTGGGCCAGGCCGTTCCGGGAAACCTTGCGCACCACATCCCTTGGGGCATTCAGGCCGATGATGGGGCAGCGATTCTCCACAGCCCAGCTGAGAATCGGCTGATACAAGGAATAGGGAAACCCCCAGATCCGCTCCCAGTCAACTTCCTTGAGGAACTCCCCCTCGGAGATCTCGCCACGGCTGTATCGATCCAGTGTCGGCTGCAGCTCTCGTGGGAACATCTCCAACGCGAGAATCAGTTTCGATCGTCGAGCGAACAGCTCCTGCGCGATTCGAAGCTGAACCTCGTGGTCCGCCGTGCTCAAATGGTTTTCCCCGACGAAGACCACATCGGCTTTGGACAGATCGTCCATCAGCGCGTCGAATGGGAGGGGGCGCCCCTGCTGGGTGTCGACAATGTCGCTGATCCTCAGGGGATCGGTGACGAATCGGGGCGCCGGCGTTCGACCGAAGTCCTTTGTGGCGCAAGCCGTCATGAACAGCAGCCCGAAGCCCATCGCTGTCAGGACCATGACCGACCGGAAACTCATGCGTGCTCTCCCCTGCTGCGTTGTGCTGACTCCGCTGTGGATCGGTGTGGTGTTGCGTGCCCGTTGGCAAAACAACCGCTGGTGGAAGGGTCAAGCTGGGATCCAGAGGGCTGCCGGCGTTTCCTTCCGTCGGAGGGTGGGCCCTTCCCGGGGTATCAGTGGGAGCCGCGCTCTACACCTCGATCATGCTCTCCTGAAGCAGGTCGATGTCCTCGATTTCCTCTTCAAGATAGGCTTTGAGCTTCTTTTTGAGTCGGCTCTCGATCTGGCGCACCCGCTCGCGGCTGATGCCGAACCGGTCGCCGATCTCCTGGAGCGTCATGGGTTCCTCGGTGAGGAGACGATTGTCGAAAATGACGGCTTCCTTGCCCTTGAGCTGTTCCCGGAAACGGACCAGCCTGTCGTGGAGGATCGCCTTGGCCTCCCGATCGGCAATTTGGTCGTCGACGGGAAGATCGTCCGATGGCAGGAAAGACTTGTGCGTCTCTTCAGAGTCCTCCTTCAGGGGGCTGTCCAGGGAAATCTCCCAGCTGTTCAAGCGCTGATCCATCTCGATGATCTCGGACTCCTTGACATCCAGGCGATGGCTCAAAAGCTTGGGCGAGGCTTCGATTCCCTGCGCTTCCAGTTGCTCCTTTTCCTTTCGCAGGTTGAAGAAAAGCTTTCGTTGGGCTTGGGTGGTGCCGATCTTCACCAGCTTCCAGTTGTCCATAATGAACTTGATGATGTAGGCCTTGATCCAAAACGAGGCGTAATACGAGAATTTGTAGCCCCTGTAGGGGTCGAACTTCTTGACGGCCTGCATCAGCCCCACATTTCCCTCCTGGATGAGATCCATGAGATTCTGCATCCAGTAGCGCTGGAAATCCATGGCGATCTTGACCACCAGTCTCAGATTGGCCGTGATAAGCCGGTAGCCCGCCTCCAGGTCGTCCTTTTCCCGGTAGCGAATGGCAAGCTCCCGCTCCTCCTCACGGCTCAAGAGGGGGTACCGCTTGATTTCATCCAAATAGATCCGGAAGGGATCGAAGGCCGTGATCTGGGGCCTCTCGCGTGGAGCGACCGCGCCCCGGGTCACTTCCTCGTCGGTCTCGTTTTGGGCGCTCTCGTCGTACTCTTCGATCCGTTTACGGGGTGTCATCGTTGTCGGTGTCCTCAGGCAGTCGGGGGATCACGTTCGCTCCGACGGATCTCCCGGCGGAAGGCGAGCCAAGATCAAGGTCAATACCAAGTTTATACTGTAACGGCAACGCGACGGGAATATCAAGTGAAATCCCTGTCAAGCCGCAACAGGCCCCATGGCCAACCCGAGATAATCATTGCTTTTCTTGGTTGACTTCACTATAAGTCCCTCGTCCTTTCGACCGGGGTACCTCCGAGTGGGGAGGACCTTGCGGGTCCATCGGCCCCGACGCAATTCATTGACCCCTGATGCGAAGTCCCCATGATCGTGACCGTCGACGGCCCGGCCGGTGCGGGTAAAAGCACCGTTTGCCGGCTCTTGGCCAAGGAAATCGGGTTCACCTACTTGGATACCGGCGCCATGTACCGGGCGGTGGCCTGGGCTTGGCGAGAGGCCGAGAAGGCGCTGGTCGAGCGGGGCGACGAGGGTGTGAATCCCTCCAATTCGATCCAGCGGGGCCTCGAGGCGCTCGAAGCGATGCCCTTGACGTTCGGGATTCAGGACGGTTCCTTGACGGTCTTTCACGACGGGGTGCCGCTGGGGGCTGAAATCCGAACCCCGGAGATCACCCAGCTCAGTTCCCGAATCTCCCAGGAAGCGTGCGTGCGGGCTTTCCTCACCCAATGGCAGCGGCGTTTGGCCCAGGCAGGCGACGTGGTGGTCGAGGGGCGCGACATGGGAACGGTGGTGTTTCCGCACGCCCCGCTCAAGATCTACCTGACGGCGAGCCTCGAGGCGCGCACCCTTCGGCGTCTGGCCGAATACGAGCAGAGGGGCGTGTCCATGGACTATGCGACGTTGGAGGCGGAGATTCGAGCCCGGGATGAGCGGGATTCCGGGCGACGGCTGGCTCCCATGCGCCCGGCCGAGGACGCCGTCCTGGTCGACACGTCGAATCTGTCCATCGATGCCGTGGTCTCTCTTCTCAAGGAACTGGTGGAGGCTCGCAAGCCCGGCCGCTGACTCCCTCCAACCTCCTCGCCCCCGTGGCAAAAATGCCGTTGTCAACAGACGCTTCGTCTGGTAATCTCTCAGATTCAAAATACGTGGCGCAAGCCAAATATCGACAAGGGGGTAACAAACTCAATGGTTGACGAACTCGAAACCGGAACGCAGGAAGAGCTCACCACCACGTCCGAAGACAATCTGGATGTTGAATTCGAGGACATGGACGCCCTTCAAGACCTCTACGACCAGACCTTCCAGAACATTCAGGAAGGAGAAGTCATTCGGGGGCGCATTGTTCAGATCAGCGATGATTTCGTGATGGTGGACATCGGCTACAAATCAGAGGGGCAGATCGCCATTCACGAATTCAAGGACGAGAAAGGAGACATCCAGGCCGCCATCGGCGACGAGGTGGACGTATTGCTCGAATTCCACGACGACGAGGACGGAAGCATTCATCTGTCCAAGGAAAAGGCCGCCAAGATCAAGATCTGGGACGACATCAGCCGCGTTTACAACGACGATGGGATCATCGAAGGGAAAGTCGTGGCGAAGGTCAAAGGCGGTCTCGCGGTGGACATCGGGGTCCAGGCCTTCCTCCCCGGTTCCCAGGTGGATCTGCGCCCCGTTCGCAACCTTGAGAGCCTCATCGGGAATACGTTTCCGTTCAAGATCCTCAAATACAACAAGAAACGCCGTAATGTCGTCCTTTCCCGACGCGCGTTGCTCGAGAAGGAGCGCGAGCAGCTCAAGTCCCAGACCCTGGCGAATCTGGAAGAGAAGAAGGTCGTTGAGGGAACCGTCAAGAACATCACCGACTACGGGGTGTTCGTGGATCTGGGCGGCATCGACGGTCTGCTCCACATCACCGACATGAGTTGGGGCCGCGTGGGGCATCCATCCGAGATGTTCCAGATCGGCGACCGGATCAACGTGCAAGTGCTCAGTTTCGACCGGGAGCACGAGCGCGTCTCGCTGGGACTCAAGCAGTTGATCGCCGACCCCTGGACCAAGGCCCAGGAGAAGTACCCGGTGGGGACTCAGGTGCGCGGCCGCGTGGTCAGCCTCACCGATTACGGTGCATTTGTCGAGATCGAGCAGGGGGTCGAGGGATTGGTACACGTCTCCGAGATGTCCTGGACGAAGAAGATCCGTCATCCTTCCAAGATCCTCAGCGTGGGCGACGAACTCGATGCCGTGGTGCTCAGCATCAATCCGGAGAGCAAGCGCATTTCGCTGGGCATGAAGCAGTTGGAGCCCAACCCCTGGGATGTCATTGCCGAAAAGTACCCCGTCGGGACGACCATTGCCGGTCGCATCAAGAACATCACCGATTTCGGCGTCTTTATCGGCATCGACGAAGGCATCGATGGGCTGGTGCACATCAGCGACATTTCCTGGACCAAGCGGGTCAAGCACCCATCGGAAGTGTTCAAGAAAAATCAGGAAGTCCAGGCCATCGTGCTCAACATCGACAAGCAAAATGAGCGCTTTTCCTTGGGGATCAAGCAGCTGGAAGCGGATCCGTGGGAGACGATCCCCGACCGCTATCCGCTGGGGAGCGTCATCGAGGGGCCCATCACCAACGTCACCGACTTCGGCCTGTTTGTGGAATTGGAGGAAGGCATCGAAGGGTTGGTGCACGTGTCCGAGATCAGCAAGGAAAAGATCAAGTCGCCGGTGGGCCAGTATAAGATCGGGGATCGGGTCACGGCAAAGGTGATCAACATCTCGCCCAAGGACCGCAAGATCGGCTTGTCTATCAAGAAGCTCGAAGAGCAGGACGAACGGTCTAACTACGACGACTATGTCAACAGCGCCAAAGCCGCCACATCGAACTTGGGCGAACTGCTCAAGGAGGAGCTCGAGGCCAAGGCGGGCAATTCGACACCTTCGGACAAGTAGCAGCGGCATCCTCGTTTGGCGCGGCACCTTCTCCAACACCCGGTTCATGCCTTCGTGTGACACCGGGTGTTGACGTTTCAATGGGTGATGCTCATGAAGAAACTGCTGATGTTCCTGGCCGGTTTGATGCTGCTCGTGATCGGGTTTCTGGCTGGATCCGACACCGACTTCCTGGCGAAGCCCAACCGCGTCGGGGTGGTCGAAATCCGGGGAACGATCGTGGACGCGAGGGAGACATTGAAGTCCCTCAAGGCCTTCCGTAAGGACCCGAACATCAAGGCGGTCCTGGTTCGGATCGATTCCCCGGGGGGCGGCATCGCCCCGTCTCAGGAGTTGTTCCGCGAGATCAAACGCGTGGCTGGGGAAAAGCCCGTCGTCGCCTCCCTCGGAGCGGTGGCGGCTTCTGGAGGCTATTATGTTGCGGCCGCCGCCCAACGGATTTTTTCAAGTCCCGGGACCATCACCGGCAGCATCGGCGTGGTCAGCTATTTCCCGAATCTCAAGGAACTCTTTGAAAAAATCGGTTTTCAGAGCGTGATCATCAAAAGCGGCCCGTACAAGGATGTGGGCAACCCGGGCCGCGAGATGACCCCGCAGGAAAAGGAGCTGATCCAGGCCACCATCGACGAGGCTCACCGGCAGTTCGTCGCCGATGTGGCTCAGGGGCGCGGGATTCCCGAGGAAAAGATCCTCGGCATTGCCGATGGACGGATCCTCATGGGAGAAATGGCGTTGAAGCTGGGATTGATCGACGAGCTCGGAAACCTCGAGGACGCGGCGATGGCGGCTGCGCGCATGGGGCAAATCGAGGGGGAGCCGGAGCTCATCTATGCGAAGAAACCCAGGCTTTCGCTCCTTGACTTTCTCTTGGGGACCGACGTGTCGGAACAGTTGAGCGCGTTGCTCATGCTACCCTATGACCCACTGCGCTACCAGATGCCCTGAAGCGATTCGCGGGCCCGGGGGCATCTAGAACCTGAAGCCGGAGAGGTCGCCGCTGCCTTCGCGCAGCACTTCCGGCACGTCGTCGATGAGGGAGATCACGCTTGAGGGGTTGCCGCGTACGATCCCTCCATCAACGATGAGGTCGAGGGCGTGGCCGATCTTGCTCCGGATTTCTGCGGGGCTCATGAGAATGTCACCGGTTTCCGGATCCGAAGCGGTGGTGTTGATGACGGGGTGGCCCAATTCCTCGACGATGGACAGGCAGATGGGGTTGTCAGGGACGCGGATACCGACGGTCCGGCGCTTGGTGAGCATGATCCGGGGGACGAGGCGGGACCCTTCCAGGACGAAGGTGTAGGGGCCGGGGAGGAGCCGCTTCATGGTTTTGTAAGCGTAGTTGGTGACTTGAGCGTATTCGCTGATGTTTTTCAGATCGGAGCAGATGAAGCTAAACGGCTGGCTGGTCGTACGCCGCTTCAGGTTGTAGATCCGCTGGATGGAATCCTTCTTGAACAGATCGCAACCGATGCCGTAATAGGTGTCCGTCGGGTAGGCGATGATCCCGCCCTTCTGGAGCGTCTCGACGATCTTGCGGATCTTTCTGGGTTCGGGGTGGTCGGGGTTGACCTCAAGAATCGTTGACATGCTTGTCTCTTCTTTTTCGTTGCCGACAACCTGATGGTCATCAGGGGACGCTGAGCTCTCAGGCGACGGCGGGGACATCGAGCACGATCGGGGCCCCGCGGGAACCGGGAGAGATCGAGGGAGGTTGCTGGCTGCCGGCTGGCAACATCAACACAGAACAATAGCCGACGGCTTGAATCCCTGTCAACATGAGAAAGGAGCGGCCAATTTGGGTCTTCCGGCGTCTCCGTGCATGGTTGCAGCCATCGACGTGGGGTCCCACACCCTGCGCATGATCATTGCCCGGCTGACGCCGAACGGGCTGTTGACGCCGGTTCGCCTGGAGCGCCGGGTCACCCGGCTCGCCCATCGGTTTCGCCCCGGGGGCGCCCTTGATGCGATGGGCAAGGCAACGAGCAAGGCGGTTCTGGAGGAATACGCGGCCCTCGCTCGGCAATACGGGGTGACCGGCATGGCATGCGGCGCCACGGGGGTAGTCCGTGGGGCTTCGGACGGGCGCGATTTCCTGGCCGAGGTGAGGCGGGAGTTGGGGATCGAGTTGGTTTTGCTGAGCGAGGAGGAGGAGGCGCTGCTCTCGGCCCGCGGCGTGCTCAGCGTCCTGCCGTCCAAGGTCCGGCCGATCTTGATCTTCGATCTGGGTGGAGGCACCACGGAGTTTCTCCTGGTGGACGATCACCGCGAAACCCCAACATGGATCCATTCCGTCAGTGTGGGCGCTTCGGTCCTGACCGAGGCCCGGATCCTGGGGGATCCTCCCGATTCGGATTCTGTGCGTCAGGCGACGCTGGCTGCTCGCGACGCCTTGCGGCCGGCCCTCGAGACGGTTCGGTCTCTGGTGGGCCCCCTGGAGACTCCAGAAGCGCTGCAGGTGGTTGGAACGGCTGGGACCGTCACCACCCTGGCCGCCATGCACCTCGGGATGAGCCGCTATGAACCGTACCGGGTCAACGGGCATGTCCTTCGGCAGGTCTGGATTCAGGAAACCATCGAGCGGTTGATGGGATTGTCTGTCTCCGAGCGGCGCGGCATACCCGGACTGGAGGCTGGTCGGGAGGACATCATCCTGGGGGGCGCGCTGATTGTCGCCGAGATCCTGAGGGGACTGAGTCGAAGCGAGCTCACGGTGACGGATGCGGGGCTGCTGGAAGGACTTCTGATCCGACAAGTGGAAGGATCCAACGGGTGGTCCCAGACACTGGAGACCACGTTGAAGTGGGCGTGAACAGCCTTTTGTGAACCGGGAACCGTACTCTCTCGACCGGTGTGCGCCCGTGGGTGAGGGAGGAGCGACCCAGAGGAATGGAGAAACTGGATGGAAAAGAGGTACCCGCACATTCCGGAAGCCCTGACGTTCGATGATGTGACCCTGTTGCCGGATTACTCGGAGATCCTGCCGCACGAAACCGACGTCTCCACCCTGCTGACCCGATCGATCCCCATGAACATTCCATTGACGACCGCCGCCATGGATACCGTGACGGAATCGGAAACGGCCATCAGCATCGCCCGGGAGGGGGGCATCGGGTTCATTCATCGCAACATGTCCATCGAGCGGCAGGCCCAGGAAGTGAACAAGGTGAAGAAATCCGAGAGTGGGATGATCGTGGACCCCGTGACGGTCTCGCCCGACGACAGGCTGGCGGATGTCCACCGGGTCATGTCCCGGTACCGCATTTCCGGGGTCCCGGTCGTGAAGGAAGGACAGCTCGTCGGGATCATCACCAACCGGGACATGCGGTTCGAAACGGACATGGAACAAAAGGTCTCGGAGGTCATGACCAAGGAGAACCTGGTCACGGCCCCGGTGGGAATCTCCCTGGAAGCCTCCAAGAAGCTGCTCCACAAGAACCGGATCGAAAAACTGCTGGTGGTGGATGACGAAGGCCGCCTCAAGGGCTTGATCACCATCAAGGACATCATGAAACTGAAAAAATATCCCAACGCTTGCAAAGACCATTTGGGCCGACTGCGTGTCGGGGCGGCCGTGGGGGTTGGGAAGGACACGCTTCCCAGAGTGGAAAGACTTGTCCAGGCGGGTGTAGACATCGTCGCCGTGGACAGCGCCCACGGCCATTCGCGCAACGTGATCCGGACCGTTCGGTTGCTCAAGGAGCGCTTCCCCGACCTGCAGGTGATCGCGGGGAACGTGGCCACGGCCGCCGGGACGGAAGCGCTGATTCAGGCGGGTGCAGACGCCGTGAAGGTGGGGGTTGGACCGGGGTCCATCTGCACGACGCGCATCGTGGCCGGTGTCGGTGTGCCACAGATTTCGGCCATTCTCGACTGTTCAGCGGTCGCCCGCAGGTACGGGATCCCCATCGTGGGCGATGGCGGCATCAAGTACAGTGGAGACATTGTCAAGGCCCTGGCGGCGGGAGCGGACAGTGTGATGATCGGAAGCCTCTTTGCCGGAACGGACGAGAGTCCCGGGGAAACGGTCCTCTTCCAGGGACGCAGCTACAAGGTCTACCGGGGTATGGGGTCCCTTGGCGCCATGAAGGAAGGGAGCAAGGATCGTTATTTTCAGGATGAGGTGGTGGAGCCCCAGAAGCTGGTCCCAGAAGGGATCGAAGGGAAGGTCCCTTACCGGGGCCCCCTGGCGGCCAGCGTCCACCAGCTGATCGGTGGACTTCGGGCCGGGATGGGCTATCTCGGGTGTGCAAACCTGGAAACCTTGCGCACCCGCGCCCAAATGGTGCGGGTCACCAGCGCGGGGCTGCGTGAGAGCCACGTCCACGATGTCATCATCACCAAGGAAGCGCCCAACTACCAGGTGGATCTCAAGTAGTCGGGCCCCAACATGACCGGATCTATGCCATGCGATTGGACCACCTTCACGAGGAACGGATTCTTATCCTGGATTTCGGCTCCCAGACCACGCAGCTGATCGCCCGACGCGTGCGCGAAAGCCATGTCTATTGCGAAATCCACCCCTTCAACATGCCCATCGAGGCCGTCAAAGCCTTTCAACCCAAGGGAATCATCCTATCTGGAGGTCCAGCGAGTGTCCACGATGAAGGCGCGCCGGCCCTCGATCCCGCCGTCTTCTCCCTTGGAGTGCCGGTTCTTGGGATCTGCTACGGCATGCAGCTCATGGCCCATCAAATGGGTGGAGCCGTGGAGAAAGCGGACCGACGGGAATACGGACCGGCCTCCATCGATGTCGTGGCGCCGTCGGACCTGTTCAGGGACGTGGAGGCGGAAGCCACCCGCGTCTGGATGAGCCATGGCGACCGGATCCTGAAACTGCCGCCGGGGTTCGTGCTCCTGGCCCGGAGCGCCAATTCTCCCGTCGCCGCCATGGGGGACGCGCCGCGTCGCCAGTATGGCGTCCAGTTCCATCCGGAGGTGGTCCACACCCCGTGCGGGAAGACCATCCTGGAAAATTTCGTGTTTCGCATCTGTCGGTGCCGGTCAACCTGGACCATGAAATCTTTCGTGGAATCGGTGACCCAAGCGGTGCGCGAAAAGGTCGGGGACCACCACGTGATCTGCGCGCTGAGCGGCGGCGTCGATTCCTCCGTGGTGGCGGTGCTCCTGCACCGGGCCATCGGGGCCCGGCTTCACTGCGTGTTCGTGAACAACGGAGTGCTGCGCAAGGGCGAAGCCGAGAGTGTCCAGCGCATCTTCCGCGATCATTTCGAGCTCAACCTCATCTACATCGATGCCACCGAGATCTTCCTGGAGCGTCTGCGCGGGGTCACGGACCCGGAACGGAAGCGCAAGATCATTGGGAACCTCTTCATCGAGCTCTTCGAAAAGGAGGCGGCCCGTCTGCCCAATGTGAAATACCTCGCCCAGGGGACCTTGTATCCGGACGTGATTGAGAGCGTATCCTTCAAGGGACCTTCGGCCACGATCAAGACCCATCACAATGTGGGCGGGCTTCCCGAACGGATGAATTTCGAGCTGATCGAGCCGCTGCGGGAACTTTTCAAGGACGAAGTGCGGCTCGTGGGGCGGGAGCTGGGACTTCCGGAGCACATTGTCAAACGTCATCCGTTCCCCGGCCCGGGGCTGGCGATCCGGCTGATCGGGGAGGTGACCCCCGAGAAGCTCGAAATCCTGCGGGAGGCCGACAGCATCATCTTGGAGGAGATCGAGGCCTCGGGGTGGTACGATCACGTGTGGCAGGCCTTCGCGGTGCTGCTGCCGGTCCACTCCGTCGGGGTCATGGGGGATGAGCGGACCTACGAACAGGTGATCGCGGTCCGGGCGGTGGAAAGCGTCGACGCCATGACGGCGGATTGGGCCCGGCTGCCCTACGAGGTTCTCCAGACGATTTCCAACCGGATCATCAACGAGGTCAAGGGCGTCAACCGGGTCGTTTACGACATTTCATCCAAGCCCCCCAGCACCATCGAATGGGAGTAGGCGGATTTGGGCGTCCGCGTGCAGGGGGAATCCATGGCCTACCTGAAGTCCCACCGCTTTTACCGCTTCCACCATGCGACCCCCAAGGAATGGGTGAGCTTTGAGGTCCGCTACCGCGAAACGGATCTGTGGATTCGGGCGCGAAGGGACCTCGGCCGGGAGGGGCTCGAGGCGGTCCTCTCCGTGCGCCGCAAGCTCGAAGCCTACATCGGCGCTCATCCTGAGTTTCTCAAAGCCCTCTCCCCTCTGGATGCGGACCCTCTCGCCCCCGACGTCGTCCGGCGAATGCTCGCCGCCTCTTCGGCCGCGGGGGTGGGGCCCATGGCGAGCGTTGCCGGGGCCGTGGCCCAGGAGGTTGGCGAGGCCCTAAAGGCATGCGGCACGGACATCATCGTTGAAAACGGCGGGGACTGCTATTTCGACCCCGGGGAACCGATTCAGGTGGGGATCTATGCGGGACCTGGGTCGCCGTTTTCGGGAGGGCTT
>CAZGQL010000019.1:0-6676 GCA_964527905.1 uncultured Syntrophobacteraceae bacterium
GGACATCATCACCCAGCTTTCCTGCTTCGGAGTTGAAACGGCGCGTCTCCATGTCGCACACCGGCGTGTCGAGCGACGGGACCGAGGAAATGACGAGAACCTTGCCCTTGTAGCGCGCGAGTGTGACCGGGGCAAGCTCATGGTCCAAGACCTCAAAGTCAGGCGCCTCATCGCCCACCTTGACCTCCCTCCCAACCAAGGTCAGCGGATTTCCCCGAATCGTGACCAAACCTGTTCTCTCAGACATAGGCTTTCTCCTTTGATGTAGATCCCATGGTTTCGTAGCAACTCACCCGGGTCATGCCTTGCAACCCGGGGAGACCCACGGCGGCCTCTCCAACCCGCCGAGGTTGTTCCCGCAGACCGAAACGACCGTACGCCGAAGCAAGCCATGGAAGCCTCGCTCATCCCAACTATGCCGGGAACAGGTGCAATTTAGTGCCTGACGGGCGTGCGGGAAACCTCCCGCGGAGAAATTTCGCACGTCGGACTCCATGTTCCTTCCCAAGGGCCACGACAGGACGCCTTTGACGGGCAACCGGGAGGGCCCCCCCCTGCCTCCCCGGGCACCACACGGACGCAACGCACGGACCCAACCGGCCTGAAATGTGGGCAATGGTCTTGCGTAAGTCATCGAATCTGCTAAGATGAGCTCATGAGACCTCCAGCTTCGACTTTGGCTCGGTGATTCCCCGACCGGATGACCGCTCGGGCCCTTGCAGTCCGTTTCCTCCTCTCTTCCTTAAACTCGAGGGAAATCACCGTCTTCCACGCAGTCGACCATTGTTGTTCGCCTTGCACCGACCCTGGATTGAGTCTTTGATCGAGGAGTCCATCCATGCAGAACGTTGTTCGTTTCACTCTGGTGGCCATCATCGCACTTGTGGCCGGAATCGGTTTGGGACTTCCGGCCCGGGCGGACCAAGACGTCGAGATCCTCGTCGTCCAGGGAGACACCCTGATCAACATCTGCCGGGACTATCTGGACGACATCGAGGAATGGCCCGAGGTAGCGGCCATCAACGGTCTCAGGAACCCCAACTTCATCCTCCCTGGACAGCGGATCACCATCCCGTCCCACCTGCTCAAGGGGGTTCCGGCGGAGGGCCGGGTCACCTTCGTCCAGGGAATCGCGGAGATCCAGGATCCTGTTTCCGAGGCGTGGCGGCCGCTGCGTCCCGGGGACGTGGTCCGTGAACGCGACCGCCTCCGAACGGGGCCGGAGAGCGGTTTGGAGCTGACTTTCGACGATGGTTCGACCTTTTTCCTTCGGTCGGATGCCGTCCTTGGTCTCACCAAGGTGCGCAAGCGGGGACTGGTCGAGATGATTCAGGATCTCTTCCTGGAGACCGGTCGCATCATTTCACACATCAAAAGATCAACCGGTCGCCAGCCCCGTTTCCGGATCCGGACGCCTTCGGCCATCGCCGCCGCTCGCGGGACGGACTTTCGGGTCGCTTTGGACCGTCGGGAGAACACGCGCGTCGAAGTCCTTCACGGCACAGTGTCGGCCCAGGCCCGAAAACGGAAAGTCCTCCTCGATGAAGGGGAAGGGACCCTGATCCGTCGCGGACAGGAACCGATCCCCGCGCGTCCCCTCCTAGTCCCCCCGGGGCTTCGGGATCCGGAGCCCCTCTACCGAAGGCTGCCCCTCAGTCTGAGATTCTCCGCGGTCGACGGCGCATCTGCGTTCATCGCGGCCCTCGCCAGGGATCCTGAGGGCAAACAACTCATTCGGGAATGGACGCTGAAACCCGACGAGGGGCTGACGATCGACGCCCTCGCCGACGGCTCCTATTTTTTGCAACTCAGGAGCGTGGATCGGCTCGGTCTCGAGGGGCCGTCCTCGGAAGCCTACCCCATCCGAGTCCGCACGAACCCCATTCCACCTTTCGTTCAGAACCCGGTGGATGGCCAGGAGTATAAGACCGTCACCATGGACTTCCAATGGCTTAAGGTCCCCGACGCCGTCCAATACCAGTTCCAGTTGGCGGAAGACCCCGCTTTCACCACCCTTGTGGATGAACAGCATGCGCTCGCCGGAACGGCATACCGCAAGAAGGGGCTCCCACCCAGGTCGTACGCCTTCCGGATCCGATCCGTCGCCGAGGACGGGTATATCGGAATCTGGTCGGATCCCATACGATTCAGCCTTCTCCCTCCTCCCCCCACGCCCGCTTCGGAACCTCCCAAGGTCTCCAGGAAAGAAATCCACCTGCGTTGGAAGCAAGTCGGAGAGGGCTTCATGTACCGTTTCCAGATGTCCATGGATCCTGATTTCGAAGAAGTGCTCGTCGACGAGCGCGTTGCCGACGCCCAGATCACCCTCAAGAAACCCAAGAAGCCCGGAACGTATTACGTCCGCGTCAGCGCGATCAACCAGGAGGGCTTCGAAGGAAATCCCTCCACCCCACAGAGCTTCAAGATCAAGCGTTCCCTATGGGGTTACGTGCTCACCGGGTTGACGGTCGGAGTGATCCTGATCATCGTCGTCCCTTAGGGGGATCCATGGAAATCCATCTGTGAATGAACGGGCCTTGTGATGTCGCAACGACGCATCCATTCCTCCAATGCGATGGCCAGAGTCCTGCCGGCCCTGTTTCTCCTCATTCTGATCGGCCTCCTGGAGGGATTGGGGTTCTTCGAGGGTCCCGATCGCCACTTCTACGACCTCTTCTTCCGACTTCGGGGCTCGAGGATCCCTTCCAGAGAAGTGGTGATCGTGGCGGTGGACGAACAGGCCCTCAAGCACCTGGGCCGATGGCCGATCGCCAGACGCTATTACGCGGAATTGCTGGACCGTCTTCAACGGGCCTCCGTCGTGGCCCTCGACATCCTCATGGACGAGTCGTCCAGTGAAGAGGACGACCGGTTGCTGGCCGAGGCCATCTCGAAACACGGACGAGTCGTCCTGCCGGTATTCATTCCGTCGTATCCCTGTGCCGGTCAAGCCCGGCCCCTATTCCAAGGCGCCGCTTCGGGCCACGTGCACGTCGAGCAGGGAATCGACGGGGTGACCCGGGAGGTTTTTCACACGATCTACCTTTTCGGGAAACCCATCCCGTCGCTGGCACGCGCCACGGTCCAAATGCTCCGTCCGGACATCCCGCACAACGCTCCCGCCCCGAACTTGCCGGCTGCGGTGGGCGAGGGATTCATTGTTCAGGCGGAGCCCATGAGGATCAATTATTATGGACCGAGCGGCACGTTTCAAACCATTTCCGCCCATTCGATCCTCCAAGGACTTTGCCCACCGTCCCTCATCGAGGGGAAGATCGTCTTGATCGGCCTCACCGCCCCGCCCGACGACGGCCAGACGATCACACCCTTTTCCGAGGACCGCAACCGCATGCCGGCCGTGGAGCTCCATGCGACCATCTTGAACAACCTCCTGGATGATTCCTTCATCCGCGGGGAAAAACCGTGGAAAGCCGCCGGATTGTCGCTGCTCCTGATCATGGGTGGCCTTTTCCTCTTTCCACGGTTGTCCCCGAGCCGGCTGCTCGTGGTCTGGCTGGGTGTCATCGCGCTGCTCACCTTGGCCCTGTTCGGGCTGTTCGTCTTCCGATTCCTCTGGATCCCTCCCACGCCCTTCTATGCGATCGCAGCGGGAAGCCTGGCGATCGTCTACGTGGTGCAACTGCGCCAGACGCAGGAATCGTTGATGGCCCTGCAAAGGGACTGGGAGGAATCCTTCCATTCCATCGATGACGCCATTGTCCTGCACGACGAGCGCTGTCGATTGCTCCGCATGAACCGGGCAGCCTCCGAGCTCCCCGGCGACCGATTGTTGAAGCACCTGGAAGAGCGCTGTCGTCAGCTGAAGAGCCTTGGGACCCAGGGTTCGGGCATGGGACCATCCCCAGGAAAGACGGAAGCAGAGGGGATCCCGACCGAGGAGCTCTTTGATGACACAGCCGATCGTCATTATGAAATTCGGTCCGCTCCGAGGAGAAACGAGCGGGGGCAGTTCGTGGGGGGGGTCCATGTGGTTCGGGACATCACCCGCCGAAAGCAATACGAGCGGGAGCAGCGGGAGCTGCATCATATGCTGGCCCAGGCCCAGAAGATGGAGGCCATCGGTACGCTTTCGGGCGGCATCGCACACGATTTCAACAACATCCTCTCGGGCATCATGGGCTACACGGAGATCGTCCTTCGCCAACTGCCCGAAGCCAGCCCCTTGCGCGACAAGCTGGATCAGGTGCTGAAAGCCAGCTCCCGTGCACGGGACATCATCCAGCAGTTATTGACGTTCTCACGGAAAGGAGCTCACCAGAGGACCACCATCGAGATGGGGTCCCTGTTGACCGAAGCCACTAAACTGGTTCGGGTCATGCTTCCGGCATCGATCGAAATACGGCAGGAAATCCACTCGAACGGCGTCATTCACGCCGATCCCACCCATGTGCATCAAATCCTTCTCAACCTTGCTACCAACGCCTTTCACGCCATGCGGGACACCGGTGGGGTCCTGACGCTCGCCCTCGAGGACGTGACCCTGAAGGAGCCGCTGCACCTGGACGGCCAGATGGTCCGGGCAGGGCCGTACGTCAAGCTCACCGTGGCCGACACGGGGCACGGGATCCCCGCGGACGTGCGCGAGCACATCTTCGAACCTTACTTCACCACCAAAAAGCACGGGGAAGGAACGGGTCTGGGCCTGGCGACGGTCCGGGGCATCGTTTGCGATTACGGAGGGCTCATCACCGTGGACAGCCAACCGGGACGAGGGACTTGCTTTTCGATCTTTCTGCCCCGTCTCGAGCTTCCCGGCCCGCGGGAGGAGCCCGCCCCACCCGATTCGCGAATGGCCGGGCACGGCCATGTGCTGGTCGTCGACGACGAGCTCGACCTGACGGACCTGATGCACGACATGCTGGAGCTGCTGGGCTTCACGGCCACCTGCTGCAACAGTCCGATAAAAGCCCTCGAGCTCTTCCAGGCTGATCCCCAACAATTCAGCCTCGTGATCACGGACATGTCGATGCCTGGTATGAGCGGGGAGGAGCTCGCCCGGAACCTGACAAGAACCCGCCCGGATATCCCCATCATCCTGTGCACCGGATACGGGGATGCCGTGGTCCGCGAGCGTGGCTCGGCCTCCGGCATCCGCAAGCTCCTCACCAAGCCCTTCAAACTGCAGGAACTCTCGAAGACCCTCGACGAAATCGTTAGAAATGGTGCACAAACCTGAGGTTCAGCCGCTGGCCCTCGGGCCGGTTCTCGGCAAACGTCTCGAAGTACACGTTAAAAAAGATGTGGGTGTCCTTGGTCCAGTGAAACACGGCTCCGGGACCGATGCCCAGGACGCGCTCCCGTCGGTCGGGGATGTCGTGTCCGTCGGCTTCGGTGTCCGTGATCTGCTGGAGAAAATACCCGTTGAGGCCGGCTCGAAAGCGCTGGGGCACCAACTCGTACTCCGAAGCGAAGTTGAAGTGGACCGCCTGGCCCGCCTGGGTGTGCCGGACGTCCCCGAATCCCCGGTTAGGATCATCATTTTCCGCATTCCACAGATAGTGGGCCCGAAGCGAAGCGGTCCAATGCGGGGTGAGGAAGACGGTCCCCGACCAGTACGGATTGAACGAGAAGAAGTTGCTGCCGGGGTTGATTTCCTTGTCACGGTCATACCGGCCCGTCGGGAAGATCATCTGGAATTCGATCCGGTGCATGAAGATGGGGCCTTGGCTTCCCATGATGGGGTCCCACTGCAGGTAAGGACCGATGAGGATGTCTCCCAAACCGGCGCTGTTGGCTTGCGGAAACGGACCCTCGACCGCGAAGTCCAAATCCGCCGCCACAACCGGAATGATCACGTCCAAACCCCATTTGCCCCCAAACAGCAGAGGGAAATCAGACTGATAGATGACCTGGGTCAGGCTGATGAACACATCCAGGTCGGTCCCAAGTTCCGAAGGGAAGATCCGTTCTCCTTTCGAGTCGGTGAACTTGTCCGCGGTCCAGTACTGAAAATACTGCTGCGCATACAAACCCGGTCCGGACGGCGGACCGCCGTCCAAAAAGCTTGTGAATCCGAGATTCACAGGCGGCAGATCATAAGCCGCCGACGGAAGCACCCCCGCGATGCCTGCCACCGCCAAACACCCGAGCAGCACCACAACCCCGCATCTCCCTTTTCGAGCCCCACACTTCCTCATGCCACCCCTCCATCACCCGTTCACGCCGCTTTTCAACTCTCCCCAACCCGTCTCTTTGCCGCCTCGATGCACTCCAGCAATACGTCGAGCCTTGACTTGGCAGGGCTCACGAAGCACAACTGCCAGTCCTCCTCCCTCATCCGGGCCCTCAGGTACGCCTCAACCGGGAAGTATAGCCGCCAGCACACCAGGGACCGCCGGCAAGGGAGTCTCCCCTCCTCCCGCCGGCAATACCCGAACGTCACCTGCCCCCCCAGTTTCGGACAATGTATCTCCAGGTGATCATACTCAGCCCCGTCTGAAATGTGGGGCCCCGGAGCCCCCGGATCATCGCTCATGACGTCCCCTCGACTTTGAAACCCCCTTCTGTGAGCCTACGGCTCGGCCCACATGGTATCGCCCATTACACCCCCCATGACCCCAAGGGCAGTCCAAGAGGGGGTGCTCCGCGGCACCCTCCTCATGGCGAAGCACTAAGGCTTCGGAAATCCCGCAATAGACTTCAGGGCCCGCTGGAT
>CAZGQL010000019.1:6686-21030 GCA_964527905.1 uncultured Syntrophobacteraceae bacterium
CTCCTCCGGAAGCTCATACGGGGTCAGCTTGCCCGTGAGAAACGCATCATAAGCGGCGAGATCGACCAGCCCATGTCCGCTGAAACAGAAAAGAATCGTCTTCTCCCGCCCTTCCTCCTTCGCCTTCAAGGCCTCCTTGGCGACCGCCGCGATGACGTGGTTTGTCTCCGGTGCGGGAATCACCCCCTCCGTCCGAGCCCAGTTGATGCCGGCCGTAAACGTCTCGATCTGGTCGAACGCCCGGGCTTCGATGAGCTTCTCCTGCACGAGATGACTCACGATGGGCGCCATGCCGTGGTAGCGGAGTCCTCCGGCGTGGATGGGCTCGGGAACGAAGTCGTGCCCAAGGGTGTGCATGGCCAGGAGCGGGGTCGTCATGGCCGTGTCCCCAAAATCGTAGGCGAAGGGCCCCCGGGTCAGGGTCGGGCAGGAACTGGGCTCGGCCGCCACCACCTCCACCCGCTTGCCATGGATCTTGTCGCGAACGAAAGGCAGGCTGATGCCCGCGAAATTGCTCCCGCCGCCGGCGCATCCCATCACCACATCCGGGTAGATTCCGAGCTTATCCATCTGCTTCTGGGCTTCCAGGCCGATGATGGTCTGATGCAGCAGAACATGGTTCAGGACGCTCCCGAGCGAGTAGCGGGCCTCGGGGTCGCCCACCGCGTCCTCGATGGCCTCGCTGATGGCAATCCCAAGGCTTCCCGGCGAATCCGGAAACTCGGCCAGGATCTTGCGGCCGGCCTGGGTGCGGTCGCTGGGACTCGGGATGCACTCGGCCCCCCAGGTGCTCATCATGAGGCGACGATAGGGCTTTTGATCAAAGCTGACGCGCACCATGTAAACGCGGCAGTCCAGGCCGAACATCCGGCAGGCCATGCTGAGCGCGCTGCCCCACTGGCCGGCGCCGGTTTCGGTCGCCAGGCGCTTGATGCCGAAAACCTTGTTGTAATAGGCTTGAGGAATCGACGTGTTGGGCTTGTGGGACCCGGGGGGGCTCGCCCCCTCGTACTTGTAGTAGATGCGAACCGGGGCATCGAGAAGCTTCTCAAAGCCGCGGGCCCGGAAAAGCGGCGTGGGACGGTACAGGAAATACTTTTCGAGCACCGGCTCCGGAATGTCGATCCAGCGCTCGGCCGACACCTCCTGCTCGATCAGGTTCATGGGAAAGACGGGAGCGAGGTCCTGGGCCTGGATGGGCTGGCCCGTTCCGGGATGCAGGGGCGGTTTCATCGGCGTCGGCAGATCGGCCTGGATGTTGTACCACTGGCGCGGCATGTCGCGTTCATCCAAGAACACCTTGATTTGTTCCATTGCGTCTCCTTCCACTGGCTGGGTTCACAAAAAAGGCCATGGAGCTTCCCCCCATGGCCTCTGTGTCTGCGTCATCCCCGGAGCCCTGGGCGGTCTGTCCCCTCACCCACGACTCGTTGGAACCACTTGAGCAACGATTCCCTGTGGGCAGGCTCATTCATGCGCCTGCCAACGCCAAAACCCTTCCGTGCGCATCACGGTTCCAATCCTGTTCATTCGTTCTCCTCGCCCTCCGACGGATCCGCCCGGAAGCTTTCGCAACCGGAAACGCCCCGGCCCCCGACGGGCTCCCCACACACCTGAGCGTTACCATAAAACCGGCAAAGTTGTCAACACAAGTTAAGGCAGGCGAGCCCTTCAGGTCTCGATGAGCACCTCGCGGACCGCATCGGGATGTTGCGCGTCATGGGGCGCATCGACAAACGCGACGAGCAGATTCGGCCGGTCCCCGGTGTTTTGGATAGCGTGGGGCACTCCGGGCGGAAAGACGAAGCGAACCGCTTCCCCATCCCTCACCCGGACGTCTTCGATCACGCCCATCTCCCGATACCGCACGTGGGCGGGGCCGAGCACCACGACGATCTCGGTGGATCGGCGGTGGGCATGATTGCCCCGAACAAAACCGGGCAAGGTGGTCACCACGTGGACATTTTGCTGCCGCGAAAGAGCCTCGGCGCCGATGGGCTCAAACACGAGCCCCCGCTCGTCCGAACGGACCGAAATGGATTCCCAGATGACCTTCATCGGATCGTCCCTTTTTCATGCATGGCGGAGCCGACGTGTCCCGGAGCCGCAGCCCTCGGCCTCCAGGGGGCGAAGCGCGGCAACAAAAGAATCCCGGGCAGCGCCCCGAGCACGCTCACGGCGTAGAAGGTCCCCCACCCCAACGCCTGGACCGCAAAGCCCGTGGGAAGCGACGCAAACACCCGCGTGACCGCCATGAAGCTCGTCAGCATGGCGTACTGAGTCGCCGTGAAGCGCTTGTCGCAAAGGCTCATCATGAACGCCACGAACGCTGCGTTGCCCATGCCGCCGCACAGGTTTTCCAGGGCGATGCTCGTGACCATCACCGCAAAGTGCTTCCCCGCCCAGGCGAGCCCCGTGAAGCACAGATTCGAGGCCGCCTGGAGGAAGGCGAACACCCACAGGGCGCGGTTTACGCCGATGCGGGCGACGATCCCGCCCCCGACCAGGGTCCCGAGGATCGTGCTGAGGAGCCCGAAGGCCTTGTTCACGGTCCCCACATCGGTCCGGCTGAAGCCGAGATCGAGGAGAAACGGCGTCGTCATGGCCCCGGCGATCGCATCTCCGAGCTTGTAGAGCATGATGAACAGAAGCATCTCGACGGCGCCAGAGCGCTTGAAATACGATGCCAGGGGCTCCCAGACGGCCTCCCTTAAGGTCCTGGGCACTTCCACCCGCTCGGCCGGCTCGGGGGCCAAGAACGTGAAAACGGAACAGGCCAGCATGAGGAGCGCCAGCGACGCATAGACGAGTCGCCAGGGGAGATGATCCGAAGCGATGAGGGCGGCGGCACCGGAAACCAGCAGGGCCACCCGGTAGCCGACCACCGTGGTCGCGGCCCCCGCCCCGAGCTCCTTTTCCTTCAGTACATCCGCCCGATAGGCATCCACCACGATGTCCTGGCTAGCGCTCAGGGAAGCCAGGATAAACGCCGTCCAGCCCACGAGCCAGGGCATCGCCGAAGGCGAGCAGGTCCCCAGGGCGAAAATCGTAACGGCCAGCAGTCCCTGCAACAGGACGATCCAGCCGCGCCTGCGCCCGAGCCACGGCAAATGGTAGCGGTCCATGAGCGGAGCCCAGAGCACCTTCAGGGTGTAGGGCAGCCCCACCAGGGAAAAAACGCCGATGAGGCGCAAGTCCACCTGCTCCGACGCGAGCCAAGCCTGCAATGTCGACCCCGTGAGGGCCAGGGGCAGCCCGGACGAAAAGCCCAGACCGAGCATGCTCAACACCCGTCGATTGGTGTAAACCGCGACCCAGTCTCTCACGTCCCCGATTCCCTTGCCACGACTCCGGAACCTCTGGAGTTCCCCGTTGGGCAGTCCTGCGCCACGGGCTTGAAATGCGGCCCCCAAAGCGCTAAAAGCAAGCGCGCCGTTCCTCACCCGAAGACGGTCCACCGGCGATCCACCCGAACCCCGGAGATGGCCTGCGCAGGAGCGCCTGAGCCCATGGAAGCCTCGATATGAGCCGATTCATGAGACCCAAGAGACGGCGCATCGCCCAAGCACCCACGACACCGACGAGGGTCTACCGCCAGTTACGCCCCTCTCCGTTTCCGATCACGTTTTTCATCAGGAACCTGGCCTACCTGGGGCGAGAGCGGTGGTTTGCCGAGATGAGTGCCGCATTGAGGCGCCGCTGGGCGGTCATCCTTTTCAGGGAACGATTTCAGTGTTTTCGGGACGTGCGGCGTCTCATCCACACGCTGGACGGCACATCGCGTCCGCCTGGCGACCGCTCGACGATCCAAGCTGCTCCGTCGTGCGCCCCTCCATCTGATTACTGCGACCACTGTGGAGGATGCTGCGAAACCGCCAGTGGACTGGCGGAGTTCCCGGCTGAATCTCGGTTGCCCTCGTCCTGGCGTGCCGTTTTTGGAGACGGCCTGGGGCCCGGGCACCGGTTTTGCCCCTTCATGTGGGAAAGAGACCGGGCGGGCAAGAGCCTGTGCGCCATTCATCCGTGGCGCGCCCGTGCTTGCCGGGTCTTTGAGGCGGACGATTGCGCAAGCCTCAAGCAGGACCAGGATTTCGTCTCGTTTGGGAGCGAGGCTCAGCTGAAAACCCTTCAGCGCCTGCTCCCTCGAATCCTGCGTCGCGGCCTTAGACCTCGAGCCTAGAACCGTGAAAGTACGATGGTTCCATCCTGCATGAGAATGTAGGACTTGCCCCTCCACGTGACGCGCTGGCCGGACAAGCTCAGGCACCAGACCACAAAGCCGAAGAGATCCCGCAGGGGAAGCAGGAGCAGGTTTCGCCTCAGGAGACCGTCCTCGAGGTAGCGGCATCCCACGACCCAGGCCATGGCGACCCTCGCAGAGACAACGGTCGCGAGCAGGATAAAGCTCAAGGGGGAAAAGCCGCTCAGGAAGGTCGCCGCCAGCCCCCAAACCGTGCCGTGCGTGAAGAGCAGCCCCAGATGCCCCCGCTGGCGGCAGGCCCGGATGCCTCGCCCCCATCGGACCTGGTGCCGCAGCAACTCCCCAAGCTTCATCGGTCCCAGGATGGTTTCCACGACATGCGGGACGATCCGCACTTCCGCGCCGCTTTTCCAGATGAGATGCCCCAGCATGAAGTCGTCCGCAAGGTAGTCGGCAATCGCTCGAAAGCCTCCGATGGCGGCGAGCTGCGTGCGCGTGGTCGCCACCGTGGCGCCGAGGGCGAACGAAATCCCCTCGGTCAGCCAGGCCATGAACACCCCGGGGGCAAACTCCGCAGAAATCCCCACCGCTTCGATCCGCGCCACAAACCCAGGGGCCTTCCCCGCCCGGTAGAGGCAGGTCGCCGCGCCGACCCCCTCCTCAAG
This sequence comes from uncultured Syntrophobacteraceae bacterium, assembly GCA_964527905.1. Classification (GTDB taxonomy): domain Bacteria; phylum Desulfobacterota; class Syntrophobacteria; order Syntrophobacterales; family Syntrophobacteraceae; genus CALBZH01. The sequence continues at coordinate 11,553 of CAZGQL010000019.1, forward strand.
GAGATGGGTGAGAACCTCCCGGAGAAACGACGGCTCCACGCGAATGTCGCTGTCGGCGATCACCAGGTGCTCGTGTCGGACCACCCGGAGCATGTTGTTCAAGTTGTTGACCTTCGGGTTCTCGCCGATCACATCGGAGCCCATCACCAGGCGGATCGGGACATCGGGGAAGTCCTCCATGAGGGAGTGAATGACCGGGACGGAGGAGTCCCTGGGGTCCATGACCCCGAAGATGATTTCGTAGTCGGGGTAGTCCTGGCGGCAAAACGAAACGTAATTGTCATAGGCCTTGAAATCGACCCCGCAGAGGGGGATCAGGATGCTCACGGGCGGCCATCGGGTCGGGGGGCTCGGCCGTGGCGCCGAGAAAAAACGCCAGGCGGCGACCATGCAGCACAGGTAGTAGATCGTTGCCGCGCAGGCCAGAAATGCGAACAGGATCGTCATCGCAGCAGGTCCTCAGTCCCGACAGATCAGCGCCACGCCCAGGCACACGAGCAGCGTGCCCGCCCAGCGCAAGGCTGAAACCCGTTCTTTGAGGAACACCCTGGCGCCCAGGATGCTGACCACGTACACCAGGGACGTCGCCGGCACCACGAAGCTCATGGCCTCCCAGGCCAAAATCAGGAGAAACGAAAAGAAACTGACCGCCAGGCAGGCGATTCCCAAGACGAAATCCCGGCACGTCAAGACGCGGACAGCGATCCGCAACAGCTCGCGCGGATTGAGGGTCGACACCTCCCCAATCTGCTTCATGCCCGAACTGATCAGGACATCGCCTGCCGCATTGGAGAGGATAATCACCAGGATGGTGAGAGCGGTTTTCATGGGATGCCCCTCTCTCCAGTTCCAACGTCCACCGCCGCACGCTCATCGGTGGAACGGTTTCCCGCGCTCTTGACGACCAGAATCACTCCGATGCAGATGAGGACCGTTCCAGCCCAGCGCGCCATGGAGACGGACTCACCGAGAAAAAAGCCCGCAAAAGCCACGTTGAGGATGTACTTGAAGGCACTCGCCGGCAGCACGAAGCTCAGGTCAGCCCATGAGAGGGCCGCGGCGAAGAGCGCGAAGTATGCGAGCAACAGCGCAATCCCGATCCAAATGAGCGGGCTCGCGAGGGCGTGAAGGATCAGCCGCCCGGACAGCGCCTCCTCCGGGCTCCCAACCGACGCGACCTGCTTCATGCCTCCGCTCAGGCACGTGTTGCCGATCACCTCGGCAAAGACAAACAGCACAATGACGATCATGGTCTTCATGGATACGTTCTGAAACCGCATGGGTCCTGCACGTCCTCTCCTCTGGTCCCTCTGACTCGGAAGTTACCCACTACACCAATTTCCCGACGATCGCCAGCGTTTCCCGATCACAAAAAAAAGAGCACGCGACCACTGTCGGCTGCGTGCTCCCCAAGACTCCGGTTCATACGAGTCGGCGCTCGGCCCTTGCGGCCGGCACCACGGTGCAGAGGTTTCAGTTCTCCCCCCCGATGAGCTTGTTCAGCTCTCCGATCAGTTTCCCCTCAGACGTGCGGCAACGTTCGCAAACGGATAGATGATCGAGAAAGGCCGTCAGATTCAGGCCTTCGAACGTCCGAATGCGCAGTTCCGCAAGGTCCCCTCCACATTCCAACTTGATCATGACCGGTCCCTCCATTCTAGGGTTGAAGGACCTTTTTACCACAGCGCGTCACACCAATGCAACCTCCGCAACACAACAACGTCACAAAGGGACCCCGCCCGCCGCCATTTCGGGAGTCCATCGGTCAACACGGGCGTGGGCGGGTCCATGTCATGGATAGAAGGTCTCGCCACTGCAATCCCCCCTCGAGGGGGATCCCATGGATTGAGGCAACGGCATTGGCCGGGAGGGTCCCATGGGAAAGCTACTTGCGCAACAGCTCCCGGGCGATGATGAGCCTCTGGATTTCGCTGGTTCCTTCGTAGATGGTCGTGATGCGGACATCCCGCGCATAGCGCTCGATGGGGAAATCCCGGGTGTAGCCGTAGCCGCCCAGCATCTGCAGCGCGTCATAGCAGGCCTTGTTCGCCGCTTCCGTGGCCATGACCTTGGCCATGGACGCCTCCTTGGCGAAGTACTTGCCCTGGTCTTTGAGCCAGGCGGCTTTCAGCAGAAGCAGACGGGCGCCCTCCAACCGGGTGTAATTGTCGGCGATCATCCACTGGATGGCCTGTTGGTTCGCGATGGGCACGTCGAACTGGACCCGTTCCTTGGCATACCCGGTGGCGAAGTCCATGGCGGCCAGCCCGATGCCCAGGGCCATGGAGCCGATGCCGATGCGCCCGCCGCCCAGTTCCGAGGCGGCGATCCGAAATCCGTCGTTGAGTTGTCCCAACAGGTTTTCCTTGGGGACGCGACAGTTCTCCAGGATCAGCTCGTTCGTGCTGGAGCCGTGCTGCCCCATCTTCGTTTCATCCTTGCCGACGATAAATCCCGGGAAGGATGGCTCGACCAAGAAGATACTAATCCCTTTGCCCTTTTTCGCCTCTTTGTCCGTGACCGCCCACACGACGAAGACCCCGGCGTACTCGGCGCTGCTGATGAAAATCTTCCCGCCGTTGAGCACGTAGTGGTCGCCGTCCAGCACCGCGGTGGTGCGCATGGCCGCCGGGTCGGAGCCGGCACAGGTTTCGGTGAGTCCGAAGCTCCCGGCGGGGTACTCACCGCTGCACAGAGGTGGGATGTACTTCCGCTTCTGTTCTTCGGTGCCCACGGTCTGGATCACCTCGGCCACCATGTTGGTCACCGAGGTCGTCACGGTGGTCGACGCACAGGCCCGCCCGAGCTCGGTCATGGCCAGCGAGAAGGCCACGGCGCCCGCCCCGGTTCCCCCGTACTCGGGATCCACGTTCAGGCCCATGAAGCCCAGCTCGGCGAGTTTTTTCAGGTTGCCTTTGAGGATTTCCCGGTTCTTGGTCGCATCCAGCTCGGCGGCAACCGGCTCCAGCTCACGTTTGGCGAACTTGGCCGCCGTTTCCTGAATGATGCGTTGTTCTTCCGTCAGTTCAAAATTCATGGTGCCCGTCCCCTTCTAGTATTGGTAAAACCCGCGCCCGGTCTTGCGGCCCAGCCAGCCCGCCTCGACATATTTCCGCAGCAGCGGACAGGGACGGTACTTGGAATCCTTGAACCCGGCAAACAGGGTTTCCATGATGGCCAGGCAGGTGTCGAGGCCGATGAGGTCGGCCAGAGCGAGGGGACCCATGGGGTGGTTCATGCCGAGCTTCATGACCGTGTCGATGTCTTCCTTGGTGCCCACCCCGTGGTAGAGGCAGTAGACCGCTTCGTTGATCATGGGCATCAAGATGCGGTTGGCGATGAAACCTGGAAAGTCGCTGGATTCGGCCGGGGTTTTCCCGAATTTGATGGACAGATCCCAGGTGAGCTTAAAAGTTTCGTCGGAGGTCTGGAGGGCCCGGATGATCTCCACGAGCTTCATGACGGGAACCGGGTTCATGAAATGCATCCCGATGACCTTGTCGGGGCGCTTGGTCTGGGAAGCGATGCGGCCGATGGGAATGGAGGAGGTGTTGCTCGCCAGAATGGCGTCGGGCCTGCAGATCGTATCGAGATCGCGGAAGATCTGGAACTTGATCGGCTCGTTTTCCGTCGCCGCCTCCACCACGAAGTCGCACGGCGCCATGTCCTGGAGGGTCGTGCTTGTCTTGATCCGCCCCAGTATGGCGTCCTTTTCCTCGGCGGTCATCTTCCCCTTTTCCACGTTCTTGCCCAGGATGCTCGTGATGTTCTTGAGACCACGCTGCACGAATTCGTCGTTGATATCGTTCATGATCACCTCAAGACCCGCCATGGCGGCGACCTGAGCGATCCCATTGCCCATCTGACCCGCACCGATGACACCGAACACTTTCACGTCCATATTCTTTTCTCTCCTTTCCAAGCCTGACTACGCACCCTTGGAAAACCGACCCTCCACCATCCAATCCACAAGATGGGACGGGCGCCGAAATCCCTATCGTTTGACGACCAGGGCCACGGCCTCGCCGCCCCCCAGGCACAGGGACGCAAGCCCCACCTTCTTATCGCGGCGCTCGAGCTCATAGAGCAGCGTCACGAGCACGCGGCATCCGCTGGCCCCGATGGGATGCCCGAGGGACACGCTCCCCCCGTTCACATTGGTCTTCGCCGGATCCAGCTGCAGCTCCCTCATGGCCGCAACCGTCGACCCGCTGAAAGCTTCGTTGACTTCAAAGAGGTCCACGTCCCCCAGGCCGATCCCTTCCTTCTTCAGGACCTTGGGAATCGCCCAAATGGGCGCGACCAAGACATACTTCATATCGATGCCGGCGGACGCCTGGGCCCCGACGGTGGCCATGATCCTACACCCCAGCCGCTCGGCCTTCTCCCGCGCCATGACGATCACGGCCGCAGCACCGTCACTGATGATGGACGCATTCCCGGCGGTGCCGACGCCATCCTTCTTGAAAGCCGGCTTCATCTTGGCCAGCACTTCATAAGGGGTCTCCTGGGGACACTCGTCCCGGCTGAACAGGGCCGTTCCGCCCTTTTTCTGAGGAATGGGCACCGGCATGATTTCGGCATCGAACCTGCCCGCCGCCTGAGCCTCCAGGGCACGGCGATAGGACTCCGCGGCGTAACGATCCTGATCTTCGCGGCTGACGTTGTACTTTTCCGAGCACAGCTCGTTGGACATGCCCATGTGGAAGTCGTTCACGATGTCCCAAAGCCCGTCATGGATCATGTGGTCGTGGAGCACGCCGTCGCCCATGCGGTAGCCGGTCCGGGCCTTGTCCAGATAGTAAGGGGCCCGACTCATGCTCTCCATCCCGCCGGCGACCACCACATCCGCATCCCCCACCTGGATCGCCTGGGCTGCCAGCATGACCGCCTTCAAGCCCGACCCGCAGACTTTGTTCACGGTGATGCATTCAATCTCCCAAGGCATTCCCGCCTGCACGGCGGCCTGTTTGGCCGGGTTCTGCCCGTAGCTGCACGGCAGCACCATGCCCATGATGGCCTCGTTGACCTCTTCCTTGGCAATCCCCGCCCGCTTCACGGCTTCCTCGATGACCATCGCCCCCAGCGTGGTCGCCCCGATGCCGCTCAGCGAACCGTTGAAGCTCCCTAATGGCGTCCGCACCGCGCTCACAATCACTGCCTCTCGCATGTGTTCTCCTTTCGAATCCGTCTCGACTTCCAATGGGTGGGGAAAGCTCCAATCCGCCGTTTATCACAACTGGTATGCCATTTTCAAAAAGAATATGCTCAGAGCGAACCCCCTTCTTACCGGCCATCAATCGAGGATCTGGTGCTCCCGAAGTCGTGCCCGGACGGATTCAAGGCTCACCCCCGTCAGGTGCACCTGTTTGCGCTTCCCGCGATGTCCCTGCACGATGGTCACGGCGGACCGGGGCACCTCGAAGAGGCGGGCCAGAAATCGCGTGAGCTCCTCGTTGGCCTCGCCGTCCACCGGTGGGGCCGCGATCCGGACCTTGAGGCGCCCCTCGTGCACCCCCGCCAAGCCGCTCCTGGCGGCCCGCGGCTGCACGGAGATATTGATCCGGACCCCGTCGGATACCTCACTCACGATTGAATCACCCGCACCCATGGATTCCCCTCGCGGCATGCCGTCTCGCTGTATTTCCTGCGTCCACCGGCGTTTTTCCCTTGTCCCGCCCCCGCGGCCTGTTTATGCTCCCCCGCGGAGCGGGCCAAGCCTGCTCTCGTGGCACCCGATCACCCGAGGAAAGGTAGCACACTGTGCCCCAACGCCCCAAGCGCATCATCGAGGCCCAAGGCCTTCGTAAGACCTTCGGCGATTTCGTCGCGGTGGATTCCGTCTCCTTCGAGTTGTACGCGGGGGAGTGTCTCGGGCTCCTTGGCCCCAACGGCGCGGGCAAGACTTCGACCATTCGAATGGTCTATGGCTTTTCCCCCATGTCAGAGGGATCGCTGCAGGTTTTCGGCATGGACATTCGGACCCAGTGGCGGGCCATCAAGTATGCCATCGGCGTGTGCCAGCAGGACAACAACCTGGATCCGGACCTGAGCGTCCAGCAGAACATGGAGGTCTTCGCGGCCTACTTCGACATCCCTAGGAAGGAGGCGCGCACCAGGGCCGACAAGCTCCTCGGCTTTATCGGACTGGACCATCGCAGGGATTCGAAGGTGACGGAGCTCTCCGGGGGCATGATGCGGCGGGTCGTGCTGGCGCGGGCCCTGATCAACGACCCCGAGCTGCTGATCCTCGACGAGCCGACCACCGGCCTGGACCCCCAGGCACGACACCAGGTTTGGGAAAAGCTGGAAGATCTTCGATCGGACGGGCTTTCCATTCTGCTCACGACGCACTACATGGATGAGGCGGCCCGGCTCTGTGACCGGCTGATCATCATGGACCACGGCCGAATTCTGGTGGAGGGCAAGCCGCAGGACCTGATCCGGGAACATGCGGGACGTGAGGTGATCGAACTCTCGGAGCCGACGGAACAGCTCCGGGAAATGGTTCGACATCATGGCCTGCGCCACGAGGACCTCGGCCACCGGCTGGTCATCTACGATGCCGAAGACAGGGAGCTGTTCCGAAGGATCCGGGAGGATTTCTGCCGACAGAACTGTACCCTGCGCCTAGCGACCCTCGAGGACGTGTTCCTGATTCTGACGGGAAGGGAGCTTCGGGAATGAGGTTCAATGCCACAAGGACGTTTGCCGTTTCACGGCGTTTTGTGCGCGTTTGGCAGCGCAACCTGGTCGTGTACCGGAGGATCTGGAAGATCAACTTCTTGCCGCCGATTTTCGAGCCGCTGCTCTACCTCCTGGCGTTCGGCGTGGGGCTGAGCGTGTTCATCGAACAGGTTCCCTACCGAGGGACTCAGATCTCTTACGTCCAGTTCATCGCTCCGTCCCTGCTTTCGGTCAACATGATGTACAATGCTTTTTTTGAGACGACTTACGCGTCCTTCGTGCGCATGTACTATCAGAAAACGTTTGACGCCATCCTGGCCACTCCCCTGTCGTTGGAGGAAATCATCACGGGCGAGATCGTCTGGGGGGCGACCAAGTCGGTCATCGCGACGGCGCTCATGTTGGCGGTCGTGAGCGGCTTTGGACTGGTGCACTATCCGGGAGGGCTCTTGATCCTGCCCCTGGCCTTCCTCGGCGGCATGGCCTTCGGTTCAGTGGGCATGGTGTTCACGGGCATTCTGGCGAGTATCGATCTGTTCAACCTGCCGATTTTCCTTTTCATCACGCCCATGTTTCTATTCGGCGGGACGTTTTTTCCGTTGGACAACCTGCCCGCCTGGGCCCAGCAGCTGGCAATGGTCTTTCCGCTCACACACCTGGTCTCCGTGGCCCGGGATCTGGCCCTGGGCGTCGTGAGTCGATCCATGCTCTGGAGCCTGGCCTACCTGACCACCTTCACCGCGGTTTTCTTTCCGCTGGCCCTGTACGCCATGCGGCGTCGCCTGATTCATTGAGTCCGTTGCCAGACCATGAGGCGTCCATGCCTCTCGACCATCCCGCATGCTACCGGCGAGGATCCATGCATTTGAACGCCTTCGGATTCCCGCCGGGGACAAGCGGGAACGACGGTCCGTTCAGACATCTATCTGTTATCTGTGCGGCGGGGTAGTGAGGGACTGTCACGGGCTAGACCCTCGCGCCATTGGGGAGTGTTTCCCACAGGCGTTTTTCAAGGTGCGTCGGTTTGCAGGCCGTTGTTCGGAATGGAAAGAAGATGGAGGAGCACCTCAGGGCGAAGTGCCCTCCATCCTCGAGGAAATGCGCTGGCGGATGCATCGTCGACCGTTTTCGAATTCACGGTCTCGTCTTTAGAAATCCTCGTCAAAGGGGATGACGGCCTCGGGATCTCGTTCTTTCGAAGCCGGTGCGCCCAGCTTCAGGGTCTTGGGGGACCCGTTTCCAGACACCCTCTTTTGCGATGCGATTTGAGGCGTGGCGTTTCGGTTTTCCAGCGCCCTGACCGGCTCGGAGGCTCCCGGAGGAAGCGGAACGTGCGCCTCGAGTGGCCTGTCCTGATCCGTAGATCCCACCATGGTGATGAGCTCGGTGACGTAGCCCTTCATCTGGTCGGCTTGCGAGCTCATGACCTCCGAAGCCGAGGCGGACTCCTCGGCGGTGGCCGCGTTTCTCTGGATGACCTTGTCCATTTCGGCGACGGCTCGGTTGATCTGCTCGATCCCCTGCGCCTGCTCCTGGGAAGCGATGGCAATCTCGTTCAGCAATTCGGTGGATTTCTGCACGCTCGTGGCCACTCGCTTGAACTCGTCGTTCGTCTTGGCCAGCAGTCCCGCCCCTTCCTTGACCCGCTTCACCGTTCCTTCGATCAGGTCCGCCGTATTTCGCGAAGCATCCGCGGCACGCATGGCGAGATTGCGCACCTCATCGGCAACCACGGCGAACCCTGCACCCGCCTCCCCCGCCCGAGCGGCCTCGACGGCGGCGTTGAGGGCCAGGAGGTTGGTTTGAAATGCGATTTCGTCGATGGTCTTGACGATCTTCTGGGTCTCCTCGCTGGCACTGGAAATCTCGGACATGGAGTGAGTCAAGCGTGCAAACGAGGCATTGGCCTCGGAAACGATCTGGTTGGCTTCCTGGATGAGCCTGCTGGCCTGGGAGGCATTCTCCGCGTTTTGCTTCGTCATGGAGGCCATCTCTTCGAGGGACGAGGAGGTTTCCTCGACCGCGGCGGCCTGCTCGCTGGAGCCTTCCGCAAGGACCCCCGAAGCGGCCGAAATCTGGCCGGCGGCTGTGGACACCTGCAGAGCCCCCTCGACCAGTCCGCCGATCACCCGGTGAATCGGTCGCGTGATGGAGCGAGTGATGACGAAGGCGAGCACGGCCCCGACGGCCATGCCGATCAGCAACGCGACCAGAATCATGACGTTAGACGAGGACACGATGGACTGCGTCGAGGACTTGACCGATTCGAACTCGTTCCACGCGTTCGCCTGAGCCTTTTGAACCGCGGACAAGACCTTTTCGCCGTTTTGCTTCATCTTGGGCAGGACGCTGCCGTTCAGGTCCCGGCTGTTCTGAAACCACGACTGCGCCGCCGTCCAGTATTGTTCGGTGGCCTGAACCGCGCTTTCAACCCGCTTCTTGTCCTCGGGGCTCGTGACGGCCCCAAGGAGCTTGCCATAGAGCGATTTCAGGCCTTCAATGCCCTTGCTGAGCGCTTCCCAATGGGTGTCTTCGCCCCCGATGATGAAGCGCTTCTCAGCCAGTTGGGCACTCAGCACGGTTTCCCCGATCTCCCGCACGATGAACATGGATTCCGTGGTCTTGTCGACGGCCCCCTGTTTGACCAGGGTGTAGTCTTCGACAATCTGGCTCAAGGTGTCCCCCGCACGGTTCATGATTTTCAGGTTGGCCTTGAGCGTCTCTTCATCACGTCCTTGCTTGAGCTCTTCGGCCCAGGCGGCCTTGTCGATGCTGGTCACGGTGTTGAACT
>CAZGQL010000019.1:21040-30698 GCA_964527905.1 uncultured Syntrophobacteraceae bacterium
CCAGGCCAGAATGGCCTTGCCATACTCATCCAACGCCGCTCGTGCATTGGCGATCTGCTTCGCTTCGGTCTCGGTGGGCTTGAGCTTGTCCAGCTGTTCCAATGCCTTGAGTAGGTTTTGCATGTTGCGCTTGATCGCGTTCACATGCTGTGGGCTCTGGTCGAGGGCGAAGGATTTTTCGCTCAGGCGCATCTCCAGGACCCATGCATTCACATTGTTGATGATGGCGAGTGCGTTCTTGGCGTCGGTGTATTCGGCTTTCTTCAGCGACATGAGTTCATTGGCGACATTCCGCACCAAAGCACCCTTCTCATCCATCGCCTGCTCCGCCCGGGCATTCATCTGGACCGCCGTCACCGTGTGTCCAAAGAGCTGCGCGTACTCCGCCGTCAGCTTCTTGACTTCTTCCGCACGGGATGAGGAGTCCGAATCGCCGGCCTTGGACGCCAGCTGAATCAGCTCGACGACCTGGGCATCCAGCTTTTTCAAATGCTCCCGCGTCTGTGACGCCGCCGAGTCGGCCTTGGCCAAGAGATATTCCCGTTCCTGCGCCAGAGTCTTTAAGGCATCCCGTTCGACGGCCACGGCTCCGCGGAGGACCGGCAGACTCCGGTCGGCGAGGACGTCCATGTTGGTGCCCACTCGTTTGAACATGACCGTTCCAAGCGCGCCCAAGGCGATCATGACGCCGAGCACCGCAGCGAACCCGAGTATGAGCTTGGTTCGAAGTTTCATGACTATTCTCCTGCTTCGTGACAACCTGCTTCGGATTGACGCGGCAATCCCGGCGGGGTGATGCGGAATCTTTCCCTTTCCCCAGTGTCAGGCAAACGATCGGGGCTGGGCTGGAGAAAACGATGCCTTGGATTTCAGCCGGCGGCACCCGGATCCCCACCCGTGCGCCGCCGGAGCCTGTTGGACCATACGGGTCATTAAGACTTCTTGTAAACGCCGCAACCCACGATGAGATCCTCGAAACGCTCCAGATACATCGACTTGGGCTCGATTTCATTGCTGACCGGGTTTCTGAACTTGTAATCCTGCCACCCCGAGCTCTCCTTCTTCATCATCTCCACGCGCTCTTTCATGAACTCCTTGCCGTCGACATCCTTATTGTCGATCAGATCTCGACCGATCATCTTGGCGTTGGCCCCGTGCGCCAGACACTTGGCGTTCATGTCATAGACGACCACATACAGGTCCCGATCCACGAATTTGCCGCTCGGGTTGCTGAACTCCTCGAAAGCTTTGTCCCTGCCGTTGGCCTTGATGAACTCGACGGCTTTCTTAACCATCGCCACCGCTTCATCCTTCGTACCCGCGTCGGCAGCCGCGGCGATCTGCACCCCCATTCCCAGCACACACACAAGAATCACCCATGCTCTCAGCCATTGCTTCACGTTCGTCTCCCCTTTTGTCGTTGTAGTTGTCGGATGCGATAGGATTCCCCACGTCTCCAGCCTTAAGCAAGATCCATACCCCTGCGGATGATCCTCGAACGGAACCCTTGAAGGAAGCGTCCCAAGGCAAGCGCGCCGAGATCCGGCGGGAGAAGACTCGACCCCACGGCATGTCGGACGGACTCCTGCTGGTAGACGCGGGGAATGTCTCCACCCGACCCCGAGCCCAACAGCGCCATTGGCTCCGGGTCAGGCCCTTGACTCCCCGAAGCCCTTGAGCCTTCTTCCACCCGTGGCCCGGGGAGGCTGTTGCACCTTTCGCAGGTCCCCATCCAGCCTCGTTAGCGAGCGGGTTGATATCCTGTTATTTCATTAACTTATCGGTCTTAAGCTCCGCAGGAGCAACGGCCTTTGAAGATTTGGCGACAGCTTCCACATCGGACGGTCCTCCGGCGAAAGCGCTTGTCAGTGGGGCGTTCCTTGTCTAGAATGATGAGGAAATTACGAAAACCTTAAGGATAGCCTGAACTTATGCCTTCAAGATCCGTCTGTGGAATCTGGCTGCTCGCCCTGCTTCTGACCGCGACGGTCGTTCTCCCGGCTTCGGCCAAGGACAAGGTGGACATTGTCGACGTGACCCTCGAGCGATCCAGGGGCAATCTCGAGGTGAGCTTCCGCCTGCACGACTGCTTCAGCGTCAAGATGGAGGAAGCGATCCGGGCGGGCATCCCGACCACGTTCCGCTTTCGCATCATCGTGGGAAAACAGCGGCGGTTCCCCTTCTTCCGGACCCCGCTGGTGGACCTCGTCTTCGAGCACACCATCAAGTACGATCGGCTGCGCGGCCGTTACCGTGTTCAGCTTCCCGAACAGCCCGAGCGGGAGTTGACCACGCCCGATTTCGAGGAAGCCAAGCGGAGCATGAGTACGGTAAAGGGTTTGCCGGTGATTCCCCAGTGGCGGCTGGGAGAGAACGGGAGCAACCAAGTGCATCTGAAGGCCGAGCTGTCCAAATTCTATCTGCCCCTGTTGTTTCGCTACATTTTCTTTTTCGTCTCGCTCTGGGATTTCGAAACGGATTGGTACAAGGTGACGTTCTGATATGTGGAAAGCCCTCAAGACCGCTCTGGGCCCGAATGCCGATCGGAAGCAACGAGCCAAGATCTACTGGATCATCGCGCTCGTGCTGGTCATCGTCTATTTCGTCATTGTCGAGGCCTGGTATTCCCGCTACGAATCCGACCTCCCGATGGTGGGCAACATTTTGTTCGCGCTCATCAATCTGAACGTCATCCTGCTGCTCCTCCTGACCTACCTGGTCCTGCGCAACATCGTGAAGCTCATCTTCGAGCGTAAGCGCAACATTTTGGGCCACAAGCTACGCACTCGTCTGGTCATCGCCTTCGTCGGACTCACCCTCATTCCCACCGTACCGCTGTTCTGGCTGACCACCCAGTTCATCTTCTCCAGCATGGACCACTGGTTCACACAAAAGGTCGAGCAATCCCTGGACCAGTCCCTCGCTCTCGTCAAGGACTATCTCGATGAGGAAGGCAAGGAACTGACGCACCGGTGCGCGCTCGTGACGGCGGAGCTCCTGGCACAGCCCCTCTCCAGCAACGACACCCCATCCACTCCTCTGCCCGTTCCCCCGCATCTCATCCATGACTACCAGCTGGATGCCATCCTGGTTTTCAACCCCGGCGGTGGATTGCTCATGCAGGGGCGCAGCGCGGACATGCCACAAATCGGGACCCGGCGTATTCGCAGACTGCTCAGTCGCGAAGGCCAGATCTCGCCCGTGATCCCTTTCAGTTTCGCGAATAAGCAGGAAGGGCTGATGGCTCGGGCTCCCTTCGGGCCGTCGACTCCCTTCGCTGAGAGCGTCTCGGGAGAAGTGGTGGTCATCCGGGTTCTTCCTTCGTCCATCACCGACAAGTTCGCTGGAATCGCCTCGGGCTACGAAGACTACCTGCAGATGAAGCTTCTGGAAAAACCCCTGAAGATCAGCCATTTCGTGACGTTTTCCATCGTCACGCTGCTGGTCATCTTCGCCGCCATCTGGTTCGGGTTTTTCCTGGCCAAGGGGCTGACGGTTCCCATCCAGGCCTTGGTCTCCGCGACGCAAAGTATCGCCGAGGGAGACCTCAACGTCGAAGTCGACACCGATCGGTCGGACGAAATCGGCATGCTCATCGTCTCCTTCAACAAGATGGTCCGGGACCTCCGGGAGGGGCGTGAGCAGCTGGCCAATGCCTACGACGCGCTTCAGGCGAGCCATATCGAAATCGAGAACCGCCGCCAGTACATGGAGATCGTCCTCAAGAACATCGCCGCCGGCGTGGTGAGTGTCGATTCCACAGGCACGATCATGACGATGAATCATTCGGCCGAGGCCATTTTCGGCATTCAGGCCGACGAGGCTCGGGGCAGACATTATGCGACGTTCCTTCAGGGCCAGCAGTTGGACATCGTGAAGTCGTTCGTGAGGAGCTACCGTTTGACCCGACAGCCCCATATCGAACAGCAGCTGCACGTGATGATCGGTAACCGGCCCATGTTCCTCTACATCAAGGTTTCCGTCCTGCAGGACGAAGAGGGGCGATTCATTGGGGTCGTCGTGGTGTTGGACGACCTGACGGACCTGGAGAAGGCTCAACGCATGGCCGCTTGGCGGGAGGTCGCCCGGATCGCCCATGAAATCAAGAATCCCTTGACGCCGATCCAACTCTCGGCCCAGCGGCTCCGACGCCGGTATTCGGAGCTCCTGCAGGACGACGAAGGCGAGCTGTCCGTTCTGAACGAGTGCACTCAGACCATCATTCAGCAGGTGGAGAGCATGAAGCACCTGGTGAACGAGTTCTCCCGGTTTGCACGACTCCCACGGGCACAGCCCACGCCAGCCGATCTGGCCGAGATCGTGGAGGAAAGTCTGGCCCTCTACCGGTACAACTACCCACAGATCGATTTCAGTCTCGAAGAGCAAGAAAAGTTGCCGCCCCTCATGCTGGATCGAGATCAGTTCAAGCAGGTGATGATCAACCTGTTCGAGAACGCCATCCACGCCCTCGATGGAGGCGAAGGGACGGTCACGGTTCGCCTCTTTTACGACTCGATCCTCAAGATCGCCCGTTTGGAATGCGCCGACACGGGCCACGGTCTCTCGCAGGACGACAAGCTGCGTATGTTCGAACCGTACTACTCGACCAAGGAGAAAGGCACCGGCCTCGGGCTGGCCATCGTAGCGAGCATCATCGCCGACCACAACGGGTTCATTCGCGTCCGCGACAATGTCCCACGGGGCACGGTGATCATCATCGAACTGCCCGGATAACGGGAAAACCACCAGCTAGACACAACATCCGCCTCCCTGACCTGCCGTGGGGGCTCCCCACGCACCTCCGGGATCGCCCCCAACGCAACGGGGAGCCGGAAACGACCGCCTCCGACTCCCCACACGTTTGATCCACTGGACTTCACCCTCGGGAGGGACTCCGCCCGGGCCGCGATCAGAATGACTCCACCCGATCGTCTGAACCCGACTGACGATCGCTCCAACCGGGGAGCAGCCGGGCTAGGGAAGAACGGGAAGCCGGCGCGGCTGACCCGGCGGTCCCGGTTGTTTCAACCGGATGCGGGAAGTCACCAGCCCCGACCTTTTCCGTCCTCGTCCGAATGCCTTCCCGCGCCCCTCCGGTGATCAGCCTCATCAGCCCATGGACCACGGCTTTCATGTGCTCCGACTGGGCGCTCATTTCCTCGGAGGCGCTGGCCGACTCCTCGGCGTTGGCGGCGACCAGCTGCACAACCTTGTCCATCTCGCCCACGGCCCGATTGATCTGTTCAATCCCTTGGGCCTGCTCGTTCGAGGCGGCCGCAATCTCATCGACCAAATCCCCGACCTTTCGGGCAATGGTCATGTTGGCCTGGAAGGCCCCGCGCGTCGATTCCGTAAGATCGCTCCCCCGGCGGACCGCCCGCACCGTGGTCTCGATCAGAGCCGCCGTGTTCTTGGCGGCTTCGGCCGCCCGCATGGCGAGATTGCGCACCTCATCCGCCACCACGGCAAAACCTGCTCCGGCTTCGCCCGCCCGTGCGGCCTCGACAGCGGCGTTCAGGGCCAGCAGATTCGTTTGGAAAGCGATCTCATCAATCGTCTTGATGATCTTGCTGGTTTCCTCGCTCGAACGTTTGATCTCTTCGATGGCACCGATCATGTCGTCCATTTTCCGGTTCACATCTTCCAGCTGGGTGCGGGCCTCCCCCATCATGGTGCGCGCCTCGGCTGAGTGTTGGGCGTTCTGGCGGGTCATCGAGGACATTTCCTCCAACGATGAGGATGTCTCTTCGATGGAGGCCGCCTGCTCGGAAGCCCCCTCAGCCAACTGCTGGCTCGATTCCGATACCTGCATCGAGCCCGTGGCGACCTGATTGGCCGCCTCCGTCAATTCCTGAACCATATGACTGATCGGATTGACGGTGGAGCGAACCAAAAGAAGGACCACGACGACCGCAACCAGAACGGTCAGCATTCCGACCAACAAATTGATATTCCTCAGGTGGACGGCGGGCGCAAGGAGATCGGAATTGCTGGCGGTGAATCCGAGGGTCCAGCCCGTAATGGCAATCTTCTTGAAAGCCACGGTCTTCGCATCTCCCCCCTGAGTGTAGTCCAGAATCCCTTCGCTGCCTTCTACGACCTTCGAGCCGAAATCGAACTCCTTCAGATTGGTCTTCATGACCATCGACTTGTCCGGATGGGCGATCATCAGGCCCTGCCGGTCAATGACGAAGCCGTAACCGGACTGCCCCACCTGGATGTTCTCGATGAACTTTTGAGACACGTAGCCGATGTCGATCACCCCATAAAAGACCCCTGTCACCGTCTCCTTTTCTTTGATTGGGGCCGCGATCACGAAGATAGGCTTGCCAGTGCCCTTTCTCTGGAGCGGCTCTGAGATCGAGATTTTTCCCGCCAGAGCCTCCTTGAAATAAGAACGGTCGGACACATTGATCTTCCCAACCGTCTCCTCGTCGGCTGCGGCAAGGATGTCGCCGTTTCGCCCGGCTACGGCGATGTTATCGTAATAGGGGTAATCCTGTTTCATGTGCGTGAACAGTTCCGTAGCGGACTTCCTGGCCGATGTGCCGACAAAAGAATCCAGGGTTGCCTGCTGCACGATCTTCAGGTCGGCCCAGTTGGATATATCGACCTTCCGGTCATTGATCCAGGTACTGAAGGCCATCTCGGTCGAGCTCGCCAACTGCCGGATTTGGTCGCGGATCGCGCTGGTGAGGGCAGCGCTGGACTTCCAGTAGCTGATGGTGCCCGATACCCCCATCCCGAGCACGATCAACAAGACGGTCGGGATCAGAAATCGATTTCTAAGGCTCAGTTTCATGGTTTCACCTTCCGTGTACGCGCGTGAAGAACGACGGGAGCCGGTGGGGGGCCTGGACATCCCGCCGTTGAGCATTGAGTGGGCTCGATGGAAGCGACTTAACTCACTCCGTGATCCAGCGCCTATTCGATGACCAGGGCCGCGGACTCGATCAGCTCGTAGGGAAGGCTCCCGTTGAGGGTCTTGGCGATGCGCGTGTTGATGATGAGCTTGCCTTCCTTGTTTTTGGCGATGGCGATCGAGGAGGGCTCGGCCCCACCCAGAATTTTCAGGGCCGCGTCAGCCGCCCAGGCACCTTGCTCCTCGGCGACCTTGGCAAATCCAATCAGGGCGAAGGGAGCCATGAAATCATACGCCGTTCCCGTGGGGATCTTTGTGTTGGCTTCGACGAAAGCCTTCATATCGGCCGCCTTGTCCTTGTAAAGCCCCCCATCGGATTCGACCAGGAGGATGTCCGAGGTCGTCTGAAGCGTCTCGAAGCCTTTCTTCCAGTCTTCGAAATCTTTGGCAAAGTACTCCACCAGCTGCATGCCGAATTCCTTCTTATAGGCGGCCGCTTCCTTCCTGGCCGTCTCGTTGTCCGGCCCCAGGAAACCGATGCGGTTGCCCTTGGCGAACGGCTTGAGCTGGTCGATCAGTTGAGGAATGGGGGCCACTTCCACCATCCCGGTGACGTTTTTCCAGGGAAACCCATACACCGATGCATCCCAGTTGACGCCACAGAAAACAAACGGCAGCGTGCTTTCCTTGTAATACTCCACGATGACGAATTTTGAGGCATTGTCGTCGGCGGCGATCACCACGTCCGGCTTGAACTCGTCGATGGCGGCCTTGGCCTTCTCACCGGCCTGCTTTTTGAACGCTTCGTCGGGATTCCGCTTGGTGTCCATGCGGACGATCTTGAGCTCGATACCCTTGCCGTCGAGGACCTGCCGAACGCCGTTGGTGATCCCATCGCTCCAGTCGTATCCTTCGTGGTAGGAATCGATGAAGAGGACCTTCTTTCCCTGGAGGTTCGAGGCCACACCGGGCGACGCGAGGCAGAGAATGAGAAAGAGAGGGAGCAGAGACGCGAATGAACGTTTCATGGAATACTCCTTTTTAGTGGTTGTACTGCGGTGGTTCTGTCAGGAAAAAGGTCATAGCGATCCCTCCCAGGCCGATATCCACTTCGACCCGACGCACCAGGAACTCCCGGATGCTCTTCGTGTGGGATCAATCGTTCCCTTGAGAAGGTCTCCCCCGCGCCCGTCCTTCTCGACAAGCTCACCGGGCACTCGGACAAGCCGCTTTCGACCGCCTGCTGCTAGTGCCGAGCGATCGTCCCCACGCGACTCCGGATGGCCTCCAAGGGCGCCCTGCTTTATTGCAAACAACGCGCCAAGGCACCCTTCATTCGGCCAGAATCGGCTTGTCCTTGACGATTATTTTGAATGCCGCGGCCGCCACACCGAAGCCGACTTTCGCATGTGGACCCAGAGGATCGTGGAGGCGACGCCTCGCACCCCAAGCGCCATGGGATGTTGCTTGACAGGGGTTGGGAGAGATGTTAGAAGTTCTGCGCTCGTCGGGACGTGGCGCAGACTGGTTAGCGCGCTTGCTTGGGGTGCAAGAGGACGGAGGTTCAAATCCTCTCGTCCCGACCAGCCAATAGGCCCCGTGGAAGCCGATTCGGAAGGATCGGCTTTTTTTTGCCCCTATCCTACGAGCATGAGCCTGAACCTGGAGGCGCATGCCCCGGTGAATCCGTCAATCTACCCTGTACTACCGGCACCGCCCCCCGTACACAGCAGGCCCATGAGCCTCACGCACGACCGTCGAGCACGCGCCGAAGCATTTCGGCAAGATCCCTGATGGTGACAGGCTTCAATAAAAATCCCTTGACCCCGATCCTTGCCAGCCTCTCACGACTGACGATCTCGCTGAAACCCGTGCACAAGATGATGGGCAGATCCGGGCGCAATGCGAGAAGCTCCCCCGCAAGGACCGCCCCGGTGAGGATCGGCATGGTCATGTCCGTGATCACGACATCGAACGGCCGACCGATGTCCTGACGTCGAAAAGACTCCAGGGCTTCGACACCGCTCGTTCGGCATTCCGCCTCATAGCCGAGACTCTCCAACATCTTCACCATGGCCGTCGCCAAGTCCGCCTCGTCATCCACCACGAGGACGCGCTCCCGTCCCCGGGGAAGCGGCGGCTCCCTGGAATCCTTTTCGGCGGACGTCGGGGCAGATGGGAAGCGGATGGTGAAGACAGCCCCTTTCCCCACTTCGCTCTCGACCGCGACGGATCCTCCAACTCCCTTGACAATCCCATGAACCACGGCGAGTCCCAAGCCCGTCCCCACCCCTTTTTCCTTGGTGGTGAAAAAGGGGTCGAAAATCCGACCGATCATGGCGGGATCGATTCCATGACCCGTGTCGCGAACCACAAGGGTGACGCAAGGCCCGGGCTCCATGCCGCCCTTGCGGGCTTCTTCATCCGAGAGCACTTCATCCGTGAGGGTCACCTCGAGGGTTCCTCCCGTTTCGCGCATGGCATGGGCCGCGTTGGTGCACAGGTTCATGAGCACCTGATGGATCTGTGTGGGATCGCCGATGATCGCCGAACGACTCTCGATGTTCGAATGGATCTGGATTGTCGAGGGGATGGTGGCCCGAAGCATTTTCAGGGCCTCCTTGCACAGGAGGCTCACTTGTACCGGTCTTTTTTCCTGCTCCCCCTGCCGGCTGAAAGCCAGAATCTGCTGCACCAGGTCCTTGGCTCGATCGGCGGCTTTCAAGATCTCGGCCAAGGCTTCCCGGACACGTGCCTCATCCGGGAGAGACCAGCGGGCGATCTCGCCATAGCCGA
>CAZGQL010000019.1:30725-37982 GCA_964527905.1 uncultured Syntrophobacteraceae bacterium
CCTCCCGCGAGGGTCCCGAGCGCCTCCATCTTCTGGGCCTGTCGCAGCTGGGCTTCGGCGACAATCCGTTCTTCCTCGGCCCGCTTGAGCGGGGTGATGTCCTTCATGGCAGCCAGGGAACGGAGGACCTGCCCCGCCGTGTCCCGCTCAACCGACGCCGAAAGCAGCACATGAAGCGTGCTGCCGTCCTTCCGCTTGACCTGGTAAGGAATGTCCTTGACCTTCCCATTGGCGAAGAAGCTGGGCAGGACGCTCGCGCCGGCACGAGTCCGCGATTCCTCCGCGAGGAAATCCTCCCAGGGTCTCCCGATCACCTCGTCGCGCTCGTAGCCCAGGACTTCCAGCCAATAGTCGTTGACGCGCTCGAGTCGTCCATCGAGGTCAATGGAGTGCAACAGAATCGGTGTTTCGTTGTAAAGGACCCTTAGGCGTCTTTCGCTTTCCCGGAGCGCTTCCTCGGTCCGTTTCAGGTCGGTCACATCCATCACGGTCCCAAACAGCGTGACCTTTTCGCCGGACGCATCCAGCAGCAGCTCCCCCCGCCCACTGAGGCAGCGCACGCTGCCGTCTGCACGGAGAATTCGGAATTCGTAGTCTCCTTCTCCCTCCTCGAGGATCACTTCCATGGCCCGCTCGTAGATTTCCCGGTCCTCGAGAACCACCCACTCCAAGAGCTCCCCTCGGTCGGGCCTGGACTGGGCGGGATCCAATCCACAGATGCGATACATTCCGTCGGACCACTCACTCACTCGGTTCCGCAGGTCATAGCTCCAATTGCCGACATGGCCGATGGCCTCGGCGCGCAGCAATCGTGCCTCGCTGGCTCGCAGGGCCTCCTCGATCTGTTTGCGCTCGGCGATTTCCCGGGCAAGCTCGTCCCGCGAGACCAGGGTCGCCTTGAGTCGCTCGGTCATTTCCCCAAAAGAGCGTGACAGCTCACCGATTTCATCCTTACCCGTCATCGCCACATGATAATCGAGATTGCCCGCGGCCACCTGGCGGGTTCCCTCCAACAGGCGATCGATGGGTCGCGTGAGGGTCCGGGCGCAGACATGGCCCAGTAGGGATGCGAGCAGGGCCATACAAAACCCGAAGATCAGGACAGAGCGTTTCAGGTCCTCGATCGGAGCGTATGCTTCGGCCACATCGATTTCGGTGATGAGAGCCAACTCGCGGGACGGCATCCAATGATAAGCCCCGACGACGGGGACTCCGCGAAAGTCGATGTATCGCCCCACACCGTCACGGCGTTCCAACGCTCGGACAACGCCCTCCGTGTGAACGGATTTCTTCAGAGCGTAACCCGTTTCGAAACGGGGTTCCGTTACGAAGTAGTTGAATTTGTTGACGAGATAGGTTTTTTCCGTGCGCGTGAGCCAACTCGTGTGCTCCATGATTTTCGTCAGCGCCGACAAGTCGGCCCGGGCCGCGAGCACCCCGACGAGCCGATCGTCCTGATCCCGAAGGGGCGTGGAAAGGGTCATGGCGGGCTGCTGGAGCGTCATGGAGTAGTAGACGTTGCTGACGAAGGTCCCTTCCCGACCATGCAGGAAGTAGGATTCACTCTCTTTGTACTTGCCCTCCTGTGCCGGATCCGTGGAAAGAAGCACCTGGCCGTCGTCTGCGCTGAGCACGAACAACTCGATGAACCCGCACCGGTCCAGAAACGGCAGCAGGTGCGTGCGGATCATGTGCTCGTGAGCGTGCGGATGCGAGAGACGGTCTAGGTCATGACGATCCATTCCTTGGACCCATTGATGTCGCAAGGAGTGCCCGCTGGCCAGGATCTCAAGCATCCGGGACGTCCCGTCGACCCACCGCTCGATCTCGAGATCCTTTTGCATCGTGGTGGTTCGAAGATGGTGAATCAGCTGCCGCTCGATGGTCCCGCGACCGTTCTCAAAGGCCAGCCAACCGAGCACAGCCGTCCACACCAGCGAGAGGAGAGCGAAAAGGACGGAAAGTCTCGTCGAGAGCTTCATCGAGCTCCCCCTGTCCCGTAGATGCGCTCCAGAAATTCCAGGGTGAAGCACCCCGTGCAGTCGGATTCCGCAGAAGGCAGCCCCTGATCGCGAAGATTGCGGTTCATCGCCGTCCAATCCTCGGGCCGCATCCAGCCAATGGGGTGTTCCCCCGTGTGGACGAGCGGGTAAAGGGCCTCCATCATATCGGCCTGAAAGGATCGATCGGCGAATCGAGCGAAGGGAAGCGTAGCGTCCACTGCGGAGCCAGGGCTGCCGATGGCATCCCGCCATCCCTTGAGGGACGCCCGAAGGAAACGGGTGACGAGGTCCGATTGGGTCTCGATGGTTTGCTCGAGGGTGATCAGTGTGTCGGAATAGGAACGGACCCCGTAATCCGCGGGTCGAATGAGGTTCAAGCGCAGGTTTTTCCTCTTCAGCCGCAGGACCCCCGACGTGAGATAAGCCGCCGTCACATCGACGTCTCCGTTGAGGAAGGCGGTGTATTCCGGGTCGTAGGGGACCAGCTTCGCGCTCGACTCATCGATGCGAAGCCGTCGCATCATGGCGTAGTACTGCCACTCGAAGTCCCGGACCGATCCCGAGGTGCCCGCTGCGGCAATCGTCTTGCCACGAAAGTGGGCGGGCCTCGTGATTCCGGAATCGGCCTTCGAAACGAACACGACGGCGCTGAGCCGGTAGACGGCGGCGATGGCCCTGACAGGATGCCCCTGACTCCGTTTCAGGATGACGTCCTCGGGAGCCACCACGGCGAACTGGGCCCGACCCGCGATGACCGGCTGGACGAGGTCGACGTCGCCCCCGCCTTCCAGGAAATGCACCCGTAGATTTTCCCTGGCGTAATGCCCGTTGGCCTCCGCCAGATAAAAACCAGCGAACTGCGCCTGATGAATCCACTTGAGCTGAAGCGTCACGTCCTCAGGCGGGGCCTTGGCAACTTCGGGGGCACACGCCGTGACAAAGGCCCACGGAACCAGGCACAGGAACCACCAGCGCATAGCTTCCTCCCGGTTCGAGAGTGCAGGACAACACCATCGCAAGGAAGGAGCAATGAGAAGATATTCAGCCGAGAGCTTGCATCAGGATCGGGGTTGGCCCCCGGCCAAACCCGTGGATGACGAGAGTAGGGGCACAGAGTTGTGCTTATACAATATGGCGTGCACCGCCGGTCCGTCAAGTCGTCGATGCTGGCGTGCTGGCGCCTCGGGGCGAACCACGCTACCGGTTTTTTCGAGTCCGGTTCAACCGCCCCTCGAATCGTTGTACTTCCGCCTGCATTTCCCGAATCAGGGAATCGACCTCCGTCACGCTGTCGTCGAGAACGATGGCTCCCTGACTGTCCCACTCGACGTTGGTGATGCCAGGGTGGGCCTTTTCCAAATCCTCCAGGACGGCATGCTGGTGCCGGACCGCACGCAGGAGCATGCGGCCCTTGGAGAGGAGTTCCCGGTGCTGGAGGGCTTGCCGGAGCGTGACACTGAGCTCCAACTCGCCACAGGGCTTCGTCAGGAACCGATAGACCTGACCTTCGTTGATCGCCCGGAGGGCGCTTTGAAGGTTGGCGTGTCCGGTGAGGATGATCCGGACCGTATCGGGGTACTCGCGACACACCAGGGCGAGGAACTCCGAACCCAGCATGCCCGGCATCATTTCATCAGAGATGACGACATCCACGGGCTGCGCGGCCAGAATATCCAAAGCTGCAGCTGCCGACTGGGCGCTAAGAACCCGGTAGGGCTCCTTGTGCAGGGCCCGCTTCAACGCTTGGGTGACGAGGGGTTCGTCATCCACGAACAACACGGTATACATGGCTTCCGGCCTCTCCTCCCGCAAGTGAAGACGCGGCTTCCCGGTTCACCGGGATCTGGACCCGTATGGGCTCCCGGATCCCCGGAGACTGCGCCCAATGCTTCAGACGCTCCCGCAGCGTCCGACTGATCTGATAGCCCCGCGCGATGAGCAGCCTCCCGTCCGATGTGTAGAGATCCTGATCCAGAATCATCGCATCGTCCAACTCCCTGGTGGACACGAACCGGACCTGGTAGCCCCTCTCGACAACCAGGACGGCCTCCAGGGCTTTGAGAACATCGGGATCGTAAACACCCATCGCCTCCCGCAACCGAAAGAAGGCATCATCCTTGGACGTACCGCGGGCGACGAGGGTATCGAAGTCGAGCACCACCTTGAGAATCCGCGCGCCTTCGGGGATGTCCTTGCCGCTGATCGGTTCGTGGGGGACTCCCGAACCGTCATAATGCTTTTCCTGATACGTGATGATTTCCGAGATCGGCTCCATTCTCGGGATGTGCGCCAGCAGATCGGTGGCGATGGAAGGGTGCATGTTGAAGAGCTGCTGCTCCTCGGCCGTCAAGTCCTGGCCTCGAAACAGCTTTTCCAGGGTCGATACCGGCAGGATGATACAGCCGATCTGGGAGAGCGTGGCCGCCGTCTCGATCTGCCACACGTTGGAGAGGCCCATTTGGAGGGCGATTTCCTTCACGTATCGGCTGATGCGTGACGCGCGTCCGAAAGCTTCGGGGTTGAGCAGCGCCAGGATCTCCGTGAGCACCTTGATGGTCCCCCGCAGGGTCTTCTCCAGCAGCTCACGCTCCGCGGTGATCAACCGATGCTGCATGATGCCGTGGTAGAGCGCCTTCCCAAGCGTTTCCGGAGGACAGGGCTTGGTCATGAAGCGGAAGATGTTGCCCTCGTTGACCGCCTCGATGGCCGCGTGCAGGTCGGCGTTGCCCGTGAGCATCATCCGAACCGTGTCCGGGCTGATCTTCTTGACGCGGGAGAGGAACTGGATACCGTCCATACCCGGCATCCTGAGGTCGGAGACGACCACCGAATAGGGGCCCTGCCGCGCGATCAGCTGAAGCCCCTCCTCGCCGCCCAATGCGGTGTCGATGGCAAAATGCTTTCGCAGCTGCCGCTGAATTCCAGCCAGGAGGTTCGGCTCGTCGTCGACGAAGAGGATCTTGTCAGCCATGAGCTTCTCCCTGCCCCCTGAAGAGCTCACACGCATCCGCCCAGACCGGAAGCCGATCGATCAGCTGGAGGGACTCGAGATAAGCGAGGTCCAGAGCGGGAAGAGCTTCCAAACGCTGAGGCGAGGGAGCCATGGAGTCCATGGCATCGGCCACGTGCACCACCGTCAGGGTCCCGAAATTGCGATCCAGGCATCGCTTTGGATCATGGTGAAATGCGATGGACTCCACGATCGGGTCCGGAAGGCCCCACAGGCCCATCAAATATGCCCCGACCTGGGCGTGGGTGGTTCCGAGGACCTCTTCCTCCACCTTCCAAAGAGGACGCCCGGTATCCCGAGCGTCGGCGAAACATGTTGCGTACCGATCGGAAAGATTCGCCAGCAGAACCAGCTTGCCCACGTCGTGGAGCAAACCGGCCATGAAAGCGTCCTCCAACGCAGTTCGGTCTAATCCCTCAACCTTCGCGATGGTTTTGGCGAGCACCCCGCTTCTCATGCTGTGACGCCACAGATCGTTCATGGACAACCCCGGCGGAATCGAGCGGTCGAATTGCGAAAAGATGTGAATGGTCATGATGAGGGCCTTGATCGTGTCCATGCCCAGGATGCTCACGGCTCGGGCCGGGTTGTTGACATGATGATGGAGACCAAAGAACGCCGAATTGGCCAACTGGAGGATCTTTGCCGTCATGCCGACGTCGCGTGCGATGATGTCCGCGACCTTCTGCAGGGAACAATCGGGAGAATTGATCTCGTGCATCACTTCCGTGTACAGGGCCGGAAGGCTGGGCAGGGATTCGATCTGTGAAACCAGCCGGATGAGCGATTCGTCCTTGAGGAGCGCTCGCAGGGCGCACGCCCTTGCCACGGCGGAATGAATCGACTTGGCGTCGCAGGGCTTGGCGATGTATTGGTGCGCCGACTGCACCGATCGTAGGATCATTTCCTTGTCCGAATAGCCGGACAAGATGATGCGGACCATCTCCGGGTGAGTCTCCTTGACGGCTTCCAGGAGCTGGTTGCCATCCATAACGGGCATCCGCATGTCGGTGACGATCACGTCGAAGGGACTGGAAGCGAGGATCTCGAGGGCTTCCTTCCCACTGCTCGCAAAGGCCATCTCCCATTCCAAGCGCATGGGACGAAGCATGCGCTTTAGCCCTTCCAGCAGCCGGATTTCGTCATCGACAAAAAGGATTCGCATGGCCCTGCTCTCTTTCACCCCTCCGAATCTGCGATCGGCAATCGGATGATGAATGTGGTGCCCTTCCCCGTTTCGGATTCGACGGCGATGCTGCCCGCATGTTTGTCCACGATCACGGAACGGGATATAGCGAGCCCCTGTCCCGTTCCTTTTCCCACCTCCTTGGTGGTGAAGAACGGATCAAAGATCTTGCCGCGGATGGCCTCGGGGATCCCCGTCCCATTGTCGCTCAGTCGGATTTCGACCTCCTCCCCGACCTGTCTCGTGCTGACCCGTATGGTCCCTTTTTCGCCCGCCTGCGTGTCCACGACCTCCGCAATGGCGTGAACGGCGTTGATGATCATGTTGAGGATCACCTGGTTGAGCTCCCCCGGCAGGCAGGGCACCAACGGCAGGCTCGGGTCGAAGTCCGTGACGACCTCGGCCACGTATTTCCACTCGTTGCGCGCCACCGTGAGGGTGCTTTCGATGGCCTTGTTGAGGTCGACGGCCGTTTTTTCCTCGGTGCCCGGATGGGAAAATTCCTTCATGGCACGAACGATCTTGGTGACCCGCTCGATCCCCTCCAGGGATTGCTCGATGGCCTTGGGGATCTCCTCCCTAAGGTAATCCCAGTCAGCCTCCCGGGCGGCGGACTCGAGGCTCGCCGCAAGCTCCTCGGCAGGTATCCCTTCCACGAGCGCGCGAGGGACCTCCGCATATCGGTCCAGAAGCCGTTGCAGGTCCTTGAACGCATCCTGGAGAAAGCGTGTGTTGTCGCCCACGTACTGGGTGGGGGTGTTGATCTCGTGCGCGATCCCCGCGGCCAGCTGTCCGATGGACTCGAGCTTCTGCGCCTGGGCGAGCAGGCTTTCCATGTGCTTGCGGGCGGTGACATCGCGTGCCAGCAGGACCAGGCCGGAACATTCCTCCTGCGTTTCGGCCAACGGGCTGATCGAAACCCCCAGGAACCCTTCCGTGCCGTCGGGCCGCACGAAGGGGACATCGTCCAACCTCTGCGGGGAACGGTCCCGACGGCTCTTGGATATCGCCGAGAGGATTTGCTCCCAATCCCAATGCACCCGGCACTCCCGTAAGGG
>CAZGQL010000019.1:37992-38598 GCA_964527905.1 uncultured Syntrophobacteraceae bacterium
AAGCCCCATAACCTCGTCGGGACCGAGGCCGAAGGTCTCCTGCGCCGACGCGTTCCACCAGATGACGCGATCCTCGTTGCACAAGCCGATGAGAATCGAGGGGATCGAGGCCACCAGCTGAGCCATTTGCGTGTGCGCCTTCTGGTTCTCCTCTTCAGCTCTCTTGCGCTCGAGGATTTCCTGTTGAAGCCGTTCATTCAGCTCGCGCGCTTCGCGGAGGGATTTCTTGGTCTCGCTGAGGTCCCTGGCCACACAGACGCTCCCCTGGACGAGCCCGTCGACTGAGCGCAACAGGCTGATGGAAAGCTCAAAGGGGGCCACGGATCCATCCATCCTGCGAATATCGATTTCGTGGCGTCGGATGGTACCGTCCCTGCGCAGGCGAGTCAGCATGGCCTCCAGCTGGTCCTTGTCCGCGTACAGATCGAAAACCTTCTTACCGATGAGGTCCTCGAGCGCGTACCCGAACACCTCGGTCGCGACGCGGTTCCATTTGACGGCCCTGCCGTGCCGGTCGACGATCCCGATGGCATCCGCCGAATTCTCGAAGACCTTCTCGATGTACTCCTTGGCCCGAGCCAGGCTCTCCTCGCTCATCTTGCGCTG
>CAZGQL010000019.1:38645-40259 GCA_964527905.1 uncultured Syntrophobacteraceae bacterium
CGATCACGTGCGTATCGCGCTCCGTGTAGTCCCGCTCGGAGTTCGCTAGGCAAAGCAACCCGCTGAGATTGCCGCCCAGGACGATCGGCGCGGCGAGAAACCGTCGGACAAACGTGCTCCCAGGAGTCGTCCGAAGGGCTTCGGACGATTCCTGGACGGCGTTCTCCACGAGCACCCGACGATCCCCATCGAAACGATCGATCAGGGCGAGGCAGCGGCGGCATACCGGGGGATCCTTCGCTAAATGAAAGACGGAGGCCGTTCCCTCCGAAACCGTCCAACAGGACGGACGCGAGACTCCAGAATCAAGCTGAGCCAGGCATCCACAGGCGCTCTGGGTCAACTCCCTGGCACGAGCCAGGGTCAACTGCGAAATTTCCTCCACGGGAACGCCCGAAAGCAGTGCCTTGGAAAGATCCGCCATCACGGCATTGAGGCGGGATTCCTGGGCCAGGGTCTCATGGCTCGATCGGAGGAGCTGGATCATGCGGCGCTCGCGCTCGAGGCGCTGCAGCTTGGCCTCCAACTCGCCCATCTCGAACGGTTTGGCCAGGAAATCCGCCGCACCGGCCTCGATGAGGTCCGAATACGAATAGTCCCCCGCATGCCCTGTCATCACGATGACTTGATCTGCCAGGCCAAGCTCCCGGACTCTCTTGAGCAACTCGAGACCATCGAGGCGGTCCATTCGGATGTCGGTGATCAGCAGGTCGCAGGGATGCTCCCGCAACCTTTCGAGGGCCTCCTCGCCATCCTCGGCCCCGTCGCAGGCATACCCCTGGAGCCCGAGGTAATTCTGTACCATGCCGCGGTAGGACGGCTCGTCGTCCACCACCAGGACTCGTTTGCACCAGGACTCACCCATGGAGACTCCTCATCGGATTGATAAGGTTGATCCGACCCTTCTCGGCCGGTCAGCAATGGGCGCGACAAGGCCCGTTGCCAAGGAGTCGTCCTAGAACAAACGGCCCTTGAACACGCGAGCCTCAGGCCGGAATAAACTCCGCCCCCTGTGTATATGTACCGGTCCTGCCATAGGGGCGAGGGTCATCCCCGACCGATTTCCGCATGCTTGTTTTCGGACGATTCCTAAGGGTTCGGCTGATTTCGAGAGTATGCACGAAGTGTGCCGAAAGCGGACATGTGAAGGACGATCGATGTCGCGAAAGGGTCGGATCTGACTGCTCCCTTCATGCGCCGGCTCCCAGGCTGGAGCTTGGGAGCCGGCCTCGGGGGCTGCCGGGGCGCGGGCCGGTTTCAGAAGGGGCAAGGCAGTTCGGGGGGAGCGGCGGACGTGTGGGCATCGCCGCCGCCTCTGGCTGATGGCAAGGTCAAGGAGCCAGTTCAGGTGGGAAGCCGGGTTTCAAGGGCCATGGCGATTTTTTTCTTGAGCTCCGTGAGATCGAAGCTCTTCACCACATAGAAGTCCGCGGCAATGGATTTCATGTCTTCTTTGAAGGTGTCATAGGCGGTCGACAGGATCACCGGCAGGTCGTAAAAGCGGTTGCGGATGTCCTGAAGCAGGTCCAGTCCGTTGTAGTCGACCATCTTGATATCGAGGATCACGAGGTCCGGCGTCTCCTCCTCGATCAATTCGAGGAGCTGGTAACCGCT
>CAZGQL010000019.1:40380-42213 GCA_964527905.1 uncultured Syntrophobacteraceae bacterium
GATTCAAATCACTCCCAGATCTTGATCAGATGGGGTTTGCATTCTTCAAAAACCGTGCACTCGCTCTCCACGTAATCCTCCGCCTGTTGCACGGACATCCGCTCCGTTTTTTTGACGAAGGTCAGCACCTTGCCCAGATAAAGCGGCAGGAGCGAATCCAGGAGGTCCGTCCGCTTCGATTCCGCGGCGTGGCGATAGGCCACCGAGGCATCGAAAAGAATTCTCGCCCAGGTCTGCGTGGGGATCGAGAAGTGTTGCAGTCCCATTTCCTTGATTTCGTAAAGCTTGCGGCACACGGTCTGATCGAACATCCCGTCCCAGACTCGGTGGTAGCCGTCAAAGGCCTGCACAAAACGATCGTAGAGCCGGTTCATGTTGATTTCGACGGGCAGGGGCGTCTCCACCTCCTCGGCGTCCATCCCTGACAAGGCCGTCGGTTTGCTCCATTTCACCTGTCGCCAGAAATCGACATAGAGCTCCATCAGATCGAACGTCGTGCTCATGATCTGGCGAAACGTCGACGCTAAGTGGGCATACGGGTCCTTGACCCGATGCACTTTGGGGATCCCCATGAAGCATTGGCTGATGGGGACCCTGGAATTGAGCGCGACGGTGGTCATCCAGAGGTCGATCCCAGAACTCCGAACGGCTTCGGTCCACACCGGGCATTTCAGGAACGCATCCGCCAAGGCGCCCCTGAAGGCGCAGTCCCCGGCGTTGGGCTGGCGCACCCGGCGACCATAGAGGCATCGGGTCAGCGGGTAGATCACCGAACTGGTCAACGTCGCCTCGTACTTGTGGCGCACATAGAGGGGCGTGACAAAGCCGATCCCCTTGAAGACGGGCTCCACCAACTTCTTGATCCAATGGGGCGCCAGGTTGCTGATGTCGGCCTCGAGCACCACCACGGCCTGGGCCTCGAGCCTTCGAACCAGTTCGAAGAGGTTCCGCAGATTGACGCCCTTTCCCGTCTCACCGGGCTCGGCCGAGACGTGGATTCGGGGGACCTCACAAGGGGCGGCGAAAAAGGCGTCCCGGGTTCCATCCGCCGAGTGGTTGTCGCAGTTGACGATCACGCATTCGAGACCGCCGAAGTGCTCCACCAACCCTTTCCCGCACTGCTCCACCGTATTGCCGATGGTCTTGGCTTCGTTCAGGGTTGGGATTCCGACCACAATGTCGGCCTTAGTGATGCCCTGCGGGTTCTCCTCATAAGACGCCATTCCCTGCTCTCCTGGCTATTTCCGCTGCGGCTCGCCACCGCCCTTCAGATACTTGAAAATGTCGGCGTCCGTCGTCAAAACGAATGAGCTGCGGGGATTGCTGAATTCCCGGTAGAATTCCATCGTCCGGTAAAACTCGAAAAACTCGGTGTTCCTTCCGAACGCCTCCGCGTAGATGCGGGTGGCCTCGGCATCAGCCTTTCCGCGGATTTCCTGGGATTTCCGGAAGGCTTCCGAGCTGATCCGGGCCAGTTCCTTTTCCATTCGACCCAGCGTGGCCGCCCGTTCCCCTTCACCCTCCGACCGGTACTGGGCCGCGATCCGCTTGCGCTCGGAAATCATCCGTTCGAACACCTTCTGCTGGACCGACTCGACGAACTTGATCCGCTTAATCCGGATATCCAGCAGGTGAATGCCGAATTCGGGAAGCAGACGCGAGGCATCGGCGACCATCTCCCGGGTGATGATTTCGCGTCCCTTCGAAAGGTGACCGGAGCCTTCGATCCCGAATCCTGTATCCGGCCCCCCTTCCAAAACAGGAATATCCGTGATCCCCACTTCCTCAAGGGCTTTCTTGGCGTCCATGACACCGGCTCCGGTTTCTTCTCTC
>CAZGQL010000019.1:42243-43376 GCA_964527905.1 uncultured Syntrophobacteraceae bacterium
ACGTGGTCCCGGATCACCGAATCAAGGACGCTGTCCAGGCGGCTGTGGGCGGTCTGTTCGTTGCCGACACGCATCAGGAACAGAAGCGGGTCGGATATCCGCCACCGCGCCGTCGTGTCCACCCAGATGTACTTCTTGTCGCGCGTGGGGATTTGATTTGGGTTCCCGTCCCATTTCATGACACGCTTTTCGAAGAAGTTGGCCTTCTGGATAATGGGTAACTTGAAATGCAGACCGGCGCTCGTCACCGGTTCGCCCACAGGCTTTCCGAGCTGCGTGATGACCACTTGCTGGGTTTCGTCCACCACGTAAAGGCAACTGGACAGAAATGCCAGGACAACGACGGCGCCGATCACCACGATGCGAAGGTTCGCGGGCATCATCGTCCCTCCTGCCCGGACTTGGCGCCCGACGGAACGGTGGGCATCGTTTCCGGTCGTCCCCCCTGGGCCCCGCCCTGGGCCGCCCGGCCCACGTCGAGAAGCGGCAGCAGGTTTTTCTGCTGTTCGTCGATCACCGTCAACCGGTCGACCCTCTCGAGAAAGGCGCCGAAACTCTCGACATACATGCGGCGACGCGTCACGTCAGGCGCCTTGGAATAGGCCTCGAGGATTTCCGAAAAGCGGCTGGCATCCCCCTGGCTCCGGTTGACCCGCTCCAACGCGTACCCTTCCGCCTGAGTCACCAGTTGCCGCGCCTCGCCCACGGCCTTGGGGATCTTTTGATTATAAGCCTGCTGCGCCTCGTTGATCATGCGCTCCTTTTCCTGCCGCGCCTCGTTTACCTCGTTGAAGGCCGCCTTGACGGGATCGGGCGGGTTCACGTTCTGCAGCTTGACCGTGATGATCTTGATACCCGTCTTGTAGGTGCTGAGGATGGTCTGCATCTCGTCGCGCGCCATCTGGGCGACGGCGGCCCGCCCCACCGTGAGCACGTCGTCGGCGTAGCGGTTCCCGACGATGCGCCGCATCACCGACTCGGAAATGTCGTCCAGCGTGTCTTCCGGGTGCTTGACCTGAAAGAGGTAATCCACCGGGTTGTCGATCATGTACTGGACAGCCCAATGGAGGTTGACCACGTTGAGATCGCCGCTCAGCATCATGGCCTGTTCTTCGTACCCCCGCTCGCTGAAC
>CAZGQL010000019.1:43424-43653 GCA_964527905.1 uncultured Syntrophobacteraceae bacterium
TTCGTCACCGTGTCAATCCCGAAGGGCAGCCTGAAATGCCATCCTGGAGGAGCGGTATGGACGAAGGCGCCGAACCGCTGCACCACGGCCGTCTCCTGCGGCTGGACCATATAAAAGCTGTTGGCCCCGACCAACAGCGCCACGACCAGCAGGCCCAACAGCCATACCGGACCCTTGGGCATGGAGGGAAGCTTGTATCGAAGCTTGAGCTGTCGGATGAACTCTTCCA
>CAZGQL010000019.1:43681-47849 GCA_964527905.1 uncultured Syntrophobacteraceae bacterium
GGCCCCGGTGGGGAGGCCTGTTCCAATCCATGAATCCTCCCTATTGGTTCCTCTGATGGATCGACTCGAGGAGATAAGCAAAGAAGACCAGCAGGCCGGCGATGGCCAAAACCTTCATTTGCCCCGCGCCCGGGAAAAAGAACCGGGCGAGCAGAAAGGCGAAACCGACACCGAGCACCGCCCGGACCATCAAGACTTTCCAACGCATCGAGGCGAGAAGTCCTTCCGTGCCCGCGACTCCGGGCTCCAAAACCGATCGACGGATAGCCAGGGACCCCTGCAAACCACAGGGCACGCGAAAACCCGAACCTCCGGCCGAGACAAACCCAGCCCTCACCAAAACGACGCCACCTGTTCCGGGGTTTATCCCCACCCGACGTATCGGAATCCCGCACCGTCTCTCGATTTTCTGCATTTGTCCAAGACGTGCATCCTAACGGCACACCACCGCCTTGTCAAGCTCATCAGCTGATCGCAACCATCTTCCCGCGCCGCTTGGCCCATTGACAAGCCTTCCGTTCCCTCCGCTTGTCCATTGCATTGGATACTGGGGAAAGAGTATAAGAAATCCATCGCGGCACACCAAACATCCCAAGGAGAAGAACATGCAAACCAGCCTTTTCAAGAACATTGCCTTTTGCACGGACTTTTCGGAAAACGCGGACGAGGCCTTCCTCACCGCCAAGGATCTCGCCTGGCACTACGGCGCCACCCTGCACATCGTGCATGTCATGGTGACGTTTTCGATTTCCCCCCCCATGAACACTTCTTATCTGCCCATCGAGTACGATCCGGGGTTCGTCGAGCAGGTCGCCCAAGCCGCCAAGGAGACGATTCAAACCCGTTACCTGAGTCAGCTCAAGGAAAAGCAGCCGTATGAAATCCACCTGGTTTCGGGGTACGCCTCCACCGAGGTGCTCCGGTTAGCCAGGGAGTTCGACATTGATCTGATCGTCATGGGATCGCACGGACTTACCGGACTGGCTCACGTGCTGTTCGGGAGCACCGCCGACCGGGTGGTGCGCAAAGCGCCCTGCTCGGTCCTGACGGTTCGCATGCGACAGCGCTCCGAATGAGGCTACGATCCGGCGGAAGTCGTGCCGGAAGTCCCAGCTCCAAGGGATCCCAAGCACGCTCACGCTTGCATTTGCCCTACCCCAAAGAGGAACCGATCCGCGCATGGACACATCCAAGCCCATCTTCGTCACCGGATGCGCCGGATTTATCGGCTATCACTTCGCGCTCCGCCTGCTCAACGAGGGACGAGCCGTCGTTGGAATCGACAACGTCAACGACTATTACGACGTCAACCTCAAATGGAACCGTCTCCGGCAGCTGGAAGGCTTCGGCACGTTCCGCTTCCGCAGGCTGGACCTCCAGGACCGGAAGGCCGTAGAGAACCTCTTCGACCGACACGAAACGGATATCGTGGTGCACCTGGCGGCTCAGGCCGGTGTGCGCTACTCCCTCACCCACCCGCACGCCTACATCGACAGCAATCTCACGGGGTTTTGCAACATCCTGGAAGGCTGCCGTCACCACGGGATCCGGCATCTCGTCTTCGCCTCCTCCAGCTCCGTCTATGGAGCCAACACCCGGATGCCCTTTTCCGTCCACCACAATGTCGACCATCCTGTCTCCCTGTACGCCGCCACCAAGAAGGCCAATGAGCTCATGGCGCATACCTACGCGCATCTCTATGGGCTGCCCTCGACGGGTCTGCGCTTTTTCACCGTCTACGGCCCCTGGGGTCGGCCCGACATGGCTCTGTTTCTGTTCACCCAGGCCATGCTCGCCGGAAAGCCCATCCAGGTCTTCAACCACGGCAAGATGCAGCGAGATTTCACTTACATCGACGACATCGTGGAGGGCATGAGCCGCATCATGTTGGGCCCCCCCCAGCCCAACCCCGACTGGAGCGGCGATGCCCCTGACCCGGGCACCAGCTACGCCCCCTACCGGGTCTACAATATCGGCAACAACCAGCCCGTGGAGCTCCTCCGGTTCATCGAGGTGATCGAAAACTGCCTGGGGATCGAGGCCCAAAAGGAGTTTCTCCCGCTCCAGGCCGGAGACGTCCCCGCCACCTTCGCGGACATCGACGACCTGACCCGCGACTTCGGATTCCGGCCAAGCACCCCCATCGAGGAAGGCATTGCCCGGTTCGTGGAATGGTACCGGCGCTATTATGGGGTGTGACAGGGGTGCTCTGGGTCCGGTTTCCAGCCCGGATGGGTTGGATCCGGGGTTCGGTCGGCTTCCGCCTCAGGGTCTTGACCCGTACGCCATGTAATACACCATGGGCACCACGACGAGCGTGAAGAAGGTCGAGACCGTGATGCCGAAAATGAGAGCCCAGGCCAGACCCGAAAAGATGGGATCCAGGGTGATGGGCCAGGCCGCAAGCATCGCCGCGAAAGACGTCAGAAAGATCGGGCGGGTCCTCAAAGCCCCGGCACCGAGCAGCGACTGGATGAGGGGATGCCCCTCTTTCTTTCGCTCTTCGACGAATTCGACCAGCAAGATGGCGTTGCGGGTGGCGATGCCAGCCAAAGCGATCATCCCGATCATCGCGGTCGCCGTGAAATAAACAGGATTCGGCCAGCCTCCCACCTCGCCACCCCCCAGGACATTCAGGAGCCAGAACCCCGGCAGGATGCCGATCACCGAGAGCGGTAGGGCGATCAACTGGATGGCCGGTAGCAGATAACTCCCGGTCTGGTACAGGAGCAGGAAATAGATTCCGAGAACGGCGACCCCGAAAGCAATGCCGAGGTCCCGGAAGACCCGCAGCGTGATGTCCCACTCCCCTTCCCCGGACCACACCACATCAAAGCCCTTCAGCGCTTCGTCTTCCGCCACGCGCCCCTGCAGCTCCAGGACGGCATCCGGGGGGGCAAGACCCGCAGTCTCCCCGAACACGTAAACGACGGGCGTCAAGTTCTTGTGATAGACGGGCTGTTCGATCGTCTCCTCCTCAAAGGAGCCCAGCTCCCCAAGAAACACTCCGTTCCCCTGGGGGCCCCGCACCATCACCTGAAGCAGATCCTCGCGCCTGGCCCGCTCGGGCCGGGGCAGCTGGAAGCGGACGTATAGGGGGTGTACCTCGTCATCGAGTCGCAGCGAGCCCCCGTTGGTCCCTTCAACCAGGCCTCGGAGTGTTTCCTCGATGAGCCGGTCGCTGATCCCGCTCAGGGCCGCCTTGGCCCGGTCGACCCGAAACACCAGGCGCTTCTGCGCGGCGACCGTGATGTCGTCCACATCCACCACACCCCGGGTTGACTCCATGAGATCCCGGACACGGCGGGCCGCCGCGACGAGATCCTCGTAGGCCTGTCCCGTCTTCCCATAGACCTCGGCCACCAATGTCGCGATCACGGGCGGACCGGGCGGACTCTCGACGATCTTGATGTTGGCCCCATGAGCTGCCGCGATGGCCGTGAGATCGTTTCGCAGGCGCAGCCCGAGTGCATGGCTCTGCTGGGTGCGGCGCTTCTTGCCGATCAGGTTGACCCGCACGTCCGCGACGTGTGGACCCCGGCGCAGGTAATAATGCCGCACCAAGCCGTTGAAATCGACGGGGCTCGCCGCCCCGGCACAGGTGCTCACGTCCGTCACCTCAGGAACCCGACCCAAATACTCGGCCAAAGCGAAGGCCGCCGCCTCCGTCCGTTCCAGGGGACTCCCCTCGGGCATGTCGACGATCACCTGCAGCTCGTTCTTGTTGTCGAACGGAAGCATCTTGAGCGGCACCCGGTGGGAAACCACCAGCCATCCCGCAAACCCGAGCAGCACGAGCACTCCGACAAGGACTCCCCATCGACGTCCCCGGCTTGCGAACAAGGGCGTCATGATGCGCGCATAGACCTTGTAGAGGGAGGTGTCCTCGACGCTCTGGGACTCGTGGCCGCCACTCTCGGGCGAGGTCTTGAGGAAGTGCAGCGATAGCCAGGGCGTGATGGTGAACGCGACGAGCAGGCTCATGAGCATGGCCACGGGGACGTTCAGGGCCATGGGAGCCATGTACGGCCCCATCATCCCGGTGATGAAGAACATGGGGACAAACGAGATGATCACGGCAAGGGTTGCCAGGATCACCGGAGGGCGGACCTCGTTCACGGCGCTCAGCACCGCCTGCCGCGGCGGCTCCCGGCGCATGGCGAAATGG
>CAZGQL010000020.1:0-21531 GCA_964527905.1 uncultured Syntrophobacteraceae bacterium
CCCCACCATCCATTTCTGGAGGAGGCTTTCTCCCCGGTGCCCCATCACGATGGCGTCGGCCTTTTCCTCGTTGGCCATCCGAACGATCTGTTCGGCCGGGTGGCCCGCCCGCACGTGAAAGCTGACGTCGACCCCCAGTTTGTCCGCATCCTGTTTCATCCTCTTGAAGTGCTCCTGGAAGTACTCCGTTGCACTCTCGAGCACGGCTTGCAGTTCCACCGCCACGGGCGGTTCCGGGGGTCTGGCCACGGCCAGGACGATCATCGGGACCCCCAACCGTGTGGATAGGTCCAACGCCAAATTGAAAGCCCTCTCGGATTGCTTTGAACCATCGTAGGCGACAAGCAGTTTGTTGATCATCGGAGCTCTCCTCTCTCATATTCCCTGGGGTTCATTGCGGGCTTTGGTAAATCTTCGCTTCAGCGCGGGCAGTAGCTTTCTGCCTGCGTCCTCCGTCCTGGGAATTCGCTTCTCCCGTGCCGGCGCCTCGCCCAGGAGATGTCTCGGCAGGAAGAAGGCATTGGCAATCAGAGTGGGGATCACCGCACTGCCGACGACCGTGGCGACGAGATAGGAGTATTGGGAGGTGTCGATGATCCCATGGGAGAGTCCGAAAAGGGCGGAGATGCTCCCGAAGGTGAGGCCGGTGGACATGA
This sequence comes from uncultured Syntrophobacteraceae bacterium, assembly GCA_964527905.1. GTDB lineage: Bacteria > Desulfobacterota > Syntrophobacteria > Syntrophobacterales > Syntrophobacteraceae > CALBZH01. Next base: position 657 of record CAZGQL010000020.1, read on the forward strand.
GGAGGGTCGTGTACATTCCCTCTGTCCTGGAGCTCTTGAAGAACTTCGTCACGGGATAGACGGCCAGGAGCTTTGACGCCACCTTGATCGCGAGCAGGACGACGAAGATGACGGGGGCCGCGATCAGCGCGGGGACCGACACAAAGGAGCCTGCTCGAATAAAGTAGAACGGCGTCAGGAGGCCGAAGGTGAGCGTCCTGAGCCTGCGGATGAGCAAGTGGTCCTTGCCGACGGTGCCGGCAAGAACCATTCCGATCAGGTAAGCGGGCAGCACCGCTTCGCTGTCCGCCCAGGTCGCAAGGAACCCCATTCCAAAGAGGCATAGCAGGAGGTATTTCGCTTCCAGTTCGGAAGGTCTCCCGCCATAGCGCTTGAAGAACCGGGGAGTGAGAAAGGGAAGCAATGTGAAGACCAGGACACCCACTCCTGCGAAGATGAGGGTTCTCATGGTGAAGGGGGCGAAGATTAGCCCCAGGGCGAGCACGGTTCCAAGGTCCGTGATGAAGCAGGCGGCGAGAACGGTTTTTCCATACGTGCTGGTGTTGAGGCCGAATTCGAGCATGACGGCGTAGACCACCGCAACCGATGTGGTGGAAAGGGCTACTCCCGTAAGCCAGCTGGCCTGCGACGTCCAATGCAGGAAATAGTAAGGAACGGCGGCGCACAGGAGGAAGGGGGCCATGAAGCTTGCCAGGCCGATTCCCACTGCCTCTTTCCACTTCTCCTTGAAAATGGTCGGATCGAGCTCGGCCCCAGCGAGAAAGGTGAGGATGATCGCACCAGTTCCGGAGAGGAACTTGATCCACGGATCGTTGGCCCCGAGAACCGCGCTGCCGAGGAGCGCGCCGATCACCAGTTGAGCGACCGTCCCCACCACGATTTCGGAAAGCGCGGTGGCAATGCCAAACCAGATGGAAAGCAGTGTGGCGACAAGAGCCATCCCCAACCAAAGCGTTGCCAGTAGCCATGTTTCGGTCATAGCGGGCACCCCTCTCTGTCTTGGTGGAACGGCTTCGTTTGGGGGCATAGGGCACGGAAGGTCGCCATTCGAGATCGGCTTCCCGGTGCTTCCCGCTGAAGGGACTCACCGGACAAACGGATGATCACAAAAAAAGCTCCTCCAGGCCTGGCCCGCAGGAGCTCCCTCTCCGTAAGGATAAACTCCCACCAGCCGTTCCAAAGATTGTTGGCTTGGTAGGAGTCATTAGCCGCAAATGGCGATTATGGGGTGGACTCCATCACCACATGTCCATCAGCGAGTCTCACCATTATTGCTAGCACAACGAACACACAGGATCAACCGGTATTTCCCAGGATTCTTGAGTTTCCGGCTCACCCGCTTCCAGATCCCGATTGGCGCGCTCCAGATCCCTTTGAGCCCATGGGGTCTTCACGTCCCACCTCGCCCAAGACCTCGTCGCCTTTTGCGCTGGCCGAGGCGGATCGCCATACGGCCCCCAAAAGCGTTGACAGCGAATAGGCCTGGTGTTTGAATGGACCGGTGTGTCACAGGTGATGAAGTTCACCTCAACCGCCTTCTCTGAGGATGGGGAAAGCTGATGACTTCTACTCCAGCGCTGCTGCTGGGGGGAAGTCATTTTTTTTGGGAAGTTGGCATCCTGCGCCCCACGCCGCTCGATCGACAGCCAACGGGCGCTGACGGAGCCGAGGGGGCACTCCATGCCCGGCGGCGGACTTCCTGGCGCGCCTGGCAGGCGCTCACTGCTTCTGCCCGTCAACCGAAACCGGAAGCGGTCACGTGGAAGGATCCGGCGGCAGCTAACATCTGTTGCTGAAAGGCATGGAACTAGATAGAGAAAAAAATGTAGCAATTGATACATTTTTTTATTGACTGAACCGAAGATCATGCTGTATCTAATACTTCACATCGTTCACCCATCCAAGAACCCGTTCAAAAGGAGTATACGGCATGGACTTCAGCTTATTGACGATTGGCATGGTGCTGTCCGGTCTGTTTTTCGGCTGGACGATCGGGTCGCATTACACGGGGGCCACCATGGGCATGGCCTACGGATCGGGAGTGGTCAAGAGTCCTCTCACCGCAACCATTTTGATCGCCATCTTTGTGCTTCTCGGGGCGACCTTCGAGAGCCATAACGTGGTGAAGACCGTCGGCACGGGCATCATCCGGGGCGAAGACATGACGCCGCTCGGCGCCATGGTGATGATGTTCACGGCAGCCCTCGTCACGGCTGCCAATACCTGGATGAAATGGCCGGTTTCGACTTCGCAGCTCGCCTGTTTTTCGGTGGTGGGGGCGGCCCTGGCCATGGGGGCTCCGGTCTTCTGGGGGACCACCATCGTCTTCTTGTGCGTGACCTGGGTGGGAACGCCGATTCTGAGCGCCCTTCTGGGTTATCTCGTCACCCATTTCACCGACTGGCTCATGAAGGGGCGCTCCGAGACGGCGGACAAACTGCTTCGATTGGCCTTGCTGATCGCCTGCTGCTATGCGGCTTACACCCTGGGAGCCAACAACACGGGCAATGCCGTGGGTGTTTTCTTTGGACTCAAGCTCACCACCCCCATGAAGGCCGGGTTTATCGGCGGCATCGTCATGGCCATCGGCGCGCTCACCTGGGGACGTCCCATCCTTGAAAAGGTGGGGAAGGGAATCGTGCAGCTCGATTTGAACATGGGCGTCGGGGCCAAGGTCGCCCAGAGCCTCACCGCCCACACGGCCGCCTTCCTCGGGTACCCCACGTCCATGAACCAGGCCTTGATCGGCGGCGTGGCGGGAGCGGGCGGAGCCCGGGGGCTCAAGACCATCGATCTCAAGGCCATGAAGGAAATCGTGGTCTCCTGGTTTCTCACACCCGTGGTCGCCGGGATCGTTTCCTTCGCGCTCTACCACATCTTTTCCCTCATCCTCAAAATCCACTGAGCCCCCTCGAAGGAGGATGCGTCATGTTTAGGAAAATCCTTTTCCCGACCCGTTTCGAAGAATTTTCATTGCCGATCCTTCAGAGCCTCAGTTGCCTCAAGAGGGCGGGGCTCCAGGAGGTGGTCCTGCTCCACGTCGTCGATGCGGGGATCCTGACCACCGAAGTGGATGGAGGCCTTCCGGTCACCGTCGATACCATTCGGAAGGCCCTCGCCAGCAGCATCGACCTGATTCGCGAGGCTGCGTCAAAACAGCTTTCCAAGTACGCCGATTACCTGCGCTCCGAAGGGATCGAGGTCAAAACGGAGCTTGTCACGGGAACGGTCGTGTCCGAGATCTTGAGGATCGCGGCAGACAACGAGGTCTCCCTGATCGTGGCGGGGAGGCAGAAAAGGGATGTACTCGGGGAGATGTTTGTCGGCTCGACAACGGATCGGGTGATCCGAAAATCGAACGTCCCGGTCCTGGTTGCCAAGTATCACACCTTGAGGCTGATGGGTGAAGAGGTGCAGGAGCGCTTCTGTACCGACATGTTTCGAAAGATCCTCTACCCCACGGATTGGTCCCCGTGCTCCGAGCGGGCAAAAGGATACCTTTCGTTGCTTCATGACGCCGGCGCTTCGGAGGTGATCATTGTCCATGTTGTTGAGGATTTCTCGGACTATGCGGACGTGCCTCTCCATTTCAAAGAGGATGCACGAGAAGCCATAGCGAAAAAGAGCCGGGAAGGAATGGAACAACTGGCGGGGGAGCTCGAGGCGCAAGGCTTCAAGGTGCGGGCAAGCATCCTTTACGGAGAGCCTTACCAGGAAATCATGCGCATCGCCACGGAAGAAGATGTGTCCATGATCGTCATGGGATCCCACGGGAGGGGTTTTTTTAAGGGAATCCTCTGGGGGAACGTGTCCCAACGGGTGGTCGAGTACAGTGAGAAGCCGGTCCTGGTGGTCAAATAGCAAAGAAAGGAGCAAGCCATGGATGGAATCAGTGTAGCCCAAACCCTGCAAGGCCCGAGTCGAGCTGCGACGCTTCTCAACCGAGGACTGAACCTCGAATACGCGACGCTGGGGTGGAATGTGGTTGGCTTCGCCATCGTCATTTGGGCGGGATTGATCGCCGACTCCGTCGCCCTGGTGGGCTTTGCCCTCGACTCTTTGGTTGAAATCGGCGCATCGAGCGTGGTCATCTGGCAATTGACAGGGACATCCAAGCTAAAGGAAATGCGTGCGCTGCGCCTGATCGGTACGGCATTTTTTGTTCTCTCGACCTATATCTTGACGCAATCCCTGCAAACACTGCTCTCGCAGGCACATCCTCAGCAATCTCCCATCGGCACCGCCTGGCTGGCGGCAACATTCATAACGATGCTGTTGCTCGCATGGGGAAAAGAGGTGACGGGCAAGGAGCTCGGCAACCAGGTCCTGAGGTCCGAAGCTCGCGTCACCCTGGTGGATGCCTACCTGGCAGGCGCCGTTTTGCTCGGCTTGGTCCTCAATGCCTTCCTAGGCCTATGGTGGGCCGATCCGGCCGCCGGATTGGTGATTGTGTTCTATGGCTTCAGGGAAGGTTGGCACGCCTGGGTGGAAAGCTCTCACCTATGTTCCGAGACCTCGGAATAGGCACGCGGCGGGTGGGTGAATCGGTGCAGCGGCTCAAGTTCGTGATGGTCAAAGGGCGTACCGATTCACCCATTCATCGAAACGGAGGTTTGATGGGTTTGAAGTGGCTGTTCTTTTTCTATAGGGTGTCTGCTGAGCCGCTGAGAGCAATGCGCTGTATCGCGATGAGCTGGAAGCGGTTGGGTGCCGTCCAATACCAACCTTCGGGGTCCTGCCCTTCTCCGATGAGCATGTCAAGGCTGTCAGAGAGCTCATGGAGCTCATCCAGGACCACGAGGGAGAGAGCCTGCTCATCGAAGGAGGGACGCTTTGTGCTAGCGCTCATCCATCCTGCGTGACGACCCGCTTCCGTGTGGAGGATGAGGGCAAGCAGCCCGGAGGCGTTCCGGATGGAGAAGAAGCATATGCCTGCCAGGATTCTCATCATCGATGACGAGAGGGATATGCTGGTCCTGCTGCACCGTATCTTGTCCGAGAGAATGGACTGTGAGGTGACCGTCGCGGAAGATCCCCTGAGGGTTTGGGAATTGTTTGAGGAGGGAGACTTCGACGTGGTCATTACGGATGTGAAAATGCCCGGCCTCAATGGCTTTCAAATCCTGGAAGCGGTGAAGCGAGCCAGCGCCAGAACTGCCGTCATCATCATGACCGCCTGCGGATCATCCCCTCTGCTCATGGAAGCTGCCAGGAAAGGCGCCTTTGAGTGCATCGTGAAGCCCTTCCGAAAGGAGACGCTTCTGAAGGTTGTGGAACGGGCGATCGAGTCCCTTCGCCCCCGGCGGACACTGGTGCTCGCATAGGGCGGCACTGGTAAACAAGACAGGTCCGTGGCATCTTGAATCGCCAAACATGAAAGGAAGAGAGATCCAATGAATACGGTCTGGATTCTGGGATTGGTCAGCCTTTTCACCGACATCAGCAGCGAGATGGTCTATCCGCTTCTGTCACTCTACCTGACCACCACGCTTGGGGCGACTCCTGCAATCGTCGGCGTCATCGAGGGCATCGCGGAAAGCCTGGCCAGCCTCCTCAAGACCTATTCAGGCTATGTTTCCGACAGGATCCAGAAACGCAAGCCTTTGGCGATCATCGGATATGGATCGGCAACCGTCGGCAAGCTGTTTCTCTACCTTTCCACGTCGTGGGGATGGGTGCTGGCCGGGCGGGTCGTGGACCGGTTCGGCAAGGGCGTCCGAACGGCGCCAAGGGACGCCCTCATCGCCGAGGCCTCGGATGCCGGACGGCTCGGCCACTCCTTCGGGCTGCACCGGGCGCTCGACACCCTGGGGGCGGTCATCGGCATCCTCATCGCCTACTTCCTTTTCACGACCACTCAAGGCGGCTACACGAGGATCTTTCTCCTGTCCATGATCCCGGGAATCATCGGAGTGCTCTTGCTCTTTTTCGTCAAGGACAAGAAAGCTGGTAAGGGGGCCGCAAAAGTGCGCCCCCTCGCGGGCTGGCGAACACTCCATCCACGTCTCAAGGCATTCTTTCTCGTGGCCTTCCTGTTCACCCTCGGCAATTCCTCCAACCAGTTCCTGCTCCTTCGGGCAAACAACCTCGGATTCAGTGCCGCGGACGTCATCCAGGCCTACCTCGTCTGCAACGTCGTCTATGCCCTGTGCGCCTATCCCGCGGGCAGGCTTTCGGATGCCATCGGCAGGCGAACCCTCCTCGTACTGGGATATCTTTTCTACGGCCTGGTTTACCTTGGCTTTTCGTTTGCCACCAAAGGCCTCCACGTGTGGCTCCTCTTCGGGGTCTATGGGCTGTACAGCGGCGTGACGGAAGGGGTTGAAAAAGCACTGGTCGCCGAGCTCTGTCCCCGCGAGAGCCGGGCGACCCTGCTCGGCCTTCACGCGACCCTCGTGGGAATCGGGTTGTTCCCTGCGTCGGTGATTGGAGGGCTCCTGTGGAAGATGGTCGGCCCCGAGGCGCCGTTCTATTTCGGGGGTCTGGTCGGTATCCTGGCAGCCGTGGGCATGTTTCTCGTCGTTCCCAAGCTGACTTCCGACGCATGCGCCATAGGGGTGCGGAATCGTTGAAGTAGGAGGAAAGAATGTCCATGACCCTGGATGAGAATATCTTGGCTGCCTTGAAAGCCCTGACCGCCGGCGGACGGAGGGATCTGTTCGTCCTCCTTACGCCGGGGGAAGGCCAGTACGATTCCCTCGCCCCGCACATCCCCATCCCTATCCTGGTGGTTCAAAACGGACATGAGCGTGATGGGCACATGACCCGCGTCGCCGATCTTCGGGAGCAGCACCGTGAAGTCATGCTTCCGTGCCGGCCCGGCAGCATTGAAGACCTCATCAACCTGTCGGTCGCCCTGGCCCTTCTCGAGGGGGCGATGTCTGTCGGGTGTCGGGCGGTCTTTGTCAACATGGCATCCAAGACGGACGATTGCATTATTGTCCTGAGAGAGATCACGGAAGCCTCGTTCGAGGAATGGCACACGGTGATTGTGAGCCCGATCTATCCCTGCCGCGCCATAAGGGACGTGTTGGCGGTCGCTCTGGAGTTGGGCCGAATGCGCAGCCGCCCCGCCGGGGCCTTGTACCTCATCGGAGACACGCAAAACGTTCTGGCTCGAAGCTCTCAACTGTTCATGAACCCCTTCGCAGGACAGTCGCGCGAGCACAGGGATGTTGCCGACCCCAGAGTCCGAGACACCTTGCGGGAGTACGCACGACTGGATGGAGCGGTCATCATCGATGAAGACGGTCTTGTGCAGGCGGCGGGGGTTCATGTGAATGCGGACACGAGAAATGTCACCCTGCTGGTCGAAGGTGCACGGCATGCAACCGCCGCTGCTATCACCCACGAGACCAAAGCGATCGCGGTGACGGTTTCCGAAAAATCCGGCGCCGTGACCGTCTTCAAGGGCGGAAAGGTCATTTTGGCCGTACAGGCCGGGAAGTCCTGAGCAGCAGCACCGGCAAAGTCCAAGCGGATGTTGGTCGTGAATAGTGCATGCAGGAGGATCGATACCTCAAGCTCCGCGGACCACTCACACCGCCGTACCAATGGGGGTCTGAAGAACCGTCATTCCCGCGTGCCCTTGGCGGGAATCCAGAGCCTTTCAAATGCTTGGATCCCCGCCAGAAGCATGCGGCGATGACGCATGGGGGGCATGGTCACCCTATTGTGGGGCGCGGCACTCACGGTTGGATCCTGACCGAGGGAAGGAGCGGAGAAGATGTCAAACGTACAGCTCAAGACAGCCAACAACGGTCGATCCGCGATGATGTTCGTCATCCTGATGGGGGTGGTGAGCCTCCTGGCGGACATGACGCACGAGGGGGCCCGCAGCATCACGGGGCCGTTCATGGCCTTTTTGGGAGCCAGCGGCACGGTCGTCGGATTCGTTGCGGGATTCGGGGAGCTGGTCGGTTATCTCCTGCGCCTTCCCTCCGGTTACCTCAGCGACCGGACGGGCAGGTACTGGACCATCACCGTCATCGGCTACCTCATCAACATGCTGGCCGTTCCTCTCCTCGCTCTGGCGGGCCGCTGGGAAGTCGCGGCGCTGCTGATCATCGCCGAGCGGGCGGGCAAGGCGATTCGAAACCCGGTGCGGGACGCCATGCTCTCCCATGCCACCCAGGAGGTCGGGCGAGGCTGGGGGTTCGGGCTGCACGAAGCGATGGACCAGATCGGCGCCATGCTCGGCCCCCTGATCGTGGCCGCCGTGCTCTACTTCAACGGGTCCTATCAGACGGGGTTCGCCGTCCTGCTCATTCCGGCACTCCTCACCATCGGCGTGCTGCTGACGGCCCGCCACCTCTACCCCCGCCCCCGGGATCTGGAATCGACGGCTCCCCCGCTGCAGACCAAGGGACTTCCACGGGTCTACTGGATTTATGTCCTGGCAATGGCGCTCAACGCGGCGGGATATGCGGATTTTCCCTTGATCGCCTACCATTTTCAAAAGACGTCGACGGTGTCAACGGACTGGACCCCGGTCTTCTACGCGGTGGCCATGGGGGTGGATGCCGTTGCCGCCCTGATATTCGGCCGCTTCTTCGACCGTAAGGGGCTCCAGGTTCTCATCATCTCCGTCCTCCTCTCCACGTTCTTCGCACCCCTGGTGTTCCTCGGAGGGTTCGCCATGAGCCTTGTCGGCATGGCCCTCTGGGGCATCGGCATGGGAGCGCAGGAATCCATCATGAGGGCGGCCATCGCGACGATGATTTCTGTCGAGAAGCGCGGGACGGCCTACGGGATTTTCAACACCGGCTACGGCGTGTTCTGGTTTGCCGGGAGCGCCGTGATGGGGCTGTGCTACGATTTTTCCATTCCGATTCTGATTGGGTTCTCCATGGCTGCGCAGCTGATCTCGGTGCCGCTGCTGTACCTGGTCAGGAGGGAGGCCAGGACCTCGGCGGACGGGTGAGTCGGAGGGCGGTGGGCTCGGCCTGACCCAGGCAGTCGATTTTCGGCCGGATCGCGGACTCGGCACGAAGAACCTTCGCCGAAGGGCCACCATCAAATGATGTGGAGCTCCGCTCCCACTCCGGTCAAGAACGCCCCCCCCAACATGAGTCCGACTGCCCAGTTGAATGGACTGCCGTGGACGGTCCGGGCGAGAAAGACTCCCAGCATCGCCAGCGCGAATAGAGCGAGCGCGACAGCGAGCCACGGGGGGCCAGGCAGATAGACACCGAAGAGCAGAGGCAGCAGCGCTCCACAGAAGCTGCATGCACTTGCGATGAGGGCTCCCTCGGTTGCTTCCCATAGGATCACATGGCCAAGCTTCGAAGTGACCAGCTTGCCATGCGGTCGCAGATTCAAGTGCTTCTCGGCCCGCACCAAGTCACCGCGGAGCTCCGCGTAATGGGCGACGAAGAAGATGAAAGCCCCAGAGATGGCTGCCGCGGCGGCGACTCGGAATGCCAGACCCGAGCTCATTGGCAGGCCGGGATTCAAAATTCTGCCGGCAGCGAGTATCAGCGCGGAGAGGATTCCGTCACACAGTCCCGCCACCAGATCGAGGCGATGCTTCGGCTTCGTCAGCCAGGCGAGAAGATTCATCTCATTCGCTTCACTTCCTCTATCAGTCGGTCGCCACACACGATCTGATCGACGCTGTGGACCACCGCTCCGACCGATTCGATCGCCTGCTGGATGGCATCGTAATCGAGCGCCTGCCCTTCGATGGTGATGTTCGTTCCCACCGTTTCCACATCGATCTCGGTCACGGTTATGTTGGCGCCTTCCACTCCAGGACAGGAGCAAATCGCCTGTGCGAGCTCGATAAGCGATGGACGCGCGATTGCCTTGTCGACATCGAGAACGAGCCGTCGGATATTCATGGCACTACATCCCATCTGTGTCTTGGATTCCCGTAAAAACCCTTTCATACAGGTCCTCTCCATAACTGGTTTGCAAAGGCTCTCCTTCGACCAATCGGAAGGTGCGCTCGCCGTCCTCCCGCCGTTCGGCGCGCAGGAAGACGGCGTTCTCCATTTGCCTCTCATAGAGCCCGCGCGCAAATTCGTAGAGATGCGTGACGAAGAAGACCTTGATTTTCCGATCCACCAGAGCGCTGGTGATCTGCCGGGCAATTTCCGAGCCTTCCCGTTCGTTCGTCGCCGCGAACGACTCGTTGAACAGCAGCATGCAGTTCGGCTTCAGGTTTTCGACAATCTGGCTCATCCTGGCGAGCTCCTCGTCGAGCTTGCCGCTTTTCATGGCGGTGTCCTCTTCCCGCTTGTAATGGGTGAAAAGGCCTTCGCACACGTTGCAGTGGAACGACTCGGCCGGCGCAAACATGCCGGCCTGCACCATCAGTTGAGCAACGCCGATGGCTCGCAGGAAGGTCGATTTCCCTCCTTGATTGGCGCCCGTGATGATGAAAAGGTCCCGGTCGTTGGCACTCAAGTCGTTGCCCACAACCCGCCGGCCCACGCTCAGGGCGAGACAGACATCGTACAGTCCGGTGAACGCATGCTTCCGCTGGTGGGACGAAGCGGTCACGGGAAAGCACACGGGCTCTTCCCTTTGGGAGAGCTCCGCACGCAGGTTCAGGCAGCCGACATAGAACGCCAACTCCCTGCGCAGCATCTGAAAAAAGCTCACGATGTGATCGGTGGACTGGGCCAGTGCATTGGCGACGAGGTTGAGACCGCGATCGGTCAGCTCCGACAGAAACCGCGCGCCGCCTTCGTCCCGAGGATGGAGGTGGAAGGTGTAGCCCGAGGGTCTGGGTCCGAGGATCCGCTCCATCCACCGCCGCTTCAAATGATTGGGCCTGCGAAGGACGTACTGGATCCCCGTGTTGCCTTTTCCCAATCGGGCGCTGATCAGCACGCCTCCACGGAATTGCAGCAAGTGCAGGTGCTCTTCGATCTCCGCGAAGTATTCGTCGGCAAGCTCGTCTTTGAGCATCTGAAAGAGCCGCCTGAACCCCTTGGATTCAAACGCCTCGGCATGCTCGTCCGCGACGGCCCTGAGCTTCCTGAGGATGCCCACCAACATCCGCAGCACGTCCACGGCGCGATGGAGGATGCCGCTGGGGTAGCGGGCGAAGAAGCTCCAAAACTCCTTTTTCTCCCGATCGATCGCCTCGGTCGCGAGATCGTACATGCCCCTGACGATCGATTCCTGGTTCAGACAATCTCGAAGAATCTCCTGGCGATACGCGATGGCATCGGGATCGGTGAGGCTGGAGAGCACCACCTTCCTGGCCACCTCGAGGATGAAGGCGTCTCCAAGCGCCATGGCGTTGAACAAGGTGCTCAAGGCAAGGTCTTGTGTCAGGGCTTGCTCCCCGGGAGGAAGGGGCCGTCCCAGGTCGAAATCCTGATCCCTGAAGAGGAGAAACGCTTTCATGTCGGGATGCGCTCCGTCAGGGCGTCATAGGTCAGTCCGTATCGCTCGGCGATCGACAGGGCGTAGGAAAGGCCGTCCGCGGGTTTCCTCACGATCTTGAACGTCCTCAGTGCCGGGTTTCCGGGAACGATGGTGCTCACCATGGAGACGGTTTGCTCGCCGTAAGAGGCCATCTCCTCGACGAAGGTGACCCAGACACCCAGCAGATCAAGCTTCGTGAGCGACTCCATCACTTTCCTGCTCAAGAAGATGGCGTCGCGCAGGGTTGTCGACGTGAAGATCTCATTCAAGACGACGATGCTCTTCGGGGTAACGCAATCCAGGATCTGGTGGATGCGGACCAGGTCATCCTGCAGCTTGCCCCGCAGGCTCTTGACGTCTTCCTCGCGCTCAAAATGCGTGAAGAGTCGGTCAAACAGGAAAAGCCGGGCTTTTCTGCCCGGAACGGGAAGACCGAGCCGGGCCAGGTGATGCAGCTGCCCGAAGGTGCGGGCGAAGGTCGTTTTACCGCCTTGGTTCGGACCGGTCACCACGAGGATGCGCTCTGGGTCTTTCAGGTGGAAGTCGTTGGTGACGACGGCGGAGCCCTCTTCGACGAGCTTGTGAGCCAGGGCGAGATCGAAGCCTTCGTAGTCATAGACTTCCTTGGACAGCGCGGAGACGTGGGGATAGCAGAACTTCAATCCAGCAGCCTTGAGCGAGGCGATGTAATCGAGAAAAGCCGCATAAAATTGGACTTCCCGGTCGAAGGTGACCAGTGTGTCGTCACGGAAGTCTGCGTTCCGGATACAATAGTCGTCGAGCCTCGAAAAGACGCCCGGGTGCAGTCGCGCGACGAAATCCAGGATCTGGGCCTCGATGTGGTTCATGTCCGCACGGTCGGAATAGTGGACAAGGTAGTCCTTCACGGCTCCCTGTTTGAATTTCTCGAAGGTTTTTTCAACGATCGCGCTGTAATCGGGCTCGTCTTCATAGCCGCGAACCGTGACGCGATCGCCCTTGATGAGGACGCAATATTGGACCTCGGCCAGGTCGCTCTTGAGCTCCTGGGTTTCGGACACCAACGTCTTGAACGATTCGGACGCGACATAGGCGGAAAGGTATGCGCGAAGGTCGAGCAGGCCCCGGGATTTGAGAGACGCTTTCGAAAGAGCGTTCGTAAAGTCCAGGGCCGCCTCACAGTACCTGTCGACGGCATCCAGAAACCAGGCTTCCTTCTGGTATTTGTAGTAAAGTTTGTCCAATGCTTGGACTAGATGGCCGCGCACGGAGCGCATCCGCCGCGCGAGGGTCTTCACGGCCTCGAGGAGCGTCGCGTCTTCAAGGTCTTGCATCACGCCTTGTCGGTACTCGATCGCTTCGGTCGTGCCCAAGGGGAGGAGGTAGAGGGGCAGCAGATCGTATTCGTCCCTCCCCTGCGTGACGGCGGCCAGGATTTGATCGAGATTCAAGTCCACGAGAAACGTCGACGTCTCCGGCTGCTGGTCTTCGGCCGGGCGATCTTCGGGTTTCTCAAAGAGAATGCTCGCGAAGCTCATGATGCAACGCTTTCTCAAACGGGACGCCCTGGGTTTGAGCGCTCTGCGGGGCGGCTCCCCAATGCCCGCACAACGGAACCTCGGAGGCTCACCCTTTTCCACAAAAAAAGCCTCCACTGCAGCTTCAGGTTGCAGTAGAGGCTATCAGCCGAATGGCGGTTTATTGGGGCAAGCGAGCCTCATCGCTCGCCAACTAATTTAGGAGCGGGAAGCCGAATGTGTCAAGGCGATAGCGTCGAACGGCGAATGTGCGAGGCTGCACGCGCAGCGCGGGTGCCGGGAAACGTCGATCGAGCCCCCGGGGCCCGGTCGTTTTTCGCCACGGCATGGCCCAGGGGACGAAATGCCGGAGGCAAGCCGGCTGGAAAGAGGGTGCCGTGAGTCAATTGAGCGAGATTGGCCGCCTCATGGAACAGCTCGATTCCCTGAAAACCGGCGAGGAAGCCGGCATCCGGCTCATCGAATACGGGTCCGCGGCCATTGAGCCCCTGCGTCGTTTTCTGCTGGAAGGAAAGCCTCGAAAGATCTTTCAACCTCGGTACTGGGCCGTGGAGGCCTTGGCGCGCCTCGGGGCCAAAGAGGTCCTCCTGGAGTACCTGTTTCAAGAGGGGGAAATTCAGGACCCCGAGGACCGATTCGGGGAAGAGGCGGTTCAAAGCGCAGCCGCCCGCTCTCTGGCAGCCTGGCCCGATGAGGCAATGCTTCAGTCTCTGCTGAGGCTTTCGGAGAAGCGCCTGCTGAGGGGTCTCATCGCAACCCTCGCCGAATACCGGCGTGCGGAGGCCATCCCCTGTTTCGAGCGCGCCTTGGAAGATGACTTCTACCGGTCCGCCGCCGAAGAGGCCTTTCGAAAGTTGGGACAGGCCGCCCGCGAGGCGCTGGCTCGCTCTGCGAGGACGCCCCTGCCGAATCCGTCCTCGGAGACTCCCTCCAGTCTGGAGCGGCGCCGCAGCGCGCTCCGACTGTTGAACGAGATTGGAATCGAGAACGAGCATTGGCAGTCCCTCCGCGGCCTGATCCACGAACAAGACGATGAGCTGGTCGTCGGCGCTTCCAGACTGGGGATCCACTGCGCCCCAAGGGAGGACCGGCAGACGATCGCGCGGAGGCTCATGGAGCTCTTGTCTTCGGCGCCATGGCATCTGCAGGAAGACATCGAGGGCTTGCTGGTGGCGCTGAAAGAGGAGTCCGCCCGAGCCATTGAAGCGGAAATCGCCCAGAGGATGGGACAGCCGGAAAGCGTGCGCGCGGGCGACGAGCGCTTGCGGGCGCTGGTGGGCGTGAAGCACCGTCTTGAGCGGGGTTGAAGCCGGCTGTGAAAGACTGGATCCCCGCCAGGAGCATGCGGGGATGACGGACGCCGAGGGCGATGACGATGAGCCCGGTTCTGGGTGGGCCGGTACCGGGATGAGTCGATCCGCCGGCCGCCTCCTCCGTGCTTCGATGCCACAAAGCGCAGGCCCGGGGCTGTGGGGGGGCGCGTGACGGAACCTTATCGACGCGTCGAACTGCCGCCGGGCGGACGGGGTGGGTGCCCAATCCCGTCGGGTCAGGATGCAGCGGGACTTTCACCGGATGCGAGCTGCTTCAAGCGCGCCATGGAGGCTTGCAGGCTCCGGGCAAGCTCTTCCAATTCCATGGAGGCTTCACGGGACACCGTTCCATAGCCTCTCATGCGCTTGGAGGTGAGCTCTTCGAGGGCGATGTCCGCGAACGTGATGGCCGTGAGCACGGCTCGGAGGGCGCCGACCTGGGGCTCCGGGCGCTCTATCCCCAGGTGATCAAGGACTCGGCGCATCAAGTCGCGGAATTCGGCTATTCCGTGCAACAGGGCTGCCTGCTGTTCGGGCGGCATGTCGGGGATGTGGGGCATGAAGAGGGTATCGGAACGCTCCGTGGAGAGCACCCGCTCGATGTCGGAGAAGAGCTTGTCGATGTAGTGGAACGTGCTGAGCACGTGGTTCTTGTGATTTTCGTTGAGCTCCATGACCGACCTTTCGAAATTGCGCCCACACGGCCGTTGGCCCCACCGGGGGCCCCCTAGATTTCAGCATCCTGCTCCCAGGGAAAGCAGACCTGCCTGGCTCCGACGGTGAGGACGAGCCCGCGCAAATAGGCGTCCGCCTCATCCTGGTTCGGTACGTTCCCCGAGAGTGCGTCCCGCTTCAGCGCGTAGTTTTGCATGTCCTCGGAGATTTCGGCGAAGCGGCGCGCGGCATGTTCCAAGAGAAAGCGCTTCAGCTCCCGGGAGGGGACGCGAGCGATGATTCCGTCAAGGTGGCGCAGGCAGACCCCCTGTGAGTGGCCGTACGCCCTCCGGCCTTCCTCCGTCTGCACGAACGCAGCCAATCCTTCCAGGTAGGTGCGCTCCACATCCGAGAGCCGCCGGCAGACTCTACAGTTTCGAGAGGTCTGGACGAGCGATGGCACGGACGGGTCAGCCTCCAGGTCTTCCGAAGCCACCTTCCGGGAGAGCTCCGCGGACAACCGTTCCATGAACGCCGGATAGCCTTGGGACAGTCCCCTCGGGGAGGCGATCGCCGCCAATTGCCAGGTGTGGAGGGGGCAGAATCCAAAGGATGCGGCGTATTCCTGCTGCGCCCGGTCCTCGGTCGCGAGCGCGTGTTGCCAGGATGCATAAAAACGGTACGCGACATCGATCAGGCGGTTGCACACGGGACAGCCCCTCGTGTTGCAATCAGTGACGAAATCCGATCTCTCCGCCACCGCGGCTTCGCTCTCCTCAAATGCGGCCCGCGCTGCTTCATCCTTCGGTTCGCGAGCCGGAACCTCGGAGGGATCGAGCCGGACGGCCGGGGTGGAGGACTCAGAAGGACTGGGGGGGGCGGGAAGCAGCCCGGATCGAATCCTTTCGAGCCGCTTTTCGATGCCCGCCAGCATCTCGATTTCACGGGCCAGTTCGGCCGGGTCGAGCTTCGTGATGCGCCATTGACCGTCTATCCCTCTCGCGAGCCGCCGGCCCTTGATGGCCTGCACCATCTGAGACTCGATTTCCAGGGCCCGCTTTTCAATCTCCGCTCCCAGGCGCCCCAGGGCCTCGCGCACCTCGCCCAACAGATGGCCCTCGATAGATGCCCCACAGCCGCGCAGCAACGAATTCAGATCCGTGACCAGGACGCGCTCGAGGGAAGACCGAACGGCGAGCACCGGGAAGACGACCAGGTAGGGAGGCACCTTGGGAGCCCATTGGACCGTCGGAGCGTTGGGACGCATCAGGACGCCGGAGATCGGAGGTCCGGGCTCCTCAGTCTCTGCCGAGGGGTCCGGAAGTTGCCCGTTCAGGGCATCGAGGGACACGTTGCGGATCTCCTGGAGGTCCCGGACAAGGCCCACCGATTCCTGGCGCAAGGCAGCGACGAATTGCGGTTCGAGCTCCTCCATGAGCTCATCCGTCACGCGCTTCAGATCCTCCCGGACTCGCTGCGACTCCCGTTTGGCGATCCGTTGCGAGACGAGCCAGGCGGGCTTCCAGCGATCTCGCGAGAGCTCCTCATGCAACGCTTGGGTGACGGTGTGGCTCTCGGCATCTGAAAAGGACGTCATCACAGCCCCGATCTTGTCCCTCGCCCAGAGGATGAGGCGATCCTGCGCCTCGAGCAAAGCCCTGGCCCGATTCGCCCGCAGCACCTCGAAGCGTTTCTCGAGCGTCTTGATGACCCGGTGCCCCTCTTCCCGCGAGGTTTCACAGGCGAGCTTCAGGAGGCCAAGCTGGCGCGATGTGTCGCCTGTCAGGCGCAGCAGCTTGTCAAGCACTGAAATCAGAAAGACATTGTTTCTCTCCCTGACGAGAAAATCGCACAGGGCCTCCTGAAAGGGCTTGAGGCCGCTTTGATCGGGTGCGTCTTCCCGGCCCTCGAGGCACGCGTCGAGGGCCATCCTCGAAGAGAGAGGGAAAAGGCGGATCTGATCGGCTCCGATCCCCTTTTCGATCGTCTCCGAGACGAAGCGCAAAATCGTCTGGCGCTCCGCCTCGGGCACAAGGTCCATTTTGTTGACAACGAAGAAAATCTTGCGCACGTGCTCGCGGACGCTCCTGAGGAACTCGATTTCCGGGCGCGTCATGGGCGACTCGACGCCGGTCACGAAAACCACCGCGTCGCTTTGGGGCACGAACGCATGGGTCGTGGCCGTGTTGGCCTCGATGTTGGACCCGATCCCCGGGGTATCGACAAATTCTAGTCCCCTCCGAAGGAATGGCGAGGGGACCTCCAGGACGGCCCGCGCCACTTTTCGCGTATTTCCGGGGTTTCCCCGTTCGGTCACGTAGTCGGCGAGATCGGCAACCGGCACTCGCTCGGGGTAGGGCGTTCCTTCCTTCGCGATGGTGAGTCGGTCTCTGGGGCCGTAGGTGAGGACCGTGATGGCCGAAGTGAGCGGCAGCACGCCGGTGGGCAGAAGGTCTCGCCCGATGAGGGCGTTCATGAGGGTGCTCTTGCCGCGCTTGTACTGACCGACCACGGCGAGGGTGAAGCGATCTTCCACCAACTTCGCCATCAGGCTCCGGCATGCCTCCGCCTCGCGCTCCCCAAGGTGCTGCTTCAAAAACTCCGAAAGGGTGCGGACCTCGTGGGCAATGCTCTGCTTGGAGCGGGTGTACTCCTTCATTGGAAAAAGTCCCGGGGGGATCTCACTCATCAGCCTGCCACCTCGTCAAAGGGGCCCGTGGAGCGTGGGCAAGGGTCATTCAGGTCGTGTGAAATATTTCCAGGATGCGCTTCACACGCTCGCCCAGTTGAGCGAGCCTGGGGTCCCAGTACCCGGTGAATCCGGGCGGTGCCTCTCCGTATCCCTTCAGGCGCTTGCCGTCGATTTCCGCCAGACTTGCCCACAAGCTGGAGCACTGGCTCCAGATGAGCTCGGCCGCGCTGTGCGGATGGGCCTGAAGGTCCAGATCTTCTATCAATCGCCGCAACGCATCTCGTATGGCGGCTGTTTCCTCGAGGATCAATTCGCGCTGGATGGCCGAGAGCCCATTCCGCTCGGAATACAGCACGGAACGGGTCTCCCGCCCCCTCGCCAACTCTTCGAATTCGCAAACGGTCTTGTCCAGAAGCGTGAGGGTCGCCGTAATCCGGCGCCTGTAGTTCTCACTGAGATTGGAAAAAAGAGCTCGATCCATTGCTGAAACCCTCCTTCGATCCAGACCGCCCATAATGGGGTCGGGCAGCAATCTTCGATGGGCGAGCGCTCAAGCATCCCCGCCCGCCTCACGGTCCGCCGCCCTCTGGATCCGCTCCGCCGCGTGGCGGATCGTTGCCGCGGGGTGCGTTGCGAGGCTTTTCAGGAACGTCGCGGCCTCGGGCGTGCCGATCTCCCCCAGGGCCTGCACGGCGGCTATGGCGATGAAAACGTCTGTAGTTTCCTGAAACAGCTTGATGAGGGCCTGGACGGCGCGGGGGTCTTTTGTCTTTCCCAGGAGCCACGCGGCCCGGATGGGCGTACTCGGTTCGGGGTGGTGCAGGGCGAGGGCAAGCTTCTCAACGCGGTCCAAGGATTCCCAGAATCCGTGGATATCGAGGCCGCACGCGGGGCAATGGTGATGATCGCGCGCGAAATCCTTCCAGCAGCCGGGGCAAAAGAATCGCACCATGTAGAAGTTCCTCCAGCGACGGTCCTCGAAGAGCCCAAGGGAGCGCTCGACCCTTTGGGCCCTTCCGGGATGGACAGTGCATCGCTAGGAGTCATCATCCTCTTCAGGCGGTTCCGGTGGACTCCATCACCCCGTCACACCATGACGTAATCATAATCATGCGCCGTCTGTCAATCCACCCGCAGTGAGGCAGTGAGTTGAAGTGGTTCAACCGGTCACCTTTGCACGGGCTGCCTCCGAGCACCGATGAGCGAGAGAAGGCTCATTGCGAGGCGCGGAGGCCGCCTACCCAGGGCGATGCGTTTGGCCGTGCCGGCGGGGTTGTAAGGGAGCCGAATGGGCTCGGGGAGCCCGAGGGCGCTCACGAAGCGCTGGATCGCCTCGAGGTTGGATGCGGTGTCCGTGATGCCGGGAACGAGCGGGGTCCGCACCACGATGGGGACGGAGTTTGTGGCGGCGAGGGATGCCAGGTTTTGGAGGATCCTTCGGTTGCTCCTGCCCGTGAAGCGCCGGTGGAGTCGGGGGTCCATGAGCTTCAGGTCGTAGTGGACGAGGTCCAGGCAGGGGAGGAGCTTTCTCCGGAAGTCCGCGAGGTCGAACCAGCCGCAGGTTTGCAGGGTGATGTGGATCCCGCGCCCCTTGAGCCCGTGCAGGACCTTGCGGACATAGTCCATGTGGAGGGTGGGCTCCCCCCCGGACAGGGTCACCCCACCCCCGGACGTCTCGTAAAGCAATCGGTCCGCCAGCAGCAGGTCCACCAAATCCTCCACCGGGTAATGGCGGCCGACTTCGCGAAGGGCCAAGGTCGGGCAAACTTCGGCGCAGACCCCGCAGGCCGTGCACCGGGTCCGGCGGATCCGCCCGGGCGAGGTGGCATCGATTGCTCCTTCGGGGCAGACCGTCTCGCATTCCCCGCACCCGATGCAGCGATCCCGGTCGAAGGCGACCTCGCGGTCCGCCCGGAGGGATTCGGGGTTGTGGCACCAGCGGCACGCCAGCGGACACCCCTTGAAAAAGACCGTCGTCCGGATGCCCGGCCCGTCATCCAGGGCGAAGCGATGCAGGTTGAAGATCAGGGGACTCGGCTCCACGTTCCTCATGAAGCGGGCATGACCATCAGGCGCAGCCGATTGGCCATGAAGGCGAACTTGTACAAGTAGTTGAAGTTGCCTTCCACGACGACGTCCTGCCGCAGCAGCGACCCGAGAATGTCCGGTTTAGGCGCCAGGAGGTAGTTCATCAGGGCCTTCGAATTGCGGAAAACGATCGTGACGTCGGCGTGGTTGACGGGGCCGTTCACAACCCTCATCGTCCCGTCTTCGAAGACGACGCCGGTTGCGATGCCGTCCTCCCGGCTCCGGAAGGCGTACCTTCCCCGAAAGCCCTCGATGTTGGCCCGGAATGACGGGCTCAGGATGAAGACCAAGCGCATCAGTTGCAGCAAGGTGGTGAGAAAACCCTCGGCGAGCTCCGATTGCAGGCAGGCCGCAAACCGGCGGGTCATGAGCCTCAGTCCGAGCCGGTCCGGCAGCATGCCGATCAGCCTCTCGGAGCTCGGCACCGATCGGCGCGGCTTTTCCGCCGCCTTCTCGGTCGGCAGCATCGCCCGTTGTGCTTGCGGAAAAACAATCGCTTCCCCCGTGCGGAGGTCGTAGGCCGTTCGCGTGATGATTTCCTCTTTCATCGCATCGTTCAGGTCCTTGAAATAAGCCGAATAGCCCGAGACGCGGACGAGCAGCTCCGGGTGGCGCTCGGGGTGCTCCCGGGCTTCCAGGAGCGTTTCGTAGGACAGGATGTTGAACTGAACGTGCAGCCCGCCGGTCCTGAAATACGCTTCGATGGCCCGGCTGAATCGGGTCCGGTCCTCCTCCGATTCGAGGATGGGGTATTTCAAATTGAGCGCCTCTCCGCCCGGGATGCAGAGCGGATCGAGGCTTCCCACCGCCTGGAAGCAGGCCGCGAGGTTTCCGGCCGCCTGGGACACCGGAGTGATGCCGCTGGCGAGCACCCTCCCGGCCCTGCGCCCGTTGGGGAGCGCGCCGCAGAGCTTCCCCTGCCCCGCGTGGTTGGTCATGGTCCAGTACGCCGGCCGGTACTTGCCGCCCCGGTAGTTTTCGTACCCCTGATAAGTGTCATAGAGAAAGCGCACCAAGTTCTGGGAATTCTTCAGGGCGATGGGGTCGTTCGTGCCGTACTTGGGAGTCCGGTGGACGAGGTAGGCGTGCAGGGCGTCGTGGCCTTCGAAGTCGGCCTTGAGCGCTTCGATGAGCGTTGCGAAATCGCATCGACGGTCCGCGCTGAACACCGCGCGCTCGATGGCGTTGAGCGAGTCGACGGTGTCGGCGAACCCGATGTGGGTGGCCCC
>CAZGQL010000020.1:21556-28920 GCA_964527905.1 uncultured Syntrophobacteraceae bacterium
TAGAGGGCTCCGCCGAAGATCAGGTCCCGGCCGTCCTTCATCGGACCGGTGAAAAACGCCGAGAGCAGCGGCGAAGGCATGATGTCCTGGTAGGTCCGCCCGAAGTGCTCGTTGAGGGTCACGGCCTGTCCGATCAGGAACCGGAGCTGGGTCTTGAAAGCTTCCCAGAACTCCCCGAAGCTTCTGAAATCCGCAGGGTCGCCGGTTTGGGGCCCGATGGGCTCCGTCCCGGTCGCCGGCCGGGTGCCGTCGTAGAGGGCCAGCTCGAGGGCCGAAACGAGGTTGAGCATGATGGAGCTCGAGGCGTCGTAGCTCTTCCCGGGGATACCCAGCTCGACACAGCCGATGGTGGCGTAGTCCCGGGCGTGCTCCAGCCGTGTACCCTGGTTCACCAGGGTCTTCACGGCGGCCACGTCGTTGTAGACGGCGGGAACGGCCCGGGTGTGGGCGATGACCCGCGCGACCCGGTCGCGATAGTCCCGCGTGTTCTTCTCGTAATGATAGCGGGCGTTCAGGCTGGGGTCCCGGGTCTGCAACAGCTCCGTCACCCGGAGCATCAGGTAGGTGAGGTCGTTCACGGCATCCTCCCCCGCCGCGTCGACGCCGCCGACCGTCACGGCCGGCACGGTCCCGGCGCCCCCGAACAGCTCCTCGGCGGTTTCGGGAACCAGGTTCGTGTTGTCGTTGAGCTTGAGCCAGAGGCACCCGATGAGCTCCAGGGCCTCCTCGAGGCTGAGGGTCCCCTGCGCGCGATCGCGCTCGTAGTAAGGGTACAACACCTGGTCGAGCCTGCCGGGGCTCATGGCCATGTTGATGTTCTCGGCATGGATGCCGACCTGGAGGATCCACAGGGCGTTCACCGCCTCGCGGAAGGTGCGGGCGCCCTTGGCCGGCACGCGCCGGCAGACCTCCGCCATCTTGAGGAAGTTGTCCCGCCTCCACGGGTCGGTCTCGGACCGGGCCCGCCGGTCCGCCTCGGCCGCGAGGTTGTCCGCGTAGGCCAGGATACCCCCCAGAGCCACCTGCACCGCCTGGAAGAACTGAAGGCTCCGCGTTTCCTCGGGGGTGAGACTTCGCTTGGCCCGAAGCGTCGCCTCCCGCAGGGCCGCCTCGGCGATGAGGTGCTCGAGCCCTTTGTCCAGGGCCACGCTGTAGTCCGGAATCGTGTGGGAAATCGTTCCCGCCTTGCTGGCAATGAAGAAAACGATGCGCTCGAAAAGCTTCATGGATTCCGGGTACCGGGCCCTGTTTCGGGTGTATTCGAGGATGTTCCGGTCCATCCAGTAAGGATAGATGCTGAAGTTGAGCTCATCGGCCTCGGTCTTGGAGAGTCCCAGCGGGTTGGCCGGACGGGTGCCGATCGTGTCCAGCTCCGGCCAGATGGTCAGGCCGGTGAGCTCGGGGTAGACGGGAGCCGAAAACGGCTTGGACCCCGTGGTCCCGGCCAGCAGGTTGTCGTCGAAAAACAGGGGGGCCTTTCGGCCGAGGAAATACGCCACGGCGCACGCGTAACGCGTTTCCATGGGCTCATCGTCGGTCGAAAGCTCCTTCAGGTACCGTGTGACGAACCGGGCCCGTTCGATGCACACCTCCGGTCGGGCCCGCGACAACTCCGATCGCAGCCGTTCGAGGCGCGGGAGCCGTTCCAGGCGGTATTCCGCCAGCGTGATGTCCTGCAGCGTCAATCGAGCCATGGCACAGCCTCCTTTGTGCTCCTGATCCGGCACAGGCCGATGCGAGGACGCGCCGGCGACAGTCGCGAAATGAGACCTATCGATACCGCATAAACCAACTGCTTACAAACTGCGGGCCCGTTGAGAGAAAGTCATGAGATTATTTGTGCCAGAGATCCTTCCATATGTGCTTTGGCACATTGAACCAATCCAGTTCGCATCTCTGCTTATCATTAGCACGACAAATCGCGACCGTATCGAGATGGATATTGAAATAGGATGCTACAACGGGGTTATTGAAAGATTCATTGGGCTTTCCCTGTAACCAGATAACATGAAGACTATCTTGACGACTAACTTCTCTCCAAGAAACCCCATCCTGGAACATGCTTGACAAAAATGAATCCTTAACTAGCTTAGGATAAGCCAAGTCAAACAACTTGCATAGCTCACGCGTTCGTTTATCATCTATGCATACAAATTTGAATCCTTTGGGACTGCAGTTCCAGAAATCGGTTACATCAAATAGATAGCCGGCCAGATCAACTCCAAGCATCTTCAATCGATTGGAAAGCTCAACGACGGGTTGAGATTTGCTATAATCTTCAAGGGTTGCTGTCCCATCGGGATTAAAACGCAACGGCATCCGCATCACCTCCCTTCCTGAATGGCTGGCACGTCGGTTCCCAAGCCGGTTTGGTGAAGTCATCCTCCATCGGTTCCCATCTGGGATTCGGGCGGGAGTCGAACGTCTCAGATTCCCGATGGGGTTTGACAGACGATGCGCGTGAACATGGCCAGCGAAAGATGCAGATTGGTTGTCGAAACGTTCAGCTGCACCGATTGGTACAGTCCGATGCCCAGCATGATGAACGCCGAGTCTTCGGGGTCATCTCCGAAGGTGCACCAATACTCGGGACGGGAGGTTCCCGCCTGGATCTGGGCTCCTCCGGCGGCTGAGAGAAGCGTCGTGAGGGAGAAGCCTGCGGCGGCGCCGACGAACCCATAGTGGTAGTTGCCCGGCATATCGTAGCGATAGGGCTTTCCGCAAACCGTCACGCCCGACTCCCGGAACCCCCGGTAGACATTGGCCTTGAAATCCCAGGGTCCCCCTCCCCGCACCAGCATCGCGAACGCGAGGTATCGGGTCGTCGTGTCCAGCCGTCTCAGGGTGTTGCGGGCAAAGCGGCCGTTGGCCCTGAGTCTGGAGATAAAATCGGCGGTGATGTCGGGTGCGCTCATGGAATCCTCCCCCAGGTCAATCCTTTCGGTCAGCTCGACATGAATCCCCTCGTCTTTTCAGGAGACGAGGATCCCATTTCGCGGAAGCAGTTCCCTCAGCACGAAATCCCGGTGCATCGTAGCTGCGCGGACGTAAAGGCAAGGGTCCGAGTGGGCGGCGGACCCCGCGCAGGCGGAGTCGCAGAAGACCGCGTTGGGATTCCAGAGCCTATCCGAATAGCGAATGAATCGATCCAGCTCCGTGGGCGGGAAGAGCTCGCCCCGGGCAATGGCTTTCTCCCAGAGCTCGACGCGGTCGTCGAGCTTGCCCTCGGTTTGAAGCATCCCTTGGATCCGCGTCTCGATGGCGCTCCAGGGGACCGGATTCAGGGCGGGACCGAGGGTGGGGTTGTCCCGGACGAGCTCACCGAAAAACGCGTGCAGTTCCTGGCTGGCCTGCAGGAAATCCTTCGAGTTGTTGCGAACCACGGGCGGCAGGGATTTGTCCTCGTATTCATAGCGCCAGTTCAGAAACGGGCGGTCCGGGAAGGTCGCGACGGAGCCGTGGCCCAGGGGCAGGATTTCAGCCGCGGTTCCGGCGACTCTTGCCTTGAAGGCCCGATACTTGGCGAACAGGTAGGCACGCATGGAGGGTGAGTGGCCATCGACGTCGATCGACTCGGCCTTGACCTTGTTGCGGGTTGAACAGAGCCCTACGAACCCGTAATGGGCGTAGGTGTCCGCGTAGACGTGGGCGGCGATGCCGGCCAGGTGCGGCGCGAAGGGCTCGGTTTTTAGCTGCAGCACGCGCTGGAGCATCTGCCTGGCCGGGGCGCTGCCCTTGCGACACACCATGCGCTCCATGAAGCTTTGCGTGTCGGGCTCATTTCCAGGCAGGAAATGGAACGACACCCAGACGGCCCACTGGTCTCCCGGGATGGCGTTCTCGAAGTCGGTCGGCTTGTGGGACGTCACGATGGGAAGCACGGCGGCCTTCCCGTCCGGCAGCTCGACGTGATGGCTCTCAACGGCGTCGTCCACGAACTGGGATGCAAAGGCGATCCGTCGCGCCGTCTCCGGTTGGATGCCCGCGGCTCGGGCCAGGGCGTACACACCGTAGAAGTGCATGTCCAGCTGCATGACGGCCTCCTCTTCCTGGGTTTGAGGGATTCGCGGCACATGGAGCGGTCTTTGCCGCCTCAAGCGGATTGGTTCTGTCGTGACACGGGAAAGCCTGGTGAATCGTGTGCCTGGTCGAGCCGGAAGTGAAAACCCATGGGATGTCGAGGTTGCCCGTATTATGGCAAATGCCGGTCCCCGATTCAAGGACGAGAAAGCCACGATCTCCCACACAACTTACCGGTTCCCAAGCTCCAGTTTGGGAGCCGGAGGGGGGGAGGGACCCAGCTGATCTGGGCAGCCATCTCCGCCCGTGTGTGAGGGGAGAGCGGGAGTCAATCCAAGCTCCAAAGCCCGTGGAAATTATTGAAATTGTCCATGGTTGAGCTGGTTTCAAATTGTTTTTTCCGAATTGACGGCCTTCGAACGAATCAGCAATGACCATTCCGCAGGTTCTGTCCGGAGCGTGGGCGATCCGGGCGCGTTCGGCCGGCGGCCCGGCACACCCGGGATCGCTTAGTTCAAGCATGCTGCCCCGCATCATACGTTGTGACGGATGTGAAGAGGCACCCCCGAAAGAAGGGGTCCGGCTGAAGGCCGCGTATCTGACGGCCGAACCGTAAGTCTCGTTCCGTCTTTGGACCGTCAACCGATGAACTCGGGAGGATCCCATGAAAACCATTTTTCTCTGTGCTCTGGCCGCGCTCTTGATCGCACCGTCCCTGGCTTCCGCCCAGAACACCGTCAAGCCGGACCAGTTCAAGCAGTGGCTCGAGTCGTCGAA
Source organism: uncultured Syntrophobacteraceae bacterium (assembly GCA_964527905.1). GTDB lineage: Bacteria > Desulfobacterota > Syntrophobacteria > Syntrophobacterales > Syntrophobacteraceae > CALBZH01. Next base: position 26,354 of record CAZGQL010000020.1, read on the forward strand.
GCCGATGCAGATCGTGGACATTCAAACGCCCGAGGAATACGAGAAGCACCATTTCAAGGGATCGATCCAGACGAACGCGTATCCCGCCAAAACGGACGAAGAGAAGCAGCGTCTGGATCGCGTTTTGCCTGCGCTCCAGGCTTCGAAGGATGACGTGGTCGTGGTGTGTCCGCGCGGGGGAGGCGGGGCCAAGAACACGTACGACCATTTGAAGAGCAAGGGGATCCCGGAAGAGCGCCTGTACATTCTGGAAAAGGGGGTCGAGGGGTGGCCCTACAAGGAACTGTTCGTTCAAGGCAAATAGAGGGAGGATGGAATGAGGAAATGGCTGTCTGTTGCACTGCTGTTGTCCCTGGCCAGTGCCCCCATGGGCGCGATGGCCGCGACCCGCTCCGGTGTCGTCACGATGGAGTTTGACCTTTCGGCCCAGGAGGCCGGAAAGGAAGTGCGGCTCTGGATTCCGTACCCGGTTTCCGATGCGGATCAACTCATCAGGGACATCAAGGTTTCCGGAGACTTCAGCGAATCCGCCGTCTACACGGACCGCGAGAACCAGACCCCGATCCTGTTTGCCCGTTGGGACGGGGCCGCCAAGACCCGTAAGATGACGCTGTCCTTCCATGCTGAGCGGCTGGAGGTCGTGCGGCGCGATTTTCCGGCGCGGGAGTCTTGCTGGGACGTAACATTCTTCAAACCGTACTTGAGTGCCACCCGCCTCGGCCCCATCGACGGGGAGGTCAGGAAGCTCGCGCTCCGGATCACCCGCGGCAAAAGGACCGTGCTGGCCAAAGCCAAGGCGATTTATGACTGGACCTGCGCCAACATGTACCGCGATCCCAACACGCGGGGATGCGGGACGGGGGACGTGTGCGCCCTGCTCCAGAAGCCCGGGGGCAAGTGCACCGACATTTCTTCCGTCTACATCGCCCTGTGCCGGGCAGCCGGCGTGCCGGCGCGCGAGATCTTCGGGCTGCGACTCGGCAAGAAGCCCGAGGAGGACATCACGGCTTACCAGCATTGCTGGGCGGAATTCTATATGCCCGGCTACGGCTGGGTCCCAGTGGATCCCGCCGATGTGCGCAAGGCCATCCTGACCGAGAATCTCAAGCTGGAGGATCCCAAGGCGCAGGAGTATAAGGCCTATTTCTGGGGCGGCATCGATGCGATCCGCATCAAGCTCGCGGTCGGCCGCGACGTGCTGCTCAACCCTCCCCAGTACGGTGAGCCGTTGAACACCTTCGGCTATCCTTTCGCCCAGGTGGGCGAGCGTACCATTGACTGGCTCGATCCCGCTGCCTTCAAATACAAGTTCACGTTCAAGGAAAAATGAGCGGAGGATTCGAAAACAGCGGCACGATGGATTTGTCCTGAGAGAATCGGGGGGCGTCATCGGCCCCCCGATTGTGTCGAGGGGGGACGAATGGACGATCGGCGTACCTTTTTGAAGAAGGGTGTGGGAGCCGTCCTGATTGGCGCCGCGGGGTTGGAGGTTTCGCGGGCGGCCGTGTGCGGGGCCGCCAATCCCGAGACTCGCTATGTCATGGTCATCGACCTCAACAAGTGCAACGGGTGTGAATCCTGCGTCATCGCCTGCAAGGCGAGAAACCGCACGGCGCCCGGATCGTTTCTGACGCGGGTGACCGAGGTGCAGCCCCCGCCGTCGTATCCGTTCGCGCTCCATTTCAAGCCGATTCAATGCAACCAGTGCGAGAATCCTCCCTGTGTGCCGGCGTGCCCCGAAAAGGCGACCTACAAGCTGGAAAACGGCATCGTCTTCACGGACTGGAAGCGTTGCACGGGGCTTGGAAACTGCGTCCAGGCCTGCCCCTACGGCGCCCGTTCCCTCGATCCGCGATTCGGCAACAAGGCCGACAAGTGTGACTTCTGCCTGGATCGGCTCGAAGAGGGGCTGCCTCCGGCCTGTGTGGAGCACTGTCCTCCCGGCGCCCGACTGTTTGGGGACCGGGAGCGACCGACCGGCCCACTCGCCGACTACCTCAAGCGAACGGACCTGGTGACCGCCCGGCTTGAGATCCGGATGAAAACGAGTGTCCTGTATGTGCCCTTGAAGAGGAGGGTCTCCCAATGAAAGCCGATCCAGACGACACGAGACAGGAGAGCGGGCGGGAGGATGCGGCGGGGTCCGAGCCGGTGCTCGGGAGACGTGAGGTCCTCACCCTTGCTGCTGCGGTCGTCTGCAGCGTCGGAGATGCGATCGCTTCGGATGGGGCTCCGGCGAAACCCGATGCCCTGAACCCCAGGACGCTCCAGAAACCGCCCGCGGACCGAAAGGCCGTCCTCTCCGGCAAAGCCCAGGTGGTCCATTCCGTCTGCCTGGCCTGCAACGCCCACTGCGGCGTGCGTGGAGTGGTGGAAGACGGCAGGCTGGTAAGCATTTCCGGAAATCCTTACCACCCCTATAACCAGCAGTTCCGCCCGCTACAATACGACACCCCGGTCAAGGAGTCGGTTGCCGTCCGGAGCCCCGTTTGCGGCAAATGTCTCGAGACCATCAACCACACCTACAATCCCTACCGGGTCATCGCGCCGCTCAAACGGAGCGGCCC
>CAZGQL010000020.1:28930-40564 GCA_964527905.1 uncultured Syntrophobacteraceae bacterium
TTTCGAGCCGGTCGAGTGGGAGCAGATGGTTCGAGAGATCGCCGATGGGGGACCGCTGTTCGCCCATCTCGGGGAAGACCGTGTGGTGCCGGGCCTCAAGGCGCTGCTCTCGGACGATCCGATCCAGCCTTCGGATCCCGACCTGGGACCGAAGCGCAACGGGCTCGTTTTCATCACGGGAAGGCTCCAGGCGGGGCGCCAGCAGTTCATCGACCGCTTCGTGAAGCAGTCGTTCGGTTCCATCAACCGCATCGGTCACACCGACATCTGCGGGCTGGGCTTTCGGATGGGCAATTTCGCGCTCACCGAGGGCGCGGACATCGAGCTCAAAGCCGACCCCGAAAGCTGCGATTACATGCTGGTGTTCGGGGCCAACATTTACGAGGCCCTGCAGCCCGGTGTGAACACCTATGGGGCCATGGTGGCCCGGCGGCACGGCGAAGGCAAGCTCAAATTCGCCGTGGTGGATCCACGGGCGACGAAAGCCGCGGCCCATGCCGAGGAGTGGGTGGCCGTGAAACCGGGCCAGGACGGCGCCCTCGCCATGGCCATGATCCGCTGGATCCTCGAAAAGAAACGGTTCAACCAGGCTTACCTGAGCGCGCCCAACGCGGAGGCGTCCAAGGCCCTGGGCTACCCCTGTCCGTCCAACGCGACGCATTTGGTGATCTGCGACCCGCAGCATCCCAACGACGGAAAATTCCTCCGGCTGAGCGATCTGGATCCCGAGTCGGGGGAGGAAGGCGCCAAGACCTTCATGGTCTGGGAGGGCCGCGAGGGAAAGTCCGTCCGGTTCGACCGGGTGAGCACGGCCGAGCTCGACAAGGCGGGCGAGGCGACTCACGCGGCAGGCCGAAAGATCAAGGTCAAGACGGCGTTTCGGCTCCTTCGGGAAAGCGCCTTTCGGTACACTTTGCAGGAGTATGCGAATTTCTGCGGCGTGCCCGTGAAGCAGATCGAAACAATCGCCCGGGAATTCACGTCCCACGGCACCCGCGCGGCGGTGACCGCCTATCATGGGGCAGGAAACTACGTGAACGGCACGTATGCCGCCTACGCCGTGGCGGTTCTCAATGCCCTGATCGGCAGCGTGGACCGTAAAGGCGGATACATGAAGAGCGGTGGGGGGGCGGGGGTCTGGGACAAGGGTGACTACGATCTGGCCGAATTTTCGGGCCTGCGCAAACCGAAGGGGGTGTGCATCTCCCGGGAGAAAGGGATTTACGAAAAGAGCACCGAGTTCAAAGAGAAAAAAAGGGACGGGGGCAGCGGCTATCCCGCCAAACGGCCCTGGTTCGGGTTTTCGGCTGGTGGCTTGTGCGTGGAGGCCCTGAGCGGGATCGATGAGGGTTACCCTTATCGGTGCGGCGTCCTCATGACGTACCTCTTCAACCCGGTCTACACCATCCCGGGCGGAAGTCGTTACATCGAGACCCTGAAGGACCCCGGGAAGGTGCCCCTGTTCGTTTCCATCGACACGGCCGTGAACGAGAGCAATCTCTACGCCGATTACATCGTGCCCGACCTGTGCTACCCCGAAGGCCATTATGGGTGGCTCAATCCCCATGCGCCCGTCATGAAGTTCAGCGGGTTGCGCACGCCCATGATCGAGCCCCTCACGGGCAGGACCGAGGACGGACGCCATTACTCCACGGAGACGTTCTTGATCGATCTGGCCCGTCTGCTTCAGCTTCCCGGCTTCGGGGAGGGTGCTATCAAGGGCCCGGATGGCGCGGCGCTTCCCCTGAACCGGGAAGAGGAGTTTTACCTGCGGGCGTTTGCCAACATCGTGAAAAACGCCAAGGTCCCCGAGGCGAGCCCGGAAGAGGTCGAGTGGTGCGAGCGAAACCTGCCGGTCGCCAGGCATCGGGATATCCTGCCTGCCGACCAGTGGAGACGCCTCTGTTACGCCTTGGCGCGGGGCGGCGTTTTTCGGCCCTACGAGGATTCCTTCGACGGGGAGATGTTCAAATACGGTCTCAAGCGGGTGGCGATCTACAATGAGCAGCTCGCGTCCATGAAAAACTCCCTGACGGGAAAACCGTTTCCGGGAATGCCGACTTACCTCGGCGCGCTGGACTCGGCGGGAAAGCTCATTGAGCAGGAGGACAAGCAATACCCGTTCACGCTGGTGAGCTACAAGACGAGCCTTCATACGCAGTCCCGGTCCATCTGGCACGCCTACAGCCTGGAGCTGTTCCCGGAAAATTTCATCCTCATGCACGCCGACGACGCCGCGCGGCTGCGCCTCAAGCCCATGGATTCCGTCCGGCTCACGGCGCGGCACCACCCGACGGGTGTGGTTGGGAAGCTTCAGGTGAGCCGGGCCGTTAAGCCGGGCTGCCTGGCCGTTTCCTTCCATTACGGACACACCCAGTTTGGGGCTTCACCGCTCGAGGGACGCAACCTCGAAGCAGCTTTCCTGGGGGCGGAGAAGGTGGTGAAGCAGGGCAAGCTCGCGGCCGAGCCCAAGTACGGCGCCGGGGTCAACCCCAATGTGCTCTCGCGCCTCGACACCCACCTGGGCAACACCCCGCTGGTGGATCTGGTGGCCGGCATTCCGGACTTCAGCAACACCCGGGTCAAAGTCGCCAAGGCGTGATCAGGAATGGGCGCGGAGACGGCGCCCATTCCATTGAAAATTCCAATTAGACACATGGGGTATCATGGTCTAGATTTCATGTCTCGTTGTTTAGGAAGCGTCCAACGCTCACTCCCCGAGAGGGTCTCCTCGTGCTTCGATCTTTCGGCTTCATCTGAAGGCGTGTGACCGATTCCGCCCGTGCAAGGTAGGAAACGAGCCCGACCGAAAGATCGCCCAGTCATTTCCTGTCACAACAGCCGTTGACTTGATGGGTCGCCATTTGGTTCCGCATCCACCTTGCGGGGATCGGTCCCGGCGGTGCCTCGTCTGGAGCAGTGGATTTCGCCATCCAATGGCTGGCTCCCAAGCTGGAGCTTGGGGGCCAGCATTTTGACCAGTATCAAAGCGGCGACGTTCAGCAGGAGCGGTGCTTCATGCATGATAAGAACTTCGAGAACGATCCGAGCAAGGTCCTTGGCTCCGTCATGGTGGTGGGCGGGGGCGTTGCGGGCATCCAGGCGGCCCTCGACCTGGCCGACTCGGGATATTACGTGTACATGGTCGAAAGCGAGCCCTCCATCGGGGGCGTCATGTCCCAGCTCGACAAGACCTTTCCGACCAACGACTGCGCCATGTGCATCCTCTCGCCCAAGCTGGTCGAGGTGGGCCGTCATCTCAACATCGAGCTCCTCACGCTCGCGCAGGTCAAGGACGTCTCCGGGCGCCCGGGGAGCTTCACGGTCAAGGTCCTCCAGGAGCCCCGCTTCATCGATCCCTCCAAATGCACGGGATGCGGCGAGTGCGCCAAGGTCTGTCCCGTGGTGAGACCCAGCGAATACGACATGGCCCTGGCCGAGCGCAAGGCGGCCTACCGAAGGTATGCCCAGGCGGTGCCGGGATCGTTTGCCATCGAAAAGCATGGGACGTCCCCCTGCAAAGTGGCCTGCCCGGCCCACATCTCCGTCCAGGGCTACGTGGCCCTGGCGGCCCGGGGGCAATACGGGGAGGCGCTGAAGCTGGTCAAGGAGGAAAACCCGCTCCCCGCCATCTGCGGCCGGGTTTGCCACCATCCCTGCGAGGCGGCCTGCAAGCGTGGGGAGCTCGATGAACCGGTTGCGATCGATTCCATCAAGCGGTTCGTGGCCGACCTGGACCTGCGCTCCGAAACGCGCTTCGTCCCCGAAACCAAGCCCAAACGCGACGAAAAGGTCGCCGTGATCGGATCCGGCCCGGCCGGACTCTCCTGCGCCTACTATCTCGCCATCGAGGGCTATGCCGTCACGGTGTTCGAAAAGCTCCTGGTGCTCGGCGGCATGCTGTCCGTCGGCATCCCGTCCTACCGGTTGCCCCGCGACATCATCGCGGCCGAGATCGACGTCATCCGCGACATGGGCGTCGCATTCCGGACGGGGGTCGAAATCGGCAGGGACGTCACCATCGCCGAACTGCGGCAGCAAGGCTTCCGGGCGTTCTTCGTCGCCATCGGCGCCCACGAGTGCAAGGCCCTCGGTATCCCCGGAGAAGACCTCCGCGGAGTTTACCCGGGGGTCGACTTCCTGCGGGAAGTCAACCTCGGCGGCTCCATCCCCCTGGGGGACCGCGTGGCCGTGATCGGCGGCGGCAACGTGGCCATGGACTGCGTGCGCACGGCCTTGCGCACCGGCTCTTCCAAGCCCTTCATCCTCTACCGTCGCGGGATCGAGGAAATGCCCGCAAACGAGGAGGAAATCGAAGAATGCCGGGAGGAGGGCATCGAGATCCTGACCCTTACCCATCCCGTTCGCGTGATCGGGGAGGGCGGCGCCGTCAAGGCCATCGAGTGCGTGCGGATGCGGCTCGGGGCCCCGGACGCCAGCGGTCGCCGGCGACCCGAAGTGGTTCCCGAGTCCGAGCTGGTGATCGAGGTGGACGCGGTGATCCCCGCCATCGGCCAGGAGTCCGACTGGGCCTGTCTCACGCCCGAATGCGCCTGCCAGCTCAGCGACTGGGGAACCCTGCGGGTGGATCCGCTGACGCTCCAGAGCGACGATGCGGACATCTTCGCCGGGGGCGATGCCGTGACCGGCCCCAAGACCGTGATCGAAGCCATCGCGGCCGGAAAGCAGGCCGCCGTCTCCATCGATCGCTTCCTGCGGGGGCAGGACCTCCGCGAAGGACGGGAAAAGGAATGGCAGGCCGTCCAGGACGTTCGGACGGAAGGCTACGACCGGATTCCTCGGGAGCACATGCCTCGAATGGCCCCGGAGGCGCGACGGGCCGGTTTCGATGAAGTGCAGCTCGGATTCACCGAGGAGCAGGTGCGCCGGGAAGCGGAGCGGTGCCTGAGCTGCGGCGTGTGCTCCGAGTGCTACCAGTGCGTGGACGCCTGCCTGGCCAAGGCCGTGATGCATGAGGACGCGCCGGTTGAGCGCGAAATCGAGGTCGGCGCGGTGGTCCTGGCCCCCGGGTTCCAGCCCTTTGAGCCGAAGGCCTATGACACCTACGGCTATGCCCGTCTTCCGAACGTGGTGACGTCCATGGAATTCGAGCGGATCCTCTCCGCGTCTGGTCCGAGCATGGGCCACCTGGTGCGTCCCTCGGATCACCAGGAGCCCAGGCGCATTGCCTGGCTCCAGTGCGTGGGATCTCGCGACATCCACCACTGCGACCATGCCTACTGTTCGGCGGTGTGCTGCATGTATGCCATCAAGGAGGCCGTCATCGCCAAGGAGCATGCGGGCGGCGGGCTTGAAACCACGGTTTTCTTCATGGACATGCGGACCCACGGGAAGGATTTCGAAAAGACCTTCAACCGCGCCAGGGAGGAGCAGGGCGTCCGCTTCGTGCGATCCCGCGTCCACAGCGTGGATCGAATCCCGGGCACGGACGACCTGCGGATCGGCTACGTGACCGAATCGGGCGAGATCGTCCAGGAAGACTTCGACCTGGTGGTGCTCTCGGTCGGACTCGAGGCCTCCGCAAAGGCGCGCGCGCTCGCCGAGCGGTTGAACATTCCCCTTAGCGGAGATGGCTTCTGCGGCCATTCCTCCTTCGAGCCGGTCGCCGCTGGTCGCCCCGGGTTTTTCGCGTGCGGGGCCTTCCAGGGACCCAAGGACATCCCGCACTCGGTGATGGAGGCCAGCGCCGCCGCGGCCGCCGCGGGAGCGCTTCTCAGCAGCGCCCGGGGAAGCCGTGTGCGCGAGCGGGAAATCCCGCCCCAGATCGATGTCACGGGCCAGCGCCCCCGCATCGGGGTCTTCGTGTGCCACTGCGGCATCAACATCGGTGGGACGGTCGACGTCCCCGCCGTGCGGGATTACGCAAGAACGCTCCCGTACGTGGAGTACGTCGCGGGCAATCTTTACACGTGCTCCCAGGACACCCAGGACACCATCAAGCGGGTGATCCTCGAAAACCAGCTCAATCGCATCGTGGTGGCCGCGTGCACGCCCCGCACCCACGAGCCCCTTTTCCAGGAAACCATGGAGGAGCTGGGACTCAATCGCTACCTGTTCGAGATGGCCAATATCCGGAACATGGTCTCCTGGGTCCACAGCAGCGATCCCGAGAGGGCCACGGCAAAGGCCAAGGACCTGGTGCGGATGGCCATCGCCAAGGCGGCCCTGCTGGAGCCCCTGAAGGAGCCGGAGCTGCAGGTGACCCGGGGAGCGCTGGTGGTCGGGGGCGGGGTGGCCGGAATGGTGGCGGCCAAGACCCTGGCGGCCCAGGGGTACCCGGTGCATCTCGTGGAGCGATCCGATCGGCTGGGCGGACAGGCCCTCTCGCTCCATCGGACCTGGCAGGGCGAGGACATCGCCTCCTTCGTCCAGGGCCTCTCGGATGAGCTAAACCGTCATCCTCATGTCACCGTGCACCTGTCCAGTGAGGTCTCCCAGGTCGAGGGCTTTGTGGGGAATTTCAAGAGCCGCATTCGGAACCCCCTGGGCGAAACGGTCGTGGAGCACGGCGTTGCGGTGATCGCAACCGGCGGGAGGGAATACCAGCCGAGCGAATACCGTTACGGCGAGGACCCCCGCGTTCTCACCCACCACGATCTCGACCGGCGCTTCCAGGCCGATGACCCGACGCTCCAGGACATCGGGACCGCCGTCTTCATCCAATGCGTGGGCTCCCGTGAGCCCGAGCGGCCCTACTGCAGCCGGGTGTGCTGCACCCACACGCTCCAGAGCGCGCTCCACCTGAAGCAGATCAACCCGGCTTGCGATGTCTACGTCTTGTACCGGGATCTCAGAAGCTACGGCGAGCGGGAGCTGGTTTACCTGGAGGCGCGGCGCCGGGGTGTGATCTTCGTGCGCTTTGACCGCGCCGAGAAGCCCGTCGTGACCGTTGGGCCGGACAAGATTCACGTGGCGGTCAAGGATCCCATCCTGCAGCGGACGCTCGCCATCGAGGCGGACTGTCTTACCCTGGCGTCCGCCATCGTGCCCAACGCCAACGAAGCGCTGGCCCGGTTTTTCAAAGTCCCGGTGAACGAAGATGGGTTTTTTCTCGAGGCCCATGTCAAGCTTCGGCCGGTGGATTTTGCGACCGACGGCGTCTTCCTGTGCGGCCTGGCCCATTACCCGAAGCCCATCGATGAAAGCATCGCCCAGGCCCAGGCGGCGGCGTCCCGTGCGTCCACCATCCTCGCGCGGACCAGCATCCATTTCGCCGGGACCGTGGCCTCGGTCCAACAGGCCTGGTGCAGCAGCTGCGGCACCTGCGTGAGCATCTGTCCCTATTCGGCGCCCCGCTTCAACGACAAGGGCAAGGCCGAGATCAACGCGGCCCTCTGCAAGGGATGTGGCTTGTGCACGGCATCGTGCCGATCCGGGGCCATTCGCCTCCAGGGCTTCGACGACGCGCAGATTTTCGCCATGATCGACAATCTATGAATAGCGGAAAACGGATGTCGCGCGGAAGTCCGCCGTGCGGCTCCGTTCACTGAATCTTCCGTGTGATCGATGGCCTCTTGATTCCACGGAGAATCCCCAGGACCTTCAAGGAGCCCTGCATTGATTTCCACGACCGGCTTCACTTGACGCAGCGCGCACGATGCTTCCCGTGTCTGGTAGCAAAAGGGGCGAGCCGGGACCTCCCTTCCATCTCCCGTTCTTCCTTCTCATGATTGCATCCTTCGCCCGCACCGTCTCATGGCGGTGGCCTTCCACTCATGCCGGGCGGACGCCGTGGGGCCGGCGCGAGGGCGCGCTGTCATAACGGTGCCTGGATGCACGCAGTGATCGGATGACCGGCCGCCTGGTTTCGAGAAGGCTCATCTCAACACCGCTGAGTTTCCATCAAAGGAGCACCGCCATGACATTGTTGAAGCTTAGGATCGACGGCAGAGAGGTTTTGGCTCTGGAGGAGAGCACCATCCTTCAGGCGGCGCGGAGCGCGGGGATCCGGATCCCGATGCTTTGCTTCCATGAGCGATTGAAGCCCATCGGGTCCTGCGGGCTTTGCATCGTGGAAGTCGACGGGCACGCGGCACCCATGGTTTCCTGCGAGACCCGCGTCGTGGAGGGCATGTCGGTGACCACGCAATCCGAGGCCTTGTTCGCCTTGCGTCGGGAATCCCTGAAGGCCCTGCTCGTCCATCATCCCCTGGATTGTCCCGTCTGCGACAAGGCAGGCGACTGCCGGCTCCAGGACCTCGTGGTCGAGCATGGGATCACGGAGGTCGAGGCGCCGTCACCGACTTCGAAATTCACGGCCCCCTACTCCATGGCGTTCATCAAGTCCTGGCCGGAGCGCTGCGTGCTGTGTTTGCGCTGCGTCCATGCCTGCACGGAGATCCAGGGCATTCGGGCCCTCTCGGTGTCCAACGGGACCGAGGGGCCTCGGATCGCCTACGACCGGAACAAGTGCGTTCAATGCGGGGAATGCATCCAGATGTGCCCCGTCGGGGCCCTGGTCGAAAAGCGGTCCGCGTTTCGCTGGCGGGTCTGGGAGGAAGAACGAAAGGTCCAGACGACCTGCCCGTACTGCGGCGTCGGGTGTCAGCAATGGCTCCATGTGAAGAAAGGGAAGGTGGTGCGGGTGACGGGGGTCGAGGGAGCGGTCCCCAACGACGGCCGTTTGTGTGTCAAGGGGCGCTACGGCTTTGACTTCATCGACCACCCGGACCGGTTGACGGTTCCCCTGATCAAGAAGGAGGGTGTTTTCCGGGAGGCTTCCTGGGAGGAAGCCCTGACCCTGGTGGCCAAGCGACTCAAGGCCATCAAGGAGTCCTCCGGGCCCGACGCTCTCGCGTTTTTCAGCTCGGCCCGCGTCACCAATGAAGAAAACTATCTCATGAACAAGCTCGCACGGGCCGTCGTGGGGACCAATAACATCGATCATTGCGCCCGCCTGTGCCACGCCTCGACGGTTGCCGGACTGGCGACGTCCTTTGGAAGCGGGGCCATGACCAATTCCATCGAGGAGCTGGAACGCTCGGATGTCGTCTTGGTCACCGGCTCCAACACATCGGAAATGCACCCCGTGATCTCCACATACATCAAGCGGGGCGTCCAGAGCGGACGGACCCGGCTCATCGTGGTGGATCCCCGGCACATCGACCTGGTGGACCACGGCGCCCTGTGGCTGCGTCAGAAGCCGGGAACGGATGTGGCGTGGATCAACGGCATGATGCACGTGATCATCCAGGAGGGTCTCCACGCGAAAGAGTATGTGGCCGAGCGCACCGAAGGCTTCGAAGCCATGAAGGAACTGGTGGCCGCCTACACGCCGGAGCGGGTGGAGGAGATTACCTCCATCCCCAGGCAGGACCTGATCGCCGCGGCCCGCCTCTATGCCTCGGCCCCGGCAGCCGCCATCGTGTATTCCATGGGGATCACCCAGCACATCAACGGAACCGACGCGGTCAAGAGCGTCGCGAACCTGGCCATGCTCTGCGGGAACCTCGGCATCGAATCCGGCGGCGTGAATCCGCTCCGGGGGCAGAACAACGTGCAGGGCGCCTGCGACATGGGGGCGCTCCCCAATGTGTTCTCGGGCTACCAGGCCGTCACCTCCCCCGAGGTCCGCGATAAGATGGCCAAGGCCTGGGGGGTGCGCGACCTCCCAGGCAACGTCGGCTTCACCATGCTCGAGGCCATGGCGGCCGCCGCGAAAGGGCAGGTCAAGGGGCTCTACATCATGGGAGAGAATCCCATGCTCAGTGAGCCGGACATCCAAAATGTCGAACGGGAGCTCAAGTCCCTGGAGTTTCTCGTCGTCCAGGACATCTTCCTCACGGAAACCGCCCAATTGGCGGACGTCGTCCTGCCTTCCGCGTGCTTCGCCGAAAAGGACGGCACCTTCACGAACACGGAGCGGCGCGTGCAGCTGGTCCGCAAAGCGGTCGAGCCCCCAGGCCAGGCCCTCGCCGACTGGGAGATATTAAGCGCCCTGGCGACGAAATTGGGCTATCCCATGAGCTATGCGTCCGCCGAGGCCATCTTCGACGAAATGGCACGTGTGACTCCCTCCTACGGTGGCATGGACTACCGGCGCCTCGCCGTTCAAGGCCTCCAGTGGCCCTGCCCGACCCAGGACCATCCGGTAACCCAATACCTGCACCGCGACAAGTTCGTACGAGGCAAGGGGTTGTTCACGCCCGTCGAGTGGGTTCCCCCTGCCGAGCCGACCGATGAGGCGTATCCGTTCATCCTCACCACCGGCCGGGTGCTCTACCATTACCACACGGGGACCATGACCCGGCGCTCCGCGGGTCTGAACGAAATCTGCCCCGAGTGCTGGGTGGAGATCCATCCCCAGGACGCCCTGGAATTGGACATCCGGGACGGCGAAATCGTCGGGGTGAGCACGCGCCGGGGCAGGATCGAGGTCAAGGCGAGTGTCGGGGAGATGACCGATGCGCGCACGATCTTCATCCCATTCCATTTCTGGGAGGCGGCGGCCAATCGGCTCACCATCGCCGCCCTCGATCCCATTGCCAAGATTCCGGAATTCAAGGTGTGCGCCGCGAGGGTGGAAAAGCTGAGACCCCCCGAGGCGTGAGGCTGGGCCCGTCAATGGCAAGAGAAAACCCGGAAGACACGGATTGCAAGGATCCAGCCTGAAAACGGCCAAGTCCGTTTGATCCGTGAAGGTACCGGACCGACCATCCGGCCCGGTCACCGTTTTTCGAGGCGAATCGGCTTCGCCTCGGCGCAGCTTGAAAAGAGCTCCCCACAGCTGGAGCAGGTGCCGCAGTCCCTCGAGCAGGAAGTGATTCGGAGCAGGAAATCGGGCGATAGACAATCGTTTTTGACGATCAGCCACCGGGCCGTCCCCTCCATGGCGTCCATGAGGTCCAGCAGATTGCCGAAAAACCGCCTGTTCCAGTAGGCGTCGATGGCCCTCAGGAGAAAGGGCGGCCCCAGGGTGCGTCCGCAGAGCTAGAGGACGTCGACGAAGGGCTCATAGGTGGGCACGTCCTCGGGGCGGATGGAGGGCGACTGCAGAAGTCGCCAGGGCTCCCGCTGAAGGACCCGCATGCACCCAAGCTCCCGGTTGATGTGAAACGTATCGAGGGGCTGCCCCAGGTGAATCCACGCGATGTGGCAGTCGTGGGTCAGCTTGAAGGGGCAGTGGGACAGGCACCCCTCGTTGGCGAGGAGCTCGAGTGCCACGCCGGGAAGACCCTTCCGGCAGCGGACCGAGACCCCGGCCAGGTCCTCCAGGCGGCGATTGAGGGAGCGGTCCAGGATGAGGGTTTTCGGGAGACGGAACCGGGTCGAAGCGATGAAATCCATCATGCGGGTGATCCGGTCCCAGGTGTCCAGCATGCAGTTGACGCTCGGGACGGCCTCGAGCCGAGCGGCTTCATCGCCCCCGGCGTCCGAGAGTGCCGGCAGCAGGTAGGCGTCGGCAAACACGATCCCATCGAGAACGCCTGCCTCGAGCATCGATCCGAGTGTTCGAATCACGTGTCGCAGGTGGTCTCGGTCGAAATAGGCCGGCTGCGGATGGGCCCGGCTGTTCATGAGCAGGTATTTCCTGGGGATTTCGACGGACCGCAGGAGGTCGACCCACCGCCTGGTTTCCACAATGGCCCCCTGGTGGCGGCCGTCCTGGACATG
>CAZGQL010000020.1:40581-47092 GCA_964527905.1 uncultured Syntrophobacteraceae bacterium
ATCGCCGGATTCTATGCCGCGGGCCCGGGCGCGTGCGCCGCGATCAGGCCTTCGTCGGGAAGCAAGGGCACGTTGAAGCGCACGGGGACCTCTCTCGTCGCCGGTTTAAGAGGGACATTTACGGGGTTGCGTCACGATTCAGACCCGGAGGCCCTCTTTTTCAGGATCCCCTGGAGCACGACGGACGCCTTGGCTTCGGTCGGGCGCGGGGGATCGCGCAACTGCCGAAGGCTTCCCGCTGGGCAGGATTCGGCGCACACGCCGCACAGGACGCAGGCGAAGGGGTCATACGTCCAGGTGGCGGCCTGCTTGTCCACCTGGATGCACTGGGAGGGGCACTTGGCCGCACACACGCCGCAGAGGGTGCAGGTCGCGATGTCGTTTTCGAGAGCGCCGCGACTGTGCTCGAACGGCGGCCGGACCACGGACGGGTGCCGGCGGGTCGCCCGCGGGCGGGTCAGGTTGCGCCAAATCGTGCGGGTCATCGGGAGCACGGTCGGATCCTTCCGTCAGCTCGGCCTGCCGGACGCCTCTCAGCGCTCCGTGCAGCTGATGCAGGGGTCGATGGAGAGCACCACGACGGGCACATCGGAGAGCCACATGCCGGGGAGCATCGCGACCAGCGCCGGGAGGTTGGCGAAGGTCGGGGTGCGGACCCTCAAGCGGTCGAGGTGCTTCGTGCCGTTGGCCTTGACATAGTAAAACACTTCGCCCCGGGGCTGCTCGACCCGGGAAACCGCCTCTCCCTCCGGCTTGCCCCGGACCTTGACGGTGAGCTCCCCCTCCGGGATCCGCCCGGCGGCCTGGCGGATCAGATCGATGCTTTGAAACACTTCCCGAAAGCGCACGGCGCAACGGGCCTGACAGTCGCCGGCCTGCACCACGACCGGTTCGAAGTCCAGCTCGTCGTAGGCCGCGTAGCCGGTCTGCCGCGTGTCCCGGGCCACGCCGCTCGCGCGCAGCATGGGGCCCACCAAACCCCATTCCCCGGCCTGCTGCGCCGTCACCACCCCTTTGCCGACCGTCCGGCGGCAGACGGTATGATCCTGGAGCAGCGGGCCCTCCAGGCGGCGAACCGCTGTTTCCACCTCGTCCAGCGTCGTGAGCACGCTCTGGATCTGGGCCGCGTCGAGGTCCCTGCGGACGCCGCCGATGACGTTCACGGACACGATGATCCGATTGCCGGTGGTCGCCTCGTGGAGGTCCAGGATCTTTTCCCGGATCTTCCAGCATTCCATGAAAAGGCTTTCGAATCCGAAGCTGTCGGCAAACAGGCCGAGCCAGAGCAGGTGGCTCTGGATGCGGTGGAGCTCGGACCAGATGGTTCGCAAAAACCTCGCCCGCCGCGGCACCTCGATCCCCATGAGCTCCTCGACGCCCTGGCAGTAGCACAGGGCGTGAAGGACCGAGCAAATCCCGCAGATGCGCTCAACCACGTTGACCATCTGGTGAAAATCCCGCTTCACCGCCAGGCTCTCCAGCCCCCGATGGACGTAACCGAAGGCGGGGACGGCTTCCGTAATGATTTCATCCTCCACCTTGAGCCGCAAATGGACCGGCTCCGGGAACACCGGGTGCTGGGGGCCGAACGGGATGATGGTCTGCGTCATGGGGCTTCCTCCCTCATCCGTTTTGCGTGTCGCCGCCGTCGCCCTTGAACCGGCGGAAGGGAGCGGGACCCACCTCGTCATCGAAGTACAGGGACCCTTCGTAGTCGATCACCAGCCCCTGGAACCGCAGCCCGAACAAATCCTGGATCTCGTTTTCCACCAGGAACGCCGCGAAATAGATGGGCGTGATGCTCGGCACCGGAACATCCCTGCCGACGGTCAGCCTCAGGTGCCGCAGCTGAAAATCCCGGTCGAAATGGTACAGGAGGTCCACGGACGCGACGTCGAGCTCCACCCCCGTCAGGGTCACGAGCCGGAAGCCCTCGGCTTTGGCGCGGCCGACTTCCCCAAGGAGCGTCTCGGGGGTGACGGTGATCAGCTCTCCTTGCATGGCTTGGCCTCCCGCAACTTCTTCGCGCCCAGCAGGACCCCGTCGAGGATGGCCTCGGGCTTGGCGGGGCATCCCGGAACATAGACGTCCACGGGAAGGACCTTGTCCACGCCCCCCACGACGTTGTACGTCTCCCGGAAAATCCCGCCCGTCAGGCCGCACGCCCCAATGGCCACGACCACCTTGGGATGTGGCATCTGATCGTAGAGGTTTCGCAGCACCTTGCGGTTGCGGGGATTGACCGTGCCCGTCACGAGCAGCACGTCGGCATGGAGGGGATTTCCCACGTTGATGCAGCCGAACCGTTCGACATCGTAGACCGGGGCGAGGCAGGCGAGCACCTCGATGTCGCAGCCGTTGCAACTGCCGCAGTCGAAATGCAGCACCCAGGGCGATTTGTGCCGTGCCTTGGCAAAAAGGGATGCGAGCATGCCGGGAAGCCTCCTATCGCAGCGTGAGCCACACCAGGTTGAGCACGGACAGGGTTAGGCCGACGGCCCAGGCGGAGCCCAGCATCCATCGCCAGGTCAGCCGGGCGGTGACGTTATCGATGAGGATCTCGATCCCGTAGGCGGCCGCCACCAGGAGCAGCATCCCCGGCCAGGAGGTCGCCCAGAACAGGGCGCACAGGCCGAGCATCAGGGTGATCTCATACCAGTGGCCGACTTCCACCAGGGCCAGGTAGGGCCCCGAGTAATCCGTGAGGAGCCCCTTCACGAGCTCCTGGTGGGCGTGATGGGACGTCGACAGGTCGAACGGGGATTTGCGCAGCTTGATGGTCAGCGCGTAGCCCAGCACCAGGAACAGAAACGGGAGCTGCAGCAGCAGGGGCCGCTCCTCGGCAAAGACCCGCTCGATCCGGAAGCTTCCCGTCTGCAGGAAGATGCCCACCGCCACCAGCACGAGGAGCGGTTCGTAGCAGAGCATCTGCAAAAGCTCCCGGTGGGCCCCGACCTGGCTGAAAGGCGAGGTCGAAGACAGAGCGCCGATGACGAGAAAAACGGCTCCCACCGCCTGGATGAGCAGGATGAGCAGCAGGTCGGACTGCAGGAAGAACAGCACGACCGAGATGGATGCGGCCGCCACGTAAGCGTAGGCGCAAAACGCCTGCCAGAGGTTGACCAGCAGGGGCTCCTTGCTGAAGAGCTTCGCCACGTCATAGAAGGGTTGAAGCACGGGAGGGCCGACGCGCGACTGGCACCGGGCGGTGAGGACCCGGTCCAGGCCGCTTACGGTCCCGCCGATCAGCGGCCCCGCGACCAGACCCAGCAAGATGAGAAACACCTCGGCGCTCATAGGCTGCTCCCGAGCAGCGCGATCAGCACCAGCCCGGCGACGGCGTTGACCCAGACCGTCAGCCGCTCTTCGCCAAACAGGGACGCCAGGTAGTAGTTCGCGGCCTGCGCCTTGACGGGTCGCCCCATGGGGCCGATGAAGACCTGGGGCTCGGCCGTGTGGATGCCGCTCAGGTACGGCGGGACGATCCGCGCCCCGCGGGCCCCCCGGAGCGCCCAGAGGGCGTGGAGGAAGGCCCCCAGGGCCACCACGCTCAGCGGCAGGACGGGAAACAGGCCGACAGCCCCGGCGAGAGCGCCTCCCTCGACCCCGTAGGCGGCTCCGGGGCTGCTCGGGGCAGGCGACGTCAGGAGCCACCGGTAGAGCCAGGGGGCGGCGACGCTCAGTGCCCCCGCCCCGGCCCCCAGCCCGACCAGGGCGCCCCAGGTCAGGACGGGCTGCCGCTCGCGTTTGAATCTCCCCGCGAAGGGGTCGCTCATGAGCGTTCCCGCCCAGCGCGCCCAGTAGAGCACCGTGAAGGCGCTCCCCAAGGCCAGGGTCACGATCACCGGGAGAGTGCGGGCGGCGGCCTCCATGGCCATCCATTTCCCCAGGACCAGTCCGAAGGGCGGCATGATCATCATGATGACCCCCATCACCGTGAGGAGGGCCGTCACCGGCATCCGGGCGTACAGGCCGCGCATGTCCTCGATGTCGCGGCTTTCGATGGACTGCTCGATGGACCCCACGCACAGGAACAGGAGCGCCTTCACCACCGCGTGGAAGACGATGAGGAGCGATGCGGCCGCGAGGGCCGTCGTCGTGCCCAGCCCGGCGCAGGCGAAAATAAGCCCCAGGTTGCTGATGGTCGAATAGGCCAGCACCTTCTTCCCGTTGCTCTGCCCGACGGCCAGCGCGGCGGCGGCCAGGAAGCTCACGGCGCCGAACACCCCCATGCACTGACTCAGGAGGGTCCCGTGGAGGGCCGGGGCCAGCCGGATCGCCAGGTAGACGCCCACCTTCACCATGGTGCTCGAATGGAGCAGTGCCGAAACCGGGGTCGGAGCCACCATGGCTCCCAAAAGCCAGCTCTGGAAGGGGAACTGGGCGGACTTGATGAACGCCGCCACGCAGAGCAGCGCCAGGGCGGCCAGGGGAGCCCCCGAGCCGGCACGAAGGATTTCCTGCAAATCGAGCGTGCCCAGTCGGTGGTCGAGCACGATCATGCCCACGACGAACACGACGCAGCCCAAGGTGTTCATCCACAGGGCCCGGACGGCGTTGCGCGTGGCCGTCTCCGTGCGGTCATGGCCGATGAGCAGGTACGAGCACAATGTGGTGAGCTCGAAGAAAAAGTGAAAGACCGTCAGGTCGTTGGCGAGCACCATGGCGTTCATGGTGCCCAGAAACGCCAGCATGACGGCGAAAAAGCGGGGCTGACGGGACGTCTTGAGGCCGAGGTGCGCCTCGTGGGCACGCATGTAGGCGATGGCCTGAAAGCAGACGATGGACCCCACGATGGAAATCAGGAGCACGAGCGTGAGTGCCAACACGTCGCAATGGATGGCCACGGGGGCCGTGTGGCCCCGGATCTGAAAGACTTCGAGCCAGGTCACCAGCAGGATCTGCACCCCGGCCAGGACCGTCACCAACCGGCTCCGCTCCCGGATGCCCAGTCCCAGGACGGTCAGCATGAGCACGAAATCCGGAAGCTGCAGGGCGCGGTGCAGACTGATCCCAAAGGGCAGGAGGGGCGAAAAGGCAAACGGCACGTGGGGGATCAGGAGCAGGGAGCAGAGGATGAGGGCGCCTCCCGTGGCCACGACGAGACCGGATCGGACCGGGGCGGACCGGAAAAGGAGACAGGCGGCGGCGGACAGGAAGGGCACCACGGTGAGGACGGCCACAAGCGCTTGCATCGGAGGATCCTCAAAGGTTCACTCGAAGTCGACCGCACTCTCAAGGGGGACCGTCTGGCCCCGCCGGTCCCCGCGGGGGCTCCCTCGGCGGCCTGGCTGCGGCGCTTGGCGGCGAGGCCATCCCGCGGGCTCTGACAGTCGTCAAGAGTATACCGCTCCGGATTTGCGGCCGCAAGGGGCCAGCCGGCGGGGTGACAGATGAACCAACACCTCAGTGTTGCGACGTTTCGCTGCGTTTCTGATTTTGCCAACCCCCAGACCCCGCCTGCGAGCACAGCGGGCAGAGCTCCGGCTTTCTTTACGCGCGAAGCACGCCGGCCCGGAGCGGTGCCGTTGAGCGTTCCAAAGCGGTGGCTTGTGAACGAGCGGGCGAGCGAAAGGGGCTTTCATCGGATCTTTCGATCGCACCCAGCAGGTCGTGGAACCTGCTTCGATCCAATGCAGCCGGTCCCCCCTGACGCACGTGCCGATGGAGGGGGGCGGGGCAGGATGACCAAAAGCCCAGGGCGATCGCTGCCGGCCGGGTAGCCACAGACCATTCCTTCAATCGCCCACCGCCCGATCTTCGGGGCCGTCGGGTCCCTTCGACGGCCCTTGCAGGCTCACAGGCAATTGCGCATGGGTTCACTGTCGATCTCGTGCACTCGCCCGCCCCGGAAATCAACTTTCGCACAGACGCCGACCCCAAGGGCTCCCTCGCGCTGGTCGAACTCCGTCTGAGGAGCCGTGCTGATCGTTCGCCCGCCAATGACCCAATTCCCATGCAAACCCTGCTCCGGCATCGACTGGACGATGCCGTAAAAACGGGCCCGATCCTCACCGCCCCGCTTGGCCAGCACCATGTCCGGAATCAGGGACAGGGCCATCAGCGAAGCCACCACAACGGCCACCATCCACCCACTCAAAGAGGTCTTCCTGTACAGGCGTGTCTTCATGTTCGTGCTCCTCGTGATCCCCAATCTCGTTCTCACCTCGGGAGACTCTGTTTCCGCTCCCTGGATTCACTTCTTCGTCGGACAGCCCCCCGTAGCACATGCCGTGGTACACGAACCCACTTGCCGTTCCACTTCAAGGCGCGGTGGTTGTCACACCGTATTGAAGACAAGTTAATGCCGAAATGCTGTGGGCACACTGCGGTCGGTTCCGATGCGCCGTGGCAACGCGGAGAGAGTCACTGGGAGCGAGAGGCGGAATAGATTGGCTCAGTCGGGGAAGAAATAGAAAAGGGATTGCGATGGGTCGCAACCCCCATGACTCCTTTTATACCGGCCCCGGTTTTCTTGGACACGGATTTCCAGTAATCTGTGAGCCAAGGA
>CAZGQL010000021.1:0-29599 GCA_964527905.1 uncultured Syntrophobacteraceae bacterium
GCCAGGGGCGCAAAAAATACCCCTCGACCCGTCAATCGGGTGCGGAATGTAAGTTATCAGCTTTCGCACCCCCTGTCAAAACTTCACCCGATCGGTTTGGTGTAATTCAAACCGATACCTCAGTCTGGCGAAGTCCCACTCCGTTTCTGCTTCCGCTTGCTGCTTGTTCCTCAGCCCCTGTTTGGGATTACGAGCATGGGAGCCCCAGCTTCCAACACCACAGGGTCACGCTAAGACGGAGCCTGGACATACTGAGTCCCCAAGCAGCCACTTGGGGACGAGCGACTGGCGCCAAGTGCCGCCCGTTGGATGGGCGGACACGGTGGAAGAAGCCTGGGAAGAAGAACTTGAAGGGGAATGCCATCACGCAGGTTTTTCGGGGGGGAACCCTCCGACCGTCTCAGCGATTAATGAGGAGGGACGACCGATCGGTAGCCCCTCCGACGCACCCGACTGGAGACAACGGCAGTTGTGGGGGTATCGTCTGCACCGTTTCGAGGGGCCCCCATAAGGTCCCTCGAAACGGGCTCAGGGTGGATCGCCCTCCCCCGGAAACACCGATGCGTCGAGGCATCAGAAACAATAGACGGCGGATAGAATCGGCGTGACGGCGGCGGAAATATTCCGGCCCAAAACGTCTACGTTCACCCCGAGCGCGAAGGACAGCTTGTCCGTGGCGATGAACTCGATTTCGGGGGCCACGGAAAGAAGCGCCGCAGGGGGCGAATTGGGGCTCGGGCCAAAGAGTCGCCCGGTATCCCAGTTGCTGGTCACCTCCAGCCCCCCGACCCATTGGCTCGTGAACGGATACTCGACCGCCAGATTGGCCGTGACGAAATCCCGCGGGTACTGTGAGCCGTCGTCGTCGGTGAAGTCGGTCTGAACCGAGTAGTAAAGGTTTCCGTAAAGGATGAACGGCTTGACATACTTGGAGGCATTGAAGCCGGTGGTAAACACGTAGGCCCCTCCTCCGACGACGTCCGTCCCAATCCGTCGGGGGTTGAGGTTGCGGTAGTGACCGCTCGGAAAGGTCGGCGCAAATATGGCGCTGATGGCGGGAAGTGTTTCGCTTTCCTCCACAAAGAGATACTTGAAGGTCAGGTTGATGTCCCCGAGCCCTCCGAAATTCGCCGATCGCTCCCCTCCCGGCCCCGGCTCATCGACGCCGCTCGCCCAGTTGTGGATGTAGGGGATGACCGTGTAGACCTCCATGTTCTTGAACAGTCCATAGGTCAGCTTCACGTTCGCCTCAAAGGACTGGAAGCTCCCCCCGGCCGACACACGTCGCCAGCTGTTGGTGAAGTTGTTGGTGACCACGCCGACCCCAATGGTGGGCTGGATAATAAAGCTTCCCGGGTCGGCGGGAACGGCGGTGTCCGTGATCAGGGGGCCGAAGGTGGCGGGACATTCGTGTTCTTTAGGCTCCTCTTTTTCCGCCGTCGGCTCGGCGTCCCTCTCCAAGACGTTTCCTGCGCCCTCCCCGGCTCCAGCCAAGACGGGAGACTTCCTCGCATCCAGGCTTCCTTCCCTCCCCCAGCCGACCACGGGTGGGGTCAGGGTCAAGATCAGCAGCGCGACCAATAGGCAACGGCTTCTGTGCATGGGTCATTCCTCCCCTCAGAATCAAAGAAAAGCCAAACCATACCGCAGGCCATCGGCTCCGCCCCAGCCAGATAGGCCACAAAACAAAAAAACCACGAAGGCACGTCTCCCTTGAGGAGCTCACAAGCCTTCATGGCTGCGTTGAGATCTGCCGCGATTCTTTAGCGGTGCTGGGAACTTCGGTCGGCCTTCCCGGCGCGGGGCTTCTTGCCCCGCATTGTTGTCGGCCTTGCCTCTCCGTTTATAGGATGGGGTTGAATGAGTCAAGCGGGAAGTCAGCCATGGGTCGGACAGCCGCCGGGGTTAAACAGCGGCCTGCCAAGGCTCCTCCGCCCCTCCACCGGGCTCATGCGCCAGAGGGGATCACCGCCGCGACTTCCCGCTGAAGCCGTCGAATCTCACGGCAACAGGCGTTCTTGAACGTGTAGTCGAGCCCATTGACGGACACCAGGTGTTCGTCGCGAATGAAATCGGTGGTGGGGTAATCACGAATGATCCGGCCGTCATGCATGACGACCGTCCGCTCGCACAGGAGGGCGATGATGTCGATGTCGTGGCTGATGAGGATCTTGGTCACGGCCAGCCCCTGCAGGATCTCGCAAAGAAGGAGCTCACTGCGGGGGTCAAGATTGGCCGTGGGCTCATCCAGAATGATCACGCGCGGGCGCATGGCGATGACCGAGGCCAAGGCCACCCGTTTGCGCTCCCCGGCACTGAGATGATGCGGCACGCGATCCTCGAAACCGGACAGCTGAACCATGGCAAGGGCTTCCTCGACACGCTCGCGGATCTCCGGACCCGAGAGGCCCTGCTGCTTTGGCCCGAACGCCACTTCATCGCGGCAGGAAGGAGAGAACAGCTGATCGGCGGGATCCTGAAAGGTGATCCCGATCTCGCGCCACAGCCGCTTACGATCTTTCCCGACGATCGGCCTGCCATCAAAAGTATACGTCCCGATCCCCTCCAAGATCCCGGCCATGCAAGACACCAAAGTCGATTTGCCGGCGCCGTTTTGGCCCACGATGGCCAGGCTTTCCCCATCCGCGACGGACAGTGACACCTCACGAATCCCCCAGGTCCCATCGGGGTACCGGTAGGAGTAGTCTTCCAACGCGATCACCGGGCGTTCCATCTGGTCGGTTTTGCCCTGTGACTGGGTGCCTGTACCGAAGATCTTCTCTGGGCGATGCCCCCCTTCCTCGTCACCATGATCATGACCGTGACCGTTCCCAGGGTCATGACAGCAGCTCAGCCGAAACGTGAAATCCAGACCGTGGTCCCTGAGAAAGTGCCGGTGCGAAATGAGCTCCTGCATGGTCGTATCGTGGTGGACTCGACCGTCCTCAAGGACGACCGCACGACGGCAGAATTCATAAAGAAACGGCAAATCATGGCTGATGCAGACGACGGTCCCGGAAAATTCCCGGAGAAATTCAATGAAGAACCGTTCCTGTTTCGGGTCGAGATTGGCGGAAGGCTCATCGAGGATCAAGACCTTCGGCTCCATGGACAGGAGGGTCGCAAAAGCCGCCCGCTTCTTCTGCCCGTAGCTCAGGCGATGCGGTGGCTTGTAGCGCAAATGAGCCAGGCCGACCCGGCTTAGGGCCTGCCGCACCCGCGCCTCCACCGTCTCCCCGCCAAGTCGTTGATTTCGAGGCCCGAAAGCGACGTCTTCATCCAGCGTGTTGCAGAAGAGCTGATCGTCCGGGTCCTGAAACAGGAGGCCGATTTCGAGGCGCGCCCGCGCCAGGTGATCTCCCTCGAGGGTGCGCCCGCGGTAGAGCACCTGGCCTTGGCTCGGTCGGAACAGCCCGTTCAAGTGTTTGATGAGCGTGGTCTTTCCCGCACCATTCTGCCCGACCAAGGCGATCCGGTCCCCCGGGTGGACCATGAGGTCGATCCCCTTGAGCGCAGGCAGGCCGTCCCCGTACCGGTAATGGAGGGACCGAATCTCAAAGAGGGGAGGCCCCGATTCGGCCGACCCGTCCCTCAATCGGCGCCCGCTTGGGCTGTCGGCTTCCATTCTTTTCCTCCCCAGTCCGCAGCAACAAAAAAACCACAAAAGGTCTCTCGCCGGGCGTGAGCGCAAGAAGCCTTCGTGGCCCCAATGGACTGCACCGTCGCCACCTTTCCCCTTTGGGCCATCCGCAGATGTCTCTCTGACATCCCCGCGCCGATGGCACTGTCCCTCTGTCCTCACTTAAAACCAGGACACGTGATGGTGTCAAGGAGATCCCATCGTTTAGCGCCCGGACTTCTTCGTTGACATGCCCCCGCGATTCCTCTAAAGATTGAGCACCCGGGAGCTGAAGCTTCCCACTCCTCCTTTGAGGATCTCGCCAGAAGGTGAGACTGCCTGTCGTTAGCCTCCTTGCCGATTTCATGAATCAGCGCGGTCATGAAGGCCAGCAGCGCGGTGTTGGCACGATCTGGTGTCCGAACCGGATTCTTGAGCCTTTCGAAGAATTCCTCAGAGGAGAAAAACCCATGACGCGAAACCGCTTGTTCCTGGCTTTGACCTTGCTCGCCCTGACTGCCGCCGCGCCTGCCGCTCGGGCACACTTCGGCGTCATCCTTCCCTCAGACGACATCGTGACCCAGGAGGACTCCAAAACCCTCACCCTGGAGGTCAAGTTCATCCACCCCATGGAAATGCACTACATGGAGATGGAAAAACCCAAACGATTCGGAGTCCTGATCAAGGGAGGAAAGCCCGATGACCTCCTGTCGACGCTGCAGGAGGCCAAGGGAAAGAGCCCCGACCAGAAGGAGACTTTCACCTACTGGAAAGCAAGCTATGCCATCAAGAAGCCGGGTGATTACGTCTTTTACGTCGAGCCCAAGCCTTACTGGGAGCCTGCCGAGGACAAGTTCATCGTGCACTACACCAAAGTGTGCGTGAATGCACTGGGACTCGAGGAAGGCTGGGACAAGCCCGTGGGACTGGAGACGGAAATCATTCCCCTCACGCGCCCGTACGGCCTGTGGACTGGAAATGTATTCACGGGAATGGTCACCCTCAAAGGGAAACCCGTCCCCAACGCCGAGGTCGAGGTTGAGTACCTGAATGAGTCCCCGGAAAACAAGGCCCCGTTCAAGGCTCCTTCGGATCCCTTCGTGACCCAGAAGGTCAAGGCCGACAAGAACGGGGTCTTCACGTATGCCATGCCCAAGGCGGGCTGGTGGGGGTTCGCCGCCCTGCAGGACGCCCCGTGGAAGCTGAAGAAGGACGGAAAGTCCAAAGACGTTGAAATCGGTGCGGTCTTGTGGGTCCACACGACGGACATGAAGTAGCAGAACCCCGCCGTTACCGTGCCGTCATGCAAGTGCATGCGGGAATCCCGTTTTTTCATGACTTCTGGACCTCCGCCCTCGCGGGGGTGACGGGATTCAGGTGATCTTGCAAAAGGTTTCTGATGCTCTGGGAGCGGCCCACCGTTCCAACAAGGAAACCGATCCATGGCAACCCAACAGTGCCCTCCCGATGGACCCCGAATGAGCTCTGGCGCCTCCCCGATGGCGTCGTCCCGCCGGGGCCGGAAAGGATTGACCGTGTTTCATCGCCGTCTGTTGTCTCTCCTAGTGGGGTTTGGTCTCGGCATCTTTCTATTCGCCGGCCCCGCCCTCGCGCACAAAGTCAATATCTTTGCTTACGTCGAGAACGGCAAAATCCAAATTGAGAGCTATTTCCCGGACGGCAAGGCCGTCGAGCAGGGAGGGATCGAAGTCCTCGACAGTCAGGGACAGAAGGTGGCGGAAGGGGTGACGGACAAGGAAGGCAAGTGTGTCCTCCCCATCCCCAAGAAGGACGATCTGACCCTTGTCATCAACGCGAGCATGGGGCACAGGGCCACGTTCCAGCTCAAGAAGAGCGAACTGGGAGACTAGCCATGGGGCACCTCCCTTCTCCGTTCAGGGTGTTAGGCTGCGGCCTCCTACTCGCCATGGCGGCCCTTGCCTTTGCTTGTGGAGGGAGTCTCCCGTTTGCCATCGCGGCCGAGTCGCAGCCGAATCAGCCTGCCGCTGAGGCTGCACCGGCTCGGTCGATGGACGCAGCCGGAGACGAATGCCGACACCTGGCCGATCTGATCCAGCAGCAGAAGGCCTTGTTCGCCCGGGAAATGGGCCAGGTCAAGCGCGAGCTGGCGGCGCTCCGGGACGATCTCACGAAGCCGGGCCTCAAGGAGGTCTTCGCCGGGATCGGATACATTCTGGGCCTGTTCGGGGTCGGGTTGTATGTCCACTGCCGAAGGGGCCGCACGCGGAGCTGACATCGGCGGATGGCGGCTGATTTTCTTCGGTAGGTAACATTGGAGCGAAGACGATTCCATGCACATCTCTGATGGCGTGCTGCCGGTTTCCGTTACTGTCGCCGGGTTTGCGGCGTCCGCGGCCTTGGGAGCCTGGAGTGTGCGCAAGACCCACCCGGAGGATTTCCCCAAGATCGCGGTGGTCACTTCGGCCTTCTTTGTGGCCTCGCTGGTGCATGTTCCGATCGGCCCCACGAGCGTTCATCTGCTGATCCCCGGCCTGGTGGGGATCCTGCTCGGCAACAGCGCCTTCCTGTCCATTGGGCTGGGTCTGGTCCTCCAGAGTCTCCTCTTTCAGTTTGGCGGCATCACGGCCCTCGGCGCCAACGCCTGCATGATGGGAATTCCAGCCCTGATCGCCGGCTGGATCTTTCGGATGCTCCAAGGCCAAACGCTCGTGCGGCATGTCGTCGCCGGCGCCGTGGCCGGAGGGCTCGGAGTCCTTCTGGCCGTCCTCGTGCTGGCCTTGCTTCTCGTCTCCGGCGGTGAGGACTTCCTCGGAGTGGCCCGGATCGCCATGGCGGCACACTTGCCCGTATTGGGAATCGAATCGGCGATCTCGGCCTTCACGGTGTCCTTTCTCTACAAGGTCAAGCCGGATCTGCTGCAATCCTCGCCTCCACCGGAAGCAGTGCCCTGAGGCCCCATGGACCCCACAACGCGCGTGATTGAGCTCCCGATGAGCACGCTCCTCCTGGCATGCGGTGGCCTGGCGGCACTCTGGATCGCATGCATTCTGTTCCTGCGCCGGTCCCGCTCCCGGGCCGCTTCCAATCTTTCGGAAGCGGAAAGAGACTGGGGGATTCCCGCCGTCGACGCCCATGCGGGGGGAGACTCACCGTTCCACCGCTGGGATCCCCGCGTCAAGATCGTCTCTTTGCTGCTCGTCATGCTCAGTCTGGCGGCCCTCAAACACCTGAGCTGGGCCGCCCTTGGACTGCTGGCTTCACTGGTCGCCGTCCGGGTGGCGCGCATCCCCTTTCGATTTCCTTTGAGACGCCTTGCTGCCATGGGGACGTTTCTCGCCATGTTTGTCGTGGTCATGCCCCTCACGGCCCCCATCAAGGGCGGGGACACCGTCGTCACCTTCCAGCATGCCGCGTTTCTCAGCTTCAATCTGCGGGGACTGTACTTGGCCCTGCTGATCTGTACCAAAGCGTGTGCCATCGCGGTCCTCATGGAGCCGCTCTTGTCGACCGCCCCATTCCCTGTCACGATCCAGGCCCTCGCAAGCCTTAGGGTGCCCTCCTTCGTGTGCCAGATGGTCCTGCTCGCCCACCGGTATGTGTTCGTCTTCCAGGACGAGACGCAACGCATGCTCAAGGGCATGGCGGCGCGGGGGTTCGAGAAACGGACGAACCTCGAGACCCTCCGAACGGTGGGGAATTTTTTGGGCATGCTCCTCGTGCGAAGCTTCGAGCGCACGCAGCGCATCTACGATGCCATGATCTCCAGGGGCTACGACGGCTCCTTCCCCGAAGCGACGGCCTTCCGTGCGACGCCCAAGGACTGGGCGAAGGCTGCCGGCTCGCTGTTTTTCGGCATCGGGCTCCTGATCGCGGATTATTTCGCCGGCGGGGTTCGATGAACCCAAGGACCCGGCCATGAATGTTTGCGCCCGTCTCCTGTCGCTCCATTCCCGGCACCGTCAAACCCATTGCATTTTTTAGGGGCTCATGCTAGACGTCATTTCAATCCTGCCAAGAAGGCTCGTTTCACTCTCCGTTTTTCAATTCGCTTAATCTGATGCCAAGAAGGCACATCCTTTGGGGCCAGTGGGGCTCGGCGCGAAGCTGCGCGCTATCTCCGGGGACTCTCCGCGAGAGGTGTGCGGTCATTCGTGGGGGAGTTGCTCGTGCCGTGTGGCCGACCCTGCAAACATTCCTTAACCAACTGAATTCATTTAAGGAGCATCTCATGTTGCACCGCTCACTCACGGGCTGTGTTCTCTTGCTTGGCGTGCTCTGTTGGAGTGTCTCGGGATCTGCACAGACTGGGGCCCCGCAATACGCCGGAGACCTGGATGCCATCGTGGTGACCGCATCGAAGCTTCCCAAAACCCAGAAGAATGTCACGCAGGAAGTCAGCGTCATCACTGAAGACACCATCGACCACTATATTGATTCCAAGAAGAACGTCGCCGACCTGCTCACATTCGAGCCGGGCATTTTCATCAACATCCTGTCCCGAAACGACGCCAACTGGGGCTCTGTCGGGGGGCTGGCCCACAAATACAATACGTACATGTTAAACGGGCTTCCGATTGATTCGTTCGTGGATCCTCAGAGCCTCGATCCGTGGGCGTTCGAGCGCATCGAGATTCAGCGCGGACCCGCCTCGATCCTTTACCCCAACTACCTGTTCATGGATTTTGCCGGAAATCAGTCCCCCCTGGCGGGGACCGTCAACCTCATCTTGCGAGACACCGTCGACAGCCCCATGACCAAGCTGAGCAGCGATTTCGGCTCCTACAACACCTGGGCCACCCGGGTTTATCATCAGAACCGGGTCGGCAACTTTCATTTCTTTGTCGGCGGTATGTACGAGATGTCCGACTACACCAACTACGGAACCAACCCGTCGTGGCTGAACATGATCGACCATCCCGAATATGAAAAGGCCAAGCTCTACGGCTACGGGACGTATCATTTCGGCGGATCGCCCGACCACAAGCTCTCGCTGTTCGTGCACCAATTCTGGCACAATGGTGACGCCGGCCGTCCCAACCGTGATTTCGAGCACCAGTATACGACCCTCAATGCCCAATACTCCGTGCCCATCAATTCCTGCATCACGGCCCAGGCCAAGGTAGGGTTTCGCGACTACGACCGCAGCTGGATGGAGGACAACTTTCCCAGGAACCTGAACAAGTTCTCCGACAACGGCGTGGACCAGTACATCATTCCCGGGGATGTGACGTTTTCCTTCAAACACCTCGATGGGGGTCTGCTGACCGTGGGGACGGACTTCCAGTATGCCGACTACCAGACCTTCACCGACGTGACCCATCAGGTGATGGGCAACGAGGCCGTGGCCTATCAAACCGGGATTTTCCTCCAAGAGGAATACACTTGGCGCAACTGGGTCTTTCGGGCTGGGGGGCGTTGGAGTTACCTCAAGCACGAATATGACCTGATCGGCGGCAGGGAGCCTGACATGGAGGGCAAATCCTGGAACAAGTTCCTGTGGAGCGCCGGGGCACGGTACAACGTGCTTGACAATCTCTCCCTGTTCGCCAATGGCGGGAGCAGTTTCGTAGCCCCCGGCATCATGTCCATCGGTGGAACGTTGAGGGAGTCCGATGCAGGCGTTCCGGGGCGCAACGGCCGGCTGCCCAATCCGGCATTGCAGCCCGAGGAGGGCATGGGGTTTGACTTGGGCGTCAACTACCAGATCACTCCCAGCTGGTATTTCGCCCTTCGAGGCTTTCTCAACCTGATCGACGACCAGATCGTTCAAATCGTCGTGAGCCAGGACCCCTCCCAGGCCAAGGACGTGAACGCGGGCGAGACCACCGCCTACGGCCTCGAGGTCGAAATGAAGTATCGCTTCAAGCCCTGGCTCGAAGCCTTCGCCAACTACACCTACACCCACACCAACGTGAAAAACGATCTCCTTGACGACCAGAACGGTGTCGAAGTCCCGTTCGTTCCGGCGCACATGGGGAATGTCGGGACGACCCTCTTCCTCCCTTACGATTTTCGGGCCTCCTTCTGGCTCCATGTGGTCGGAGAAATCTATGACAGCACCTCGAAGACGGGGCGGCGCGCATTCGACCCCTATGCTCTGCTGAACATCAAGCTGGAAAAGGGCGTGATTCAGAATGACTGCTTGAAGCTTGGCGCCTACCTCGACCTTTACAACGTCACCAATGAAAAGTATGAAATGCCCTGGCAATTCCAGGACCCCGGCTTTTCCGCGGCCGGTGGTATCAAGATTGTCTTCTGACCCAAATTCCATAACGAGGGTTGCCCCCATGAGACGCGGTTCCCCATGGCTCATAGGCCTGGTGTGCCTATGCTTTTCGGGAGCAGCCCTCTCCGTTGCCGCCGAACCGACTTCTACGGGGGCGCCGGCGGCTAACCTCTGTGTCCAGGACTTTCGTGGCAGGCAATTGTGCTTGGAAAAGCCCGCCGAAAGAATCGTGTGTCTGATCGAGAGCGCCTTGAGCGGGCTGTTCATGCTCGGCGCCGAGGACCGGATCGTCGGGGTTTCCACCAACGTTTACCAGGAGCCCGTCTTTTCCTTTTACGCAGCCATGGACCCGCGCATTGCGGCCAGGGGTCTGCCCACACCCGGGAACTGGGATTTTGTCAACGTCGAGAGTGTGGTGGCTCTGCAGCCGGACCTTGTCCTCATCTGGTCCCACCAAGAAGAATCCATTCGCTCCCTGGAAGCCCGTGGCATCCCGGTTTTTGGGGTTTTTATCCGCTCGTTCGCCGATATCCATGAGGAAATCAAAGCCTTGGGCGTGCTCACCGGGACGTCCCACCGCGCGGAAGAGCTGCTGCGGACCGCACAAGACGCCCTTGTGGCCCTCAAGGCTCGCCTGGAGGCGCTCCGTTCCGAAAGACCCCCGAGGGTGTACTTCATGTGGGCCCAGGGCGACCTTGAAACGTCCGGGCGCAAGAGCACCGTCCACGAGCTGATCGAGCTGGCGGGGGGCGAGAATGTTTGCGGTTCCATGGAACAGGAGCATCTGGTCATCAGCCGCGAGACCCTCCTAGCCCTCGACCCCGAGATCATCGTGATGTGGTACAACGAGCGGAAGGACTCTCGCGATATTCTTGGGCATCCGCTCTGGCAAAGCGTTTCCGCGGTACGCAACGCAAGAGTGCATGAGCTTCCGGATGTCTTCACATGCGACCTGTGGACGCTCAAATATATTCATGCCGTCCTTTTGGTTGCGCGGTGGTGCCACCCGGGACGGTTTACGGACACTCAACCGGAGGATGAGGCGAGGGAGCTGTTTCGGACCCTCTACGGCGATCGATCCCCCTATATCGGGAGTCCGCCGAAGGGTCCGGGCGGTTGACGCCACATCCGGCCTTTGCCCGACCCCACGAGGGATCCATTGATTCGCCCCTTGCTGCGCCTATGCCTCTACCTGTTGCCCTTGCCTGTGCTGGCGGCCTCGCTCCTGGTCGGGCCCTCGGATGTCGTCAGCCCGACGAAGCTGACTGTCTGGCTTGCGAACCGCCTCGGTCTTTGGGTGGATTCGCCCCAGCTGAACGAGCCCCTGGTGCGGGCCATCCTTTTCGACGTCCGGCTGCCAAGGATCCTCACCACGTTCCTCGTGGGGGGCTCCCTGGCCGTTGCCGGCAATGGCCTCCAGGCCCTGTTTCGCAATCCCCTGGTCGACCCATACCTCCTCGGCCTCTCATCGGGCGGGGCCTTTGGGGCCGCACTCGCCCTGACGACCACCTGGCTGCCGATGCAGGTCTCGGCCTTCTGCTTCGGTCTCCTGGCCGTGGGATTGAGCCTCCTTCTGGCCCGCACCCGAAAGCAGGTTTCCACCGTATCTCTCATCCTTTCCGGCGTGGTGGTGTCCGGCGTGTTCACTTCGCTCCTCACCCTCCTCCAGTTCCTGACCGACCCCTTTAAACTGCAAGCCATTGTCCACTGGACCATGGGAAACCTTCACAATGCGAGCTGGAACCATCTCCGGTCCGGCGGCCCGTTGATGGTGGCGAGCTCCCTGGCGCTCGTGGCCGTACGGTGGCGTCTGAACGTGCTCGCCTTGGGGGATGAGCACGCACGCGCCGTGGGACTGCACCCGGGTCGGGAGAAGCTGCTCGTGCTGGTTCCAGCGACCCTGGCAGCGTCCGCTTCGGTGGCCGTCGCCGGGGTGATCGGCCTCGTGGGACTCGTGGTGCCCCACATGGTTCGCATGCTGATCGGTCCGGACAATACCCATGCGACGCCTGCCAGCTTCGCCTTTGGAGGTGCGTTTCTCCTCGTCGTGGACAACATTTCGAGGTCCCTCACGGCGTTCGAGCTGCCCATCGGTGTGTTCACCACACTCGTGGGAGGCCCGTTCTTCATCTTTCTCCTGAAGCGGACCCGGACCGGTTGGGAAGGGTGAAATGGCAGCCATCGAAGTCATCGACCTGTCCTTCGGGTACGGGCGTCATGCGGTTTTGCACAGCGTTTCCCTGGAGATCCGTGAAGGGACGTTTCACGTTCTGCTGGGGAGAAACGGGAGCGGCAAGTCCACGCTGGTGCGCGTGCTGGCGGGCATGACGCCCTATCGACAGGGGCTCGTCCGCGTCATGGGGACCCAACTCAACGATCTGTCGCCATCCCGGCGGGCAAAGATCGTCGGGTATCTGCCCCAGAGGCACCACGTCGTGTTTCCATTTTCCGTGGAAGATGTGGTCCTGACGGGGCGGGCCGCGTTTGTGCGCTATCTCCCCGGGAAAGAGGACCATGCGAAGGTCGCTGAGATCCTGGAACGGCTGGGGATTGCCCATTTGCGCCATCGCCCTTTCCCGGAACTTTCCGGGGGGGAGCAGCAAATCGTTCAGATCGCCCGGGTCCTGGCTCAGGAACCTCGCATCATCTTGCTCGACGAGCCGACCTCCCATTTGGATGTCTCCAACCAGACCCTCCTGTTGGAGCTGCTGCGAGACGTTCTCGACTGGGGGCTGACTGTGGTCGCCGTGCTCCACGACCCGAACGTCGCGTTCCTCTTTGGGGATGCCTTCACCTGCCTGCGGGACGGCCGGGTGCTGGAGCCCGATCCCGGGCAGGATGTTCGGGATCCGACCTTCCTGAAGAAGCTTTACGGGGTTGAAATGATGGCCATTTCCTTTGAGGAAAAGACGTTCGTGTTGCCGGTCCTCCGGGCCCGATGACATGAGAGTGCCCGATCAGGTGTCATGCAGCTTGTCCTTTCAGATGCTCTCGCAATGTGCTAGGGTAGGCACATCCGGAGACTCCGGATTTCACTGAGGATGAGGACATCGACAAGGAGAGCGCCCATGAACATCGCCGTACTCAGCTGCAAGAACATCAAGGACGAAACCTGCGTCGGTTGCCATCGCTGTCTGATGGGCTTCGACAAAAAGGAAGGGGAATTCGAGCGTTACAAGGATACGGACGCGAAGCTCCGGGCCTTGATCCACTGCGGTGGATGCCCCGGGACGTCTCCCGTGCTTCGCATGGTGCAGTTGAAAACCTGGATGGCGCCCATGGGCGAGACCATCGACGCCGTGCACATCGGGACCTGTCTGATGGACAACTGTCCGCACAAGGACACCATCCTGCAGAAGGTGAAGGCCAAGGCCGGCGTCGAAGTCATCGAAGGGACCCATCCTTACAAGCCGGTGAAGGTCTTCGGCGTTTGAACCGTCCGGCCGATTGCCAAGATCCTTCGCCGGTTCGCGTATCAGGCATGCCGGATCAACCGCCCGTCGTGCCCAGCACGCTTTTCAGAATCTCGAGGTTTTGCCGCATGACCTGCTGATAGAAATCAAGCGGCGCATTGTCTTTCCCCGTGGCCACGGGATCCAGCACGGCCACGGGGATCTCGGCCTCCCGAGCAACCGTTTCCCCTACCTTGGCAGGATACTGCGGTTCCGTGAAGAGTGCCCCCACCTTTTGCTTACGGATGGTGCGCACCAGCCCCATCATTTCGGCGGCCGAAGGCTCCATGCCCGGGTCCTCCTGAACGACGGCGACGATTTCCAGTCCCGCATCCCGCGCCAAGTAATCGAACACCGCATGCTGGGTCACGATCTTTCGGTTCTTGAGGGTTTTGGCCACGGCGTGGAGCTCATCGGCCAGCGCGTCCAGCTCGGCACTGTATGCGGACCCGTTTTTCCGGTAGAGGTCCGCGTTGGCGGGGTCGGCCTTGCCCAGCGCCGAAGCGATGTTACGAACCATTTTGGCCGCCATGCGGGGACTGGCAAACAGGTGCGGATTGGGGCCCGCATGGACGTGCGCAGCCACCCCATCAGGGGCGTGCTTGTGCGCTTCGGCCCGTTCCGATGTGCCCTTCCCTTTCCCGGCGGCTTGCCTTCCATGGGTAGGGTGCTTGTCGTGATTGAGGTGCTCCTGGGCCGCTTCCGCATGGTGGTGTGGCGCGCTTTCGATGATCTCCTCGATTCCGAGGGAGCTGTCCACCAGGACCACCTTGGGGTTGGCCCGTTCGACGGGGGCCCCAAGGAACTCCTCGAGCCCCAGTCCGTTCACCACCAGGATGGTCGCGCGGCTGATCTTTTCCATGTCCGACGGCGTCAGCACGTAGTCGTGGGGACACCCCATGCTGGGTGGGAGCATGGACTCCACCAGGACCCCCGAGGCACCCTGGACGACATTCTGCGTGAACAGAAAGACCGGAAAGGTCGTCGCCAGGATCCTGATCCTGGGCTGCGCCGACCCGACCGCACAATGGGCGTGGAGCTCCCATGCCAGCACACCCGTCACGGCCATCGCCACGGCGACCGCTGCCTTGCCCACCCGATTTCCCATCTGAGTCTCCTTTCCTTCCCTCAACCCGAACCGATTGGTGCAACTGAATCGCATTTCATGGCTGATTAGTGATGCTACATCAATTATCTGCAACATAGCATCACGAAGCAAGTAGGAATTTTCATTCAAAAGATTTTGTTATTTCATGTGGCTCATCAAGGTATTCCAGCTGAAGGCCTTCAAGCATTGTGCAAAATGATTGCATTTTGAACCGCTAGTCGGTGTTCCCCCTTGTCAAGTCGGATCAGGTGTGCGAGAAGGCGGATGCCGGGAGTCAAATGGCATCCCAATCGCCCAGGGGGGAATCCCAGTGAAGTCGCCCCCTGGACCTTGTGTTAGGGCAAAAACCGTTCGACTGATTCTGGTATGGGTTTTCCTGGTTTCCTGCGGGGCGGTGCCGCACACCCACTCCCTCTCGATGCGTGATTCGACGCTCGCTTCTGACCCCCTTTCGTCCCAGGGCGTCTCACAGCAGTCCTTAACACGAGCCCGCACCCATACCCATGACCCGGAGGCCCCTTGCCCCGCTTGCGATTTCCTCAACGCACTCCGGACCCTGGAATGGGTACGTCCTTCCCAACTCCTCACCGAAGGGCGCAGTCTCCTCGCCCTCCGTCCGTTCCAACACAGCTTGCATTCCACTCGCTTGCTGGATCGCCTGAGGGTCCGGGCCCCCTCCCGCCTTTCTCCCCTGACACCGTCGTACCTTCTTGCTTGCGTCCCGACTCGACCGCGGTGGAGGTCGTCTCCCCCTCGTCTAGGGTTGAAGGCGCTGCCTCCGGGCTGTGGCCTTTGCAACGCTGAAACAGCTTAGCCTCCGCCGTAAGAACATGCCCAAAGTGGAAAACCTCATTTCCGCGAAGGCGTATATCCGGGCGCGAGCGAACGACTGGATCGTCGCCAGAAGCATGCGGGGATGACATCGGCGAGGCACGGTCACCTTATGGTGTGGCGCGGGGCCTTGGGATCGTCCCAAAACAAGGGTGCGGACATCGGGCGGGGATACCTCTCGCTCCTGCGGCAAGACGGGTCTGTACAAGGTCGTGTGTTCCCGCTCGAGCCCCGGGCGCTCAAAAGCCTTTTGTTTTCGGACGAATCCTTCTGCTTCTGGGTTGGGCTCACGGGTCGGAAGGCTCCATCAACCCTGCTTTTCGAGGTCACTCCTTGCATGAATGAAATCTGGAATGAAGCCGAGGGCGTTTTCGCCCTCATGGTGAGCGCGGTTTTCCTCGAGGCGGCTCCCTTCCTGCTTCTGGGCTCCTTCCTTTCGGCAATCTCGGAAGTTTTCCTCTCGCCGGAACGCCTCAGCCGATGGATCCCGAAGGGTCAGGGGCTCCAAATCCTCTCCGGCCTCTCCGGCGGTCTGATGCTTCCTGCCTGCGAATGCGGCATCGTGCCGGTCGCCCGCCGTTTCCTGCTCAAGGGCGTCCCGCCGCGTATGGCTCTTGCCTACATGCTGTCCGCGCCCATCGTGAACCCCCTGGTTCTGGTCTCCACCTACGTCGCTTTCCAGGGGAGCGTGTCGATGGTCTTCGGAAGACTCCTCATGGCGGTCGGGTGCGCTGCCACAACCGTCCTGCTGATTCGCAACCGTCAGGAGGACATTCTCTCGGTGGGGCGAGATCCTCAAGAACCGAGGCATCTTCCCATGGCGCCCGCGGCAGCGTCCTCGGACACCGCCTGTGGGTGCGGGTGCGTGCACTCAAGCTTGCATCAACGGAAAGGGGTCAGGGTGTTCCGCCATGCAGGTGCTGAATTCATCGAGATGAGCAAATACCTCCTTTTCGGCGCGGTCGCCTCCAGCCTTTTCAAGCTCTACCTTCCCAGCGATTTGTTGGAGTGGGTCGGTGGCAGCGCGCATCTTTCCGTCGCCCTCATGATGGGACTCGCCATCGTACTTTCGGTCTGTTCCGAAGCTGATGCCTTCGTCGCGGCTTCCTTCTGGTCCTTCAACCCGACGGCTCAGCTGGCCTTCATCGTCATCGGTCCCATGGTAGACCTCAAGCTGATCGCCGCCTACAGCAGCACATTCGACCGCAGGACCGTCCTCATCCTCACTTTGGTCCCGATCATTCTGGTCTATGGCCTTTCGGCAATCCTGGGAAGCTTTGGAGGATTGACGCCATGAGAAACCTGCTCGGACGCCTGGAGGGCATGCTTTTGATCGCTTTGGGGCTCGGCATGGGGACTCTCGTCGATTCCAGCCTCTACTGGCTCTACCTGAACCCGAAATTCACCTGGCTCACAGCCGCGACCGCCTTACTCCTGATGGCAACAGGAGTGATCGTGTTGCTGCATCCCCGTGAGTGCCCCAACAGAACGGGGATGGCCGTTCTCGCGCTTTTCGCGCTCGTCGCGGTGCTTGGATTCGCCCGAGCGTCGCAGCCGCCATCCGTCGCCGTTCCCAGACCTCCCGCCGCATTTGAAGGGGACTCCGAAGAGACCCGCGTGGTGCTCGACGATAGGGAATACACCAAGATCAACACCGCCGAGCTTTATCTCCTCTCCCACGCGAAAGGAGGTATGACGGACACCCCCTTTGTGGTCCGAGGGTTCGTCAAGAGAACCGCCGAGCTCGACGCTTCGGGGCATTTCATGCTATTGCGGCTGACCGTTTCCTGCTGCCTCGCGGATGCGGTTGCGGTCGGGCTCCGAGTGCGCACCGATCAGGTTTCGGAGCTCGAAGACGGCCAGTGGCTCCAGGTCTTTGGCGGCCTCGCCCCCGCTCCGGAGGACCTTCCCAATCCCGTTCCGACGATCAAGAGCGCCATCCTCTGGGTCGTTCACCCACGCACCGTGCTGCACGCCCATCGGATCAACCCAATCGACGTCCCTGAGATCCCTTTCATTTTCCAAGTCCGCGACGAGGAGCCCTATGCCTACTGAATACCCTCCACGGATCCGGCTGGTGGGCCCAGTTTCTGCTTGACACCACGAGACTTCATCGCCAAGAATGCAAGTGTAACTTTTCACGCGACAGGAATCGGCGGCCTGGAGCCGCCATGTGCAGGTTCGGGGCGCGCAGCCCCATCAGGTCATGGCCTGTTCGAGACAGGACGTCTGTGGGTTGGTTTTGGGCGATCCGCTGGGCAGGCGACCGCCGAATGTCTTACGCCCTCCCCCATTCGTTACGGAGGGCTCAGAAGCATCACGGGAATCCAAGGAAGCCGAGAAGGCTTGGTGGCAATCGGAGTTGCCCAGGCTGTCTCGGCTTTTTTTTTGTTGCGCTCAGGGGAGGTTGCCGGAGGGTCGGGAATCCATCAGCGCGGTCTCCCGGGACCGGACGGTGTCTGCATCTGCTCGTATGCGGCACCTTTCCCGACTATTTCCGTCCGGTTGCGCGCAAGACTACGCAACTCGGGGAGGTCCCTGTCAGCCTCACCACGACTGTTCGTGCCGTTGCGTTCCTCATGTGACTGATGCATCGCGAGAATCCTTCGACCCATGGAGTCCGACCATGAGACTGGATGTGGAGGACGTGAGCTGGAGCCCCGATAAGGTTCGAAACGTGCTCGATCATATCGTCCTGCATGCGCGGCCTGGTGAGTTTGTCGGGATCATCGGCCCAAATGGAAGCGGAAAGTCGAGTCTCCTGCGGTGCATCTACCGGGCGCTGCGACCCGACGCCGGGGTCGTCCGTCTAGACGATAGGGATGTATGGCAGATGAAGCCGCAGGAAGCAGCCGCCCGGATGGCGGTTGTCCTCCAAGAGACGGCCACGGAGTTCGAGTTCACGGTACTGGAAATCGTGCTCATGGGTCGTCACCCCCATAAACAAGCCATGGAACGATTCACTCGCGAGGATGTGACCCTCGCTCAGGAGGCGCTCCGGAAGGTGGGGATGCTCGAGCTGCAGACCCGACCCTTCACAACTCTATCGGGAGGCGAGAAACAACGTACCCTCGTAGCGCGGGCCCTCGCCCAGCAAACGCGCCTCCTCATTCTCGATGAGCCCACCAACCACCTGGACATCCGTTTTTGCATCGAAATCCTCGATGCCATCAAGCGGCTCGGCGTGACGACCGTGGCCGTCCTCCACGACCTGAACCTGGCCGCCATGTTCTGTGACACCTTGTTTGTTCTTTTCCAGGGGCGGGTGATCGCACAGGGGACACCTGGAGAGGTGTTGACTCCCAAGATGATCCTCGATGTCTTTCAGGTCGGCTCCCTCGTGAGGCCCCACCCGGTGACCGGAAGGCCATCTCTCCTGTTTTTTCCTGTCAGGGTGCAAGACCATCCGACCGACTCCACCCTGCCGTCGAGGGAACTGCCCACTGGCGTCGCGGTGCGTAACGGTTAGCATGCCAGATCCTTGTGCGTCGCCTTCTTGTGTTTTCCATTCAAATTCCCTGGGAATCTATTGCATTCACCTCGGAGAACCTGGCAGTGCCTTTCTTTCCGGTGCGGTCTCGATGCGGTGGAGATGCAATGCCGATCCGAGAGGCACGGGGAATGGGGGAGGCGGTGTTGAAAAGAGCATCCGTCGTCGGGCTTGGGGATGGGCTGCGAGGAGATTTCGGGCCGGTGTCCCCCTTGAATGAAGCCCTGGGACAGGAGGGTTTCGGCGAGAATGTTGAGCTGTGCGTCTTGGGGAGCGACGACCAGAAGCTCGATCTGTATCTGCTGGGCGCAACGCTGGGAATCGTCGTGATGGGTGTGGAGCTTGGGAACCTGCAGGACGCACTCGCACGTGGAGCTATCAAGGTTTCTTTCGCAACTGAACACCTGGACCCGCTGAGGTCGCCCGACGGGCGAGTCCAACACGCCTGGTTCGGCCCCTCCTCTCGGCCCTATGTTTTCTGAACCTAACAGGACCCACTTGCGCAAACGGCGGTTTCGATCCAGGATAAGGGTGTCTTCCCGTCACCGTTTTTGAGTGACCCTTGAGAGGTCCACCCTTTGATGTTGGTCAACCCGAGGAGAAGCCCATGGAACTGGC
Source organism: uncultured Syntrophobacteraceae bacterium (assembly GCA_964527905.1). GTDB lineage: Bacteria > Desulfobacterota > Syntrophobacteria > Syntrophobacterales > Syntrophobacteraceae > CALBZH01. Next base: position 19,327 of record CAZGQL010000021.1, read on the forward strand.
CCCGGAGCATTTCAAGCGATTTCTACCGCTGCCCGTCACCGTCATCACGACCGTCGACGCGCAGGGCATTCCCAACGGCGCGCCCTACAGCTGCGTCATGCCCATCCTGAGACCGCTCCCGCTCATCGCCATCGCATCCGCCCTGCCCCGGGACACCCTGCGAAACATCCGGAGCACCGGGGAGTTCATCGTGAACGTCATGGGAAAACCGGCCTTTCGCGAAGCCATGAAGTGCGCCAAGGACTACCCTCCGGAAGTCAACGAGCTCGAGGTGGCGGGACTCGAAACCCTTCCGGCCAGGAAAGTCAAACCGCCGCGGATCCGGGCGGCCGTGGGCTGGATCGAGGCGACGCTCGACCGGGAAGTCACCGATGAGCGCTACGCCCTCATCATCGGGCAGGTGGTGTGCTCCGAGATCAACGACCTCTACGTGCGGGACGAGAAGCTGACCGAGCTCCCCGTCAGCCTCGTCCTGCCCCATTTCCGCTCCCTTGGCGAGAGCATCGCCCGGCGGGAGGAATTCGATGCCTGACGTCTTTAGACGTCGCCCGGGAGCTCAGAAGTTTGAATCGTTCCTTGGGATTCTCATGTCAGCAGATCAAGGCCCAAGCTTCGGGTGGACTCCCTGGATGGCATCGTCCGGCTGGGTGTCCCTTCGGTGAACGTGCATGAATCGCCCGACAGGCTCGTTGGGGATTCGGCTGTCGACCCACCCGAAAGGAGGACAGCCGATGATCGATCCCACGCGCCCGGTTCAAGTCCATACCCTGGATGAAGCTCGAGTCCAGCGCGACGCCTGGAGAAGCAAGCCCCAGCGCGGCAGGCGCTTCCCCGATGCGCTGTGGGATGCGGCGGTGAGGTTCGGCGGCGAACATTCCGTGTGCAGGGTTTCCCTTGCCCTGGGCCTCGACGACAAGGCCTTGCGGCGGCGGCATCAGGCAGCGCAGGTCTCTGAACCCATGGGTCCTTTCTTCCCTCTCGGGCCTCTGTCAAATCAAGTCCCTTTCCGGACAGCCACAGTCGCTCTGTTCCTCCCAGTCCCGCCTCCGGAATTCTGGCCTGTATGTGTTGCTAGAGAAGGCCATGAGCCGTCCGCAGACCTGTTGACATGACCTTGACAAGGCCCCCGAAAACCGTGATGCTCCAGGTAAAATGAGAGGCGACCGGGCGAAAAGCGGAGCGGAGGTTTGATATGACCGAGCCTGCCAAGACAAGAGCCAATTACGAAGACCTTTTTGACCTACCCGAGAACATGACCGGGGAGATCATCAACGGCGAGCTCATTGTGGCGCCCAGACCCTCTCGCAAACACACCGTAGCGACCTCCCGGTTAGGTGGGGAAATCATTCCTGCCTACGACTTCGGCCGTGGGGGCGGACCCGGGGGATGGGTCATCATCGTTGAGCCCGAGATAGCTTTGGGCGAAGACATCCTGGTCCCCGACCTGGCCGGGTGGAAGAGGGCGCGCTTCCCGATCGAGGAGCCTCACAACTGGATTTCCGTTGTCCCCGACTGGGTCTGCGAGGTTCTCTCTCCCGCCACGGCTCAGATCGACCGCACCATGAAAATGCCTCTCTATGCCCGACATCAGGTCTCGCACGCCTGGCTCATCGACCCGATCTTGAAGACCCTGGAGGTCTTCCAATTCGAGCTCGAGCGCTGGCTTGTTCTGGGGGTCTACGCCAAGTCAGCCAAGGTGCGCGCCGAGCCCTTCTCCGAGATTGAGCTCGATCTTGGTTTGCTTTGGCTCGAATGATGGTTGACCCCAACTCCAGTGCGCGTATCGCTTCCATGGGAAGCAGGGAAATCCCCCGGGAACGTCCGCGCCACCTCTGAAAGCACCTCGCGTCGCCCGTGGACGAGACTTTTCGAGTGCAGAAGGACTCCACCCACCAAGCTTCCTGGCTTGAAAGCGGTGCTGCCGGTGGGCGCCCTCGAACCTGCCCTCTCCGGAGCACGGACGGATCCATAGGGCCAAGAAAATGACCCTCACGCACGACACGGAAATCCTCAGGTTTTTCGCTTATCGGCCCCAGACTGAAGCTCAGAGGCACAGTCCCCCAGGTGCCGGAGCTAGGAGCACCCCATTAGATCTCCCCAGGACTGCGCTCTGTGTTTCATATTGACATCGTGGTGCCATGACTGGTAGCCTACCTGTCACTTGCTGAAATGAATCGCGCCAGTAGGCGCGGGAGCGGCGGGGTCATCCAAAGCTCCTAGGATCCGAGGTCCTTTACGGCAGTGTAGGCGGCTCCGTGCGAGCCGCGTTGTCGGCGAATCTAATGAGGCCACGAACGCCTCTATTCCCTGCTCAAGTGGGGAACGGCTGCGTTCGTGGCCTTTTTACGTTGGGCCCGAACGCTTGTGGGGAGCCAGGGTTCACAAGGGTTGGGAGGCAGCCGAGGGCGGATCAACCGGGGGGAGCGGACAGGCCATCCGGAGAAGGATGAGGCGCGCATCGGGGGGAGTCGGGACTAGGCTGGCCGCTCCGACGGGAAGGAAGCGGGCATGGAACGCGTGAGGCTTTTCGTGGCGGTGATGGGAGTCGTGTTGGGAATCAGCTCGGCGGGCTGGGCACAGGATCAGGGTGGTTCGGCTGAGGCACTATCTCCACCGGCCGGCGAGGTTTACACCTTGCCTCAAATCGATGTGAAGGAGAAGCGGGATGAGGGGTATGCCGCCCAAAATGCCACGACAGCCTTGAGGACAAACGTCCCGATCATGGAGACACCGGTTTCCGTCCAGGTGGTTCCGCGGGAGGTCATGGACGATCAGCAGGCGGTCCAACTGGAACAGGTTCTGCAAAATGTCAGCAACGTGCAGCGGGAATTCGGCTGGGGCAAACTATACGAGTATTTTTTGATTCGCGGCTTCCGAAACGATTACCTCTACTATGACGGCTTCAGGGCCGGCTTCACGGCGATCGACCTGGCCAACGTCGAGCGAATCGAGGTACTCAAAGGGCCTGCGGCGATCCTTTATGGAAGAACGGAGCCCGGCGGAATCATCAACGTGGTCCGCAAGCGGCCCCAGGAGATCCCTTCTTATTCCCTGGAGCAGATGTTCGGGTCATACGATTTTTACCGCACCGAGGCGGGCTTGACCGGCCCCGTCGGTTGCAACGGTGCGCTTCGATACCGGTTGGACGTCTCCTATCAGAACAACGAGTCCATCCAGGATTTCTACCACAATGAATCCTTTTTCGCAGCGCCCAGTTTTTCCTGGAACCTCGGAAAGGATACGCAGCTCGATCTCGTCTACCAGTACAAGCGGGATCGCTTTCCCTACGAAAACGGCATCCCCGCCATTGGAGACAACCTGTTTGCCCTTCCCAGGCGCCTTTGGACGGGTGAGCCCGAGGACAACACCGAAATCGACAAGCACACGGCTGATGTTCGGCTGACGCACCGTTTCAACGACGCCTGGCAAGTTCGTGGCGGAGTCGCCCTGGAGCAGCAGGATTTTCTCTTCGAGCAGATCTTTCCCTGGGATGTGGTCCAACCGGACGGACGCACCCTGCCCCGGTCTGTCTGGTTCGTAGGGGTCGACTCCTTTCAGACCACCACCTTCCTCGAGCTCAATGGAAAGCTGGATTTCGGCTGGATGACCCACAACATTTTGTTCGGCGGCGACTATTACCACAACAAGATGACCAACGAGGGGTTTGTCAACGGGTTCGACCAATGGGATACCCTCGACGTGCTCAATCCCGTCTACGGAACCGTGGATTTCGATCTGCTTCGGGATCTGAGGAAAAACAGTCCCGATTACTTCACCTACGCCAAACAAAAGTGGTACGGATTGTACCTGCAGGACCTGATCTCCTTTGGAAAACAGGTGCATGTGCTCCTGGGGGGGCGCTATGACTGGGCCGAAACCATTTCCGGGTTCTCCTTCGTTTCGTTCGATGCCATGGCCAAACAGAAAGTGGACGACGACGAGCTCAGCCCGCGCGTCGGTGTGCTGTACCAGCCGACCCCCTGGCTCGCCCTTTTCGGCAATTATGTCGAGGGACTCGGGCAGGGCAATACGGGAGTCACGGCCGAGGGGAAGCCTTTCGACCCGGAACGGTCGCACCAGTATGAGGTGGGAGCCAAGACCGACCTGGTCAACGGTCGTTTCAGCGCCACGGTCACCTACTTCGATCTGACCAAGGAGAACATCAAGACCCGCGACCTCGCAAACCCCGGTTTCAGCGTGGCCATCGGTGAAGCGCGAAGCCGGGGGATCGAGATCGATGCGGCCGGGAAGCTCACGGATTCCTTGAGTCTCATTGGATCCTACGGATATGACGACACCGAGGTCGTGCGAGACAATCGAGGGAGGGAAGGAAACCGGCTCGCGCACGTTCCCCTGAACGCGGGCAGCCTGTGGCTCAAGTACGTGCTCGACAAGGTGACGCTGGGCACGGGGGTCTTCGCCGCCGGCGAGCGCCCCGGAGACAACGAAAACACCTTGAACCTGCCGGGGTACGCACGCTGGGACGCCATGGTGGGGTATTCCCACAAGACCGAGACGCTGCGACTCACCGGCCAGTTGAACGTCATCAACCTGCTCGACAAAAAATACTACGTCAGCACGGACCTGGTTGACGGCGTCCCCAAGGCCAACCTCCTATCGGGCGCGCCGCTCACCTTCGTCGGATCCCTGAAGGTGGAATTCTGACCTCGGCCGAAGGGGATCTCTTGAAAAAGCTCTTGTGCCGCGCTGTGGTCATCCTCACCCCCGCCTTGGTCCTTGGAATTCTTTGGGACCTTCCCTGGTTTCCCGGGAGAGGCCTCACCGGCGAGGCCTTTTACGGTGAGAAGGTCACCAGAATCATCATCGGGACGACCTCGTGGTCCGGCCTGCAGATGAACCTGTCGGACACGGCGCTGACGAATCTGCAGATGATTTTCAGCCACGAAGGCCTGGTCCGATATCGGCCGAACGGAGAGGTGGGACCGGGTCTTGCCGAGAGCTGGGAGACCCCGGATTTGAAGACATGGGTCTTCCGCATGGCCGGGGACGCTCGTTGGCACGATGGACATCCCGTGACATCCCGGGATGTGGCGTTCACGATTCACTATACCTACGAGAAGGATTTCGCCTATGGGAAGTCTGTCTACCATGTGGTCGGGTCTACCGAAACACCGGACGAGCGGACCCTGGTGATTCACCTCAAACAGGCGGACGCCAATTTCCCGACTCAGCTGGCAAACATGCCGTATACCCTGCCCGAGCATTTGTTCAAGACCGTTGCCGCACCCGAGGCACTCGACGACCTGGCGGTCATGCACATGGGGACCGGCCCTTACCGATTCGCCGGGTTCGACAAGCTCGCCGGTGTCGTTCGATTCCGGGCCAACGACCGGTATTGGGGAGGCTTCAGGCCAACCATCGATGAAATTGAGATTCGCCTCTACAACAACCCGGATGCCCTGGTGCTGGCTTTCGCGAAGGGACAGGTGGATCTACCCTATGTGTATCTCAAGGGGATCGATTACTTTTATGTCCCGAGGCTGATCGAAAACAAGCACGTCCGAATCATGAGAGTGAAAAACCCTGGGATCAACAACGCCCTGTGGTTCAACACCGAACGCCCTCCCCTGGATGTCGTCGGATTGCGGAGAGCCATCCGCGACGCCCTCGACTACGACGAGCTGGCCCGGTTGTTCACCGCCGGCTACGGGGCCCCTCCCGAAGCCGGATTCGTCCCCGGGGGGACGGCATACCACGTTTCCAAAGGAGTCCTGACCCGGTCGGTCGAGCGCGCGCGCCCCCTCCTGGACGAACTCGGCTTCAGGGATGCGGACGGCGACGGCGTGCGCGAGGGACCTGACGGGTCTCGGTTGCCCCTGGAGCTCCTGTTCACGAGCACCTCGGAAAACACGCGGTGCGCCGGCCTGCTCATGAAATACCTCAAGGACGTTGGACTCGATCTCCGGCTCAAGGCCGTGGACAGCGGCACGCTCCAGGCAGTCATCGAAACCGACCGGTCGCACCGGATGGTGCTCCATTCCGCCCCCTACTGGGCCTTCTCGGACTACCGGGGCCATTTCACCGCCATGGTGGACTCCAGATTCTATGGCTACGCAAACGTACGCGACCCGGCATTTCATCGTCTCGTCGATCGGCTGGGGCTGGCCGGCAATCCAGAAGTCAGAAGGAGCCTGCTTCATGAGCTTCAGGACTATTACGCCGAGCAGGTCCCCATGATCGCTCTTTACTCCATGGACATGCTTCAACCCTACCACCGGAAGCTCAGCGGCTGGGAGATCGATCCGCTATGGGGTATCCTCTCCCATGGGACCTTCGCCAACTTGTGCATCGAGCCCCTGGAATGAACACCGAGGCATCTTCGTTGTCGAGGCGGGAGCCGGCGCCCCTCCGGCCACGCGGCTTTCCTGGAGAACATTTCAAACGATCGGTCCATGGCGTGCTGAACGAAAAACGGGATACGGGGATCCGGCGATCCCGACCGGCTGTGTTCCTCGCAAGGAAGTTCGGCCGGTATGCCACCACGGCCGCCCTCATCCTGACGATGAACTTCCTGATTCCGCGCATGATGCCGGGAGATCCATTGCGAAACGTCCTCGGGCAGCGCGCCGTCCATTTGAGCGAGGAGGTGCTCTTGGACCTGCGGCACCGACATGGGCTGGACCGCCCGCTTGGGGTCCAATACCTGACGTATCTACGCAACATGGTGCGGGGCGACCTAGGCGATTCCCTCGTCAACCGCTGCGGCGTGGCGGAGCTGATCCGACGCCGCCTGCCGGGAACGCTCGCCCTCATGGGGCCCTCGACTTTCCTTGGAGCTTTGCTGGCCCTAGTGGCCGGGACCCTGGCCGGATTCCAGCGGGGCGGACGAGCGGACCTCTTTCTGACCACTTGTTTCACCATCATGTCTTGTTTCCCCATGGCGATCGTGGCAATGGTGGCGCTCAGCGTCTTTGGGGCTGAGCTCCAATGGTCACCGTTAGGTGGCTATGCCTCCGGGGATTCGCGTGAAGCCATGCGAATCCTCGACATCGCGTGGCATTTGGCACTGCCGGTGCTCGTGCTGTCCCTCTTTTCAGCCACCTACGTGTTCCTTGTGGTCCGAAACCGTGTGGCCGACCTGCTTCAGGAGTATTTCGTCTTCTTCGCCCGATCGCGGGGCCTTTCCGAAGGCCGGATCGCCATGCGTCACATCCTCCCCAATGCGCTTCCCCCATTCATCGGCAGCGTGGCCCTCGACCTTGGATCCATGGTCGCGGGTGCGATCGTAATCGAAATGGTATTCTCCCTGAACGGGATGGGCCTGCTCATCCACGAGGCCGTCATCGCTCGGGACTACCCGGTGATTCAGGGGGCCTTCCTGGTGCTCACCGCTTCGGTTCTGACGGCCAACCTGTGCGCGGAAATCGCCTATGCGTGGGCCGATCCAAGGATCATGGATTCGGGGGACGGCCTATGGAGCGTTTGACCGGCTCTCCTGCATCCGGAGGGAAGGGAGGACGCACGGGACGCATGGGGCGCGTGTCCGAGCGATGGTCCTCCAGCGCAGCCGGGGCCGTGATCATTGCCCTGTTCGCCTTGAGTGCTCTCCTGGCGCCGTGGCTCTGCCCCTTCGATCCGGGAGACTCCGACATCCCTTACCAGCCTCCGTCGAGAACGCACCTTCTTGGCACCAACGATGTGGGGCAAGACGTGCTGTCGGAGCTGATCCTGTCCAGCCGCGTCTCGCTCCCCGTTGGGATTCTCGCGGGCTTTCTCTCGCTCCTGCTCGGTGTCTCTGTAGGGGTGCTGAGCGGGTATCGCGGCGGCGTGCTCGGCGAGATCCTCATGGGCGTGACCGACGTTTTCATTCTGGTTCCCGGCCTTCCCCTCATGATCGTGCTCGCCTCCTATCTGAATCCCAGTTTCTGGAACGTCATCCTGGTGGTGGGAGCGCTCTGGTGGACCCCCAGCGCCAGGGTGGTCCATGCCCGGACCCTTCAGATCCGGGGACTGCCGTACATCGAATCCACCAGGGCCCTGGGGTATTCCAGCCCCTACATCATCGTCCATCACGTGCTCGTCAATCTCCGGGATGTCGTACGCGCTCGGTTCGCCCTCGCCGTGGCCTCGGCGATGCTGACCGAAGCCTCCCTCAGCTTCATTGGGCTCGGGGACCCGGTCCACGTGAGCTGGGGCCAGATGATTCATTTTGCCTTCGAGCGCGGCGGCTTCGCCAACAAGATGTGGTGGTGGGTCCTGCCCCCGGGGGTGGCCATCGCGACCTGCGTGCTGGGATTCGTTCTGATCGGGATGGGGCCCGACCGAGGATCCCGCCCGAGGAGGCTCCCGTGACCGGGGCTCTCCTGCGCATAGCGGCTCTTTCCGTCACGTACGAAACTCCCGCCGGCGATCTCAGTGTGGTGGACGACCTAGATCTCGAAATGGATTCGGCCGACTCCTTGGCGGTGATCGGCGAGTCCGGATCCGGCAAGTCCGTTCTCGGGCATGCCATCATGGGCCTGTTGGACGAGCAGGCCCACGTGGCCGGCGAGGTCTGGTTCCAGGGACTGCCGGTTCACGCCATGGACCAGCGTCAGCTCATGGAAATCCGCGGCTCCTCCCTGGTGTTGATCCCTCAGAGCCCCATGTCCGCGCTCAACCCGGTGCTGCGGGTGGGAAGCCAGATGGAGGAGGCGGCCCGGCGAAACGGAGGTTCCACAACGAAGCAAGCCCGTGTAATGGTCCACGAAGCCCTAGCGCGCGTGGGCTTTGACAACCCCGAAGCCATTCACGGTTCCTACGCCCACCGGCTCTCCGGGGGCATGTGCGAACGGGTGCTTATCGCCATGGCGCTGCTCGCGAGCCCCGCGCTCGTCATTGCCGACGAGCCCACAAAGGGGCTGGACGAACCGGCAAAGCGTATGATCCTCTCCCTTTTCGCTCGGATGGCCTCGGAGACGGCGCTCTTGATGATCACCCACGATTTCGCCGCGGTTCGGTGCTGCGCGAAGATCGCCGTCCTGTACGGCGGTCACATCGTAGAGCTGGGTCCAACGGGGAAAGTCCTGGAACAGCCCCGCCATCCCTATACCGTTGGGCTACTCGACGCTCAGCCCGCCAGGGGCATGAAGCCCGTCCCGGGGCGGTGCACGGGGCGTGAGCTTTTTGGGAAGGGCTGCCGTTTTCGCAGCCGATGCCCCCTGGCTGGCGTGGCATGCGAGAGCCTGCCCGCCCTGAGCCCGAAGGAAACGGATCACTGGGTGAGGTGCCATTTTGCTTGAGCTGATAGCCATCACGAAGGCCTTTGGACGAGGTCTCTTTGCCTCGGGTCGAATCCTCGATGAGGTGAGTCTGGACGTGGCGCCCGGAGAAATGGTCGGACTGATCGGCGAGAGCGGTTGCGGCAAGTCCACGCTGGCTCGGATCGCCCTGAAGCTCATCCCGTTGCATGGCGGGAAAATCCTCCTGGACGGCCTCGATGTAACCTCCATGAGCGAGCGCGCGTTCAGACCCTTGCGCAAGAACCTCCAGATCGTTTTCCAGCACCCGGAGACGGCGCTGAACCCTTCTTATCGTTTGCATCGGTCTTTGGAGGAAGCCTTCTCCATGGTTGGGATCCCCAGGGACCACCGTGCGGTGTGCGCGGAGCGGCTCGCCGAGGAGGTCGGACTGCCGGAGGATGTCTTGGACCGATACCCGGACCAGGTCAGCGGCGGAGAGATCCAACGGGTGGCCGTGGCGCGGGTTCTGGCGATGCAACCCCGGTATGTCGTGCTCGATGAGCCGACCTCCATGCTGGATGCGTCGGTCCAAGCGCTGATCCTGCTTGCCTTACTCAAGAGGGTGCGACGCGGGGAGTCCGGAATGCTCCTCATCTCCCACGATCTCGAACTGGTGCGTGCCGCTTGCGACCGGGTGGCGGTGATGCGTCAGGGATGTCTCGTCGAAGAAGGACCGACGCAGCAGGTTTTCATGAATCCTCGGCACGAATACACATGGGAGCTCCTCTCGGGCTCGTCTGCCCGAGCGTGATCGTTGGGGGGGAAAGCATGCTGAAACGCATCTGGCGGGCGGCGGGCAACCATCAAGGGGCGCTCCTCCTCTCTGGGCTCATGTTGATCCTTGCCTCGGCCCTGTCGGTGATGCCCTTTTATTTCATCTACCGCCTCATCGGCGAGCTCCTGAAAATCCCTCCGGAGATGCCCCTGGTGATCCGCTGGGTGGCTTTGATCCTGTTCTCCTACGTGGCCGCATACGTTTTTCTGTTCCTGGGCTATCACCTCTCGCACGATGCGGCTTACAAAGTTCTCTT
>CAZGQL010000021.1:29621-43245 GCA_964527905.1 uncultured Syntrophobacteraceae bacterium
CGGAGAAGCTCTTGAGACTACCGCTCGGCTATTTCAACAAGGCCACAACGGGCGAGCTCTCCACCACGATGAACGAGAACGTCGAAAAGCTCGAGCTGTTCTTGGCTCACCACTTCCCAGAAATGATGTCCATCGTGTTCGTGCCTCTCTTCCTGTGCGCCCTGCTCTTTGGCATCGACTGGCGGATGGCCGTGGCTTCCGTGGCCCCGGTGGGCGTCGGGCTTTTGATCGTGCTGGTCTCCCGCGGCGGTTGGAACGCGATGGTGGCGAGCTTCTTGGCCGCACGGGAGACGATGAATTCGGCCGTCATCGAATATGTGCAGGGCATTAAGGTGATCAAGATCTTCAACCTAGCCGCGGCGTCCCGCGAGCAATACCGGGCGAGCATGGCCCGGTGGGCCGAATCCTGCATCGCCTGGAACGAAAAGATCGCGCCCCCCCTCGACATCTATCAGGCCATCGTCACCTCGACGCTCCTATTCATCCTCCCGGTGGGCTTCTGGCTCCATGTGGGAGGGTCCCTTCCCTTGGGCGCCCTATTGCTCTTTCTCATCATGGGCTCGCTTTTCGGAAAGCTGTTTCTCCGCATCTACACCATCAACCGTTTCGCGATGGAGGAGGCGCAGTGCATGGAGCGCGTCGAGCGGGTGCGCCGCGCGCCTGCCCTGCCGGAGGGAACGTTCGGGGGGACGCCGTGTGACTACGGCGTCACTTTCCGCAACGTTCGGTTTGGCTATGGAGATTCGGAGGTGCTTCATGGAATCGATTTTCATGTGGCACAAGGGAAGAAACTGGCTGTCGTCGGACCTTCGGGGGCTGGGAAATCGACCCTTGCGAGACTGGTTGCGAGGTTCTGGGATGTGGACGCGGGAGCGGTCGAGATCGGGGGAGTCGACGTGCGGCGCCTGTCTTCAGAGACGCTCATGGCATCGGTTTCCTGGGTCTTTCAGGATGCCTTTCTTTTCAACGACACCATCTACGAGAACATCCGCATGGGAAAACCCGAGGCTCGGGAGGACGAAATCGTCGCTGCGGCTCGGGCCGCCTGCTGTCACGATTTCATCGAACAACTTCCCGAGGGCTACCGGACGGTTGTGGGGGAACGGGGTGTACGACTCAGTGGAGGGGAGAAGCAACGGATCTCGATTGCGCGCGCCATTCTCAAGGACGCTCCGATCCTCATCCTGGACGAGGCGACCGTTTTCGTCGATCCGGAGAACGAGATCCTCGTGCAGCGGGCGATTGCGGCCCTGGCGCGGGGGAAGACGGTCATCCTCATTGCGCATCGTCTCGGCACGGTGACGGAGGCGGATTGGATCCTGGTGATCGAGGAAGGAAAAATCGTGGAACAGGGCGATTTCAACATGCTCATGGGCCTCCAGGGGAGCTTCCACCGCATGTGGCGGTCATACCGGGAGATCCTGGAGTGGCGCATCCGGTCGTGACGCCATGCTGACCACCTTGATCCGACTCGCCGGCGGTCATCGGATCCGGCTGCTCTCCCTCCTCGCCTTGATGGCCCTTCGGGGGGTTCTGGTCGTGACACCGATGGGGGTCCTGTATCGAGCCGTCCTGGAGCTCATGGAACCTCGGGTAGACCTCGCCATGGTCGCATGGCTGACCGGCACGCTGTTGGCGATCTACCTCGTCTTGAACGTTCTCGACCATTCCCTCTACGTGATGAGCATGAGGCTGGGCTACCGGATGGCCTACGACCTGCGCGTGCAAATTGGTGAGGCACTCACTCGGCTTCCACTGGGCTTTTTCACGGAAAGCACGACGGGAGACCTGAGTAACGTCCTGGGCGCATACGCCTCCATGCCCGAGCGGGTCGTTTACCTCGCCGGGATCATCCTTTCAAGCCAATGTTCGGCAGCGACAATCTTGATCGTTTACGGCCTGCTCGATTGGCGGCTCGCCCTAGCGGTCCTTGCCGTGGTGCCGGCGTTGGGCCTGGCATACCACCGGATGCACCGGATCGTTGGGAGGCTGAACAGGGCGCGCGAAATCCCTCCAGCGCGTCGCTTCGGCCCTGATCGAATTCGTCCAGGGCGTTGCCGTCATCAAGGTTTTCAACCAGGGCGCCTTGCGGCTCACGACCCTGAAAGGCATCCTGGCGGAATTCCGCGAGTGGAACATCCGCTTGGTCACGGACACCACGGGCCCCTCGCTCACGTTCATCCTGGCCCTCAGCCTCGACCTTGCGATTTTGCTGCCCCTCGGAATCTACCTTCATGCGACCGGTCAGGTCCCGCTGGAAGTGCTGCTCTTTTTCATCATCACCCTCCCGTCGTTCACGGATTCGCTCTTTCACTGGCTCTACCCGATGGTCGAAAACCAGGCTGGCGTTGTCGAGGCTTCGCGCCGGGTTCGAATGCTCCTTGAGGAAAAACCCCTCCAGGAGCCGAACGAGCCGCGAAAACCTTTGGGCTACGACATACGGTTCGAAAAGGTTCGTTTCGCGTACGGCGAGTCCGAAGTCATTCGAGGCGTGAGCTTTTCTATCCCGGAACGGACCGTGACCGCCCTGGTGGGACCTTCCGGGGCCGGAAAGACGACCCTCACGAGTCTTTTGGCCCGGTTCCATGACGTGCATGATGGCGAAATCACCATCGGGGGCGTTGATATCCGGCACATGCGCATGGAAGACCTTATGGCGTCCCTTTCCATCGTGTTCCAGGACGTGGTCCTCTTCAACGAGACCGTCGCGGAGAACATCCGGCGGGGGCGTCCGGGGGCTTCGGACGACGAGGTCACGGCCGCGGCACGGCTTGCGCGATGCGAGGAATTCGTCCAGGCGCTTCCTTCGGCTTACGCGACCATGCTGGGAGACCGTGGGTCACGCCTAAGCGAAGGGCAGAAGCAACGGATCTCCATTGCGCGAGCCATCTTGAAAAACGCGCCCATCCTGATCCTTGACGAGGCGACAGCCTATGTCGATCCCAACAGTGAACGACAGATCCAGGCGGCGCTCTCCGAGCTCGCCAAGGGCAAGACGGTCATCACGGTGGCTCACCGACTGGCCACCATCGCCGACGCGGACCAAATCCTCGTGATCGAGGGCGGCACCATCGTCGAGCGCGGTCGGCACGACGTGCTGTTGGAACTGCAAGGCCGGTATTGGAAGATGTGGCGCGCGCAGATGGAGGCAAGGGACTGGAGGCTCTGATGGGCAAGGGCCCGATGGTTGACTTCAAGCCATCCCTCTGCGCGTCCCCCGCGTGTTGACCCACCCGGGGCGAGCAGGTAACATGCGGTGTGTGTGTCGAGCGGCACTTGGGCCATCATGGATTGGAGAACATTCCCCAAGTCGATTCGGCGTCAGAGGGGGGAGATGGTGCCCCGGAGCCGGAGTGTCCCTTCATGAGCGATCCCGCCAAGGGCGTTGCGCGTTACGAGGACTTGTGCCGTCTCCACGGATTGGGTCTGCGAGGTCATGTCTCCAGCGACTTTCCGGATTGACCGCACCAAAAAGATGGGCATTTATGCCCGTCACGAAGTCCCTCACATCTGGCTCATCGACCCCGTGGCTGAAACGATTGAGGTCTTCCGGCTGGAATCCGGCAGGTGGTTTCTGCTCGCGGCGTTTTCGGAGAGCGAAAAGATGCGGGTTGAGCCCTTCGATGCCGTCGAAATCGATCTGACCGACCTCTGGTTGAAGCCCTGAGGCCCTCGCCCCGCCCCCAGGCTCCGGGGCGGTGTGTGCCCATAGGAGCCGGAACCGTCGCTGCCCAATCGCCGGAGTCTCTTGGGTCGAGCAGGATGTCCGGAGGACGTTGTGCCCGTGACGCTTCCGAGCGCCCCCGGGAAGGAGCAGCCGGGCTCCCGATGCGCCCCTGCACGGCATTCACGCCCCCCTCATTGCAGCCAGAGCAGAGCGAGATCCAGCTCGATTTCGGCAAAGGGCTCGGCCCGCACCTTGTCCGACTGGGCGTGGACGCCGAGAACGACCCACCTGCCGGTTTCCAGTCGGAAAACCTCCAGCGTCTGGAGGATCGGGTCGATGAGCCAGGCATGGCAGACTTCATGGTGGGCGTAGAGGGACATCTTCTTGGTCCTGTCGACCAAGGCCGTATGGGGGGAGAGGATTTCGCACACCCAGTCGGGTCTCACCGAAATCCAATTGTGCGGTTCCTCCACGGGAAAGCGCTCCCTCTTCCAGCCGGCAAGGTCGGGAACCAGGATGTTCTCCCCGAAGGCTATCTCGGGCCCAATGAGAATGATCCACCCGCCAGGCCCGCCACCGCTGCCGGAAACAAAAGGAGAGCCCAACGCGCCTCCCAGCATGGAACCGGCATAGATGTGCTTCCTGGAGGGCCGCGGAGTGACGATCAAATCCCCATCGATGATCTCCCCGGTCATGTTCTCGGGAATATCGAACAGGTCCTCGTAAACAGCCCGCTTTCGTGCCGTCTCCGTCATCCCAAGGCTCCTTTCGATCAACCCCTCTACCATTTGACTGGAGCTATACCCCTTTGTGACTTTTTGTCAACACCTCGGCCAAATACCCGGTGACTCGCCGTCCACGCCCGGGCGGAAGTTGGAGGCCGATGAGCATGAATCCCAGGGAGCAAAACCCGATCGCAAGCCCCGGTGGGAGATACCAGGTCCAGAGGTTGTTCAGGAAACCACCCCGGTGAAAGGCGAAATGGATCATGCCGCCCCAACTCACGGCCGCCGGATCGCCGAAGCCGATGAACGCAAGGGAGGCTTCCGCTACCATGGCGCTGGGGACGGCGGAAACAAACTTGGCCGAGACAATATCCATCACGTGAGGAATCATATGGAAGAGGATGATTCGCCTTCTCGACATCCCAAGGGTCTTGAGCGCTTCTACGAAGGGGGCCTCCCGTAGCTGCAGGACCTTGGACCGGACGGCCCGGGCGGTGGAGCACCAGCTCAGAAGCCCGATGATGAGCGTCGTGCTCAGCCAGCCCGGCCCCACGTACGCAACGATCACCACCATCAGGGGGAGCACCGGAATGAGCAGAAACACATCGATCACACCGCTCAGGATTTCTCCCCATATGCCCTTCGCATAGCCGGCCAGGATGCCGACCCCCCCGCCCACGATCAAGGAGACGAGAGCGGACAGCAGGCCGATGGTGAGCGATATGCGGGAGGCCAGCACCCACTCCGAAAAGAGGTCGCACCCGACATCGTTGGTGCCGAAAAGATGCTCCAGGGATGGGGCCAGAAATGGCTTTGCACCATCGACGGGACCACGCGGAAAACAGAAGGGGCCCGCCAAGGCCATCAGACCAAAGAGGAAGACGATCACCGAACCAGCAACGGGCCATGGGTGCGCGGCCAGCCATTTTCCCGCGACAAGCCGTTTCATGCCGCTGCCCGAGGGTCCAGCAGGCCGGACATGAGGTCCGCGACGAAATTGACGCCGAGAACCACGAACGAGAGCAGCAGAAAACAACCCTGGAGCAAGGGATAGTCGCGGTTCATGCCCGCTTCGTGGATCAGGGACCCCATGCCGTTGATGGAAAAGACGATCTCGATCAGAAGCGATCCCGAAAGGACGAACCCGACATCGAGAGCAATTTGGCCCAACAAGCACCCGATAACGGTATTTCGGAACCCACACAGTGTGCTACTGACAGTGCCAAATGGTATCTGATAACTCGCGAAACCTGCTCACTGCTATCTCCTCCCTCTCGCTGTTGCGGCAACAACTCGAGGTGGGAGATAGCAGTTGGGTGGGCCTTCGCTTCGGCCAAACCCATTCGGAACCGGCGTAGCCAGCCCACATCACCACGCGCACAGCGCGTGGGTTTCTACTTCCATCTGAACGGCTCCCAACGCGTGCGTTGCTCCGAGGTTTGTTGAGTGACCAGGGAAAGTCGGTGAGCGGAATCGACGGGATCTCCAGGTGCAAAGGTGAAATGGATCACGAGACTGCCGGACCGGCATAATTGCACCCCCCTCATAATCTCAATTGACCAAATGGGGTGAGAACCGCAATGCGCCCCACCTCCGGTAGCACCGGCGGCCGAGCCATCCGCCCTCATACGCCATACGGCAGGCATTCCTCGATAAACCGGGCCATGTCGTCCAGGATTTCCGGCAGGCTCCCATGCAGCCTTCGATAGTCGATGTCCTCGTATTCATGCACCAGGATGTTCCGAAGCCCCGCTCCCAGGGCCAGCCTCCGACTCAGGTCCTGCGGGATCAAGCCCGTCTCACCAGCCCGCAAGAACGCCAAACGATAAGTGGCTGGTGGGGGCTCTCCCCTGTCGATCAACAGGTGGATCACCAGATCGGACGCCGTCATCACCAGGAGCTCGATGAGCCGTTCGATCTTGTAATGATCTTGCCAGAATTCCTCAAAGGAACATTCCCGATGCGGCAGCAGTTCGCGGACGTATTGAAACATTCGCTCAAGCTTCCGGGTGACGACTTCAGGGGACATGCCTCAGACTCCTCACGACATCCTCAAGGAAGTGCTTTCCCAGCCTCCTCAAAGGTGCCGTATCCTGGTAGAGCTTCCAGGCCCGAAGCCTTCCCCGTTGGAATTCCCCCGGAGTCCCCTCATACAGGGCATGGCCCTTTGAAAAGATCTCCTGCAGCAGGAGCGGCGAGGTGAGCGGCGTCAGCAACACAAGATCGACAGGCCGCGGGGAGAAAATGCCCTCCAGGTCGAAAATGAGCTCAAGCCTATCCGGCTCGGCCCCCGGGTCCATCTGAACCGCCAGGTCCACATCGCTCCCGGCCGCCCTCGGCTGCGCCGCATGGGAGCCGAAGAGGATGAGCAGACGGATTCGTTTCCTCTGGCAGTAAGCGCCCAGTAGGTTCGGATCAAAGAGCTTCTGAATTTGAGTCGGAGTCTTTGGTTCCACCACGACGGACCCCTCCGGGGTGGATCGAGCGTCTCGAGTTCTTGCATCGGCGATGCGCAATCACGCACCCGGCTGCCACACCGAACCATTGCGACACTGGCCTCGGCGGGACCACAACACCGAGGGAATCCCCACGACGTAAGGAATTCTTGCACAACTCCTCCTTTGAGTAAAGAAAACTGGGTCACGGAATTCTTTTGGGAATGACGCGTTTGGAGAAAGAGCCACACGATCTTTCGGAGCGGCGCCTGTCGCATCGTTCGGGCGTTTCAGGACTCCCAAGCCCCCCAATCAGGATCCCCAGACGAGGAGACGTCTCGTCCCATGTCGGTCCAAGCCATCAGCGGGGCGACATCACTGCTCCTCTCCGCTTCCGACCGACCACGATGAACAATCGCTCCGTGTCGCCTCCCCCATTCGTTGCACCGCAGGGCGCTGGTCCTCGAAGCGCGGGAACACGGCGTAGCAGACAATGACATTGAAGGTTGACGGCGGGAAATCCACGTGCAGAACATCACCCGTGAGGTACCGAACGCGCTTGTCGCCGCACTTCGCACGAGCGATTCGAATCATGTTATCGGCCATGTCGATGGTGGAGATCCTGCCCGTCCCACCGATGCGCTCGAGCAGGAACGGAATCAAGATGCCGGTGCCCACATCGAGTCCGGTGTCCCCTTGGTGAATGGGCACCAGATCGAGGATTTCGCCGATTCGATCGGGGTCGTGCCGACACCTGGCGTCCCACTTCTCTGCCATGGAGTTGAAAAACTCTTTGCGATCCATGACTCTGCCTCCCGGCATGTGAGCAAGGAGCGGATCACGAGAGGTAACGCCCACCCGGCTCAAGGTATTCCATTACATAATCCATCACCGCCGCCTCCAGGGACCTGAACGCCAACGGACATCCCGTAAGCCGCAGACGCTCCATGCTCGCCTGCGTGAAAACCTGGTATTTCGGGCGCAACGATTCGGGCATAGGGAAGTATTCAATGTCTACCGGCCGCCCGAGAGCATCAAACACGGCTCGTGCCAACTCGTTCCAGGATCGAGCGACGCCGGTGCCAAGGTTGTACAGGCCGTTCACGTCCCCGTGGGTCAGGAGCCACCACATGACATCCACGCAATCCTTGATGTACACGAAATCCCGCCGCTGCTCCCCATGGGCGCAATCTCCCCGGTGGGATTCAAAAAGACGGACCCTGCCCGTATCCCTAACCTGCTGGAAGGCCTTGAAGACGACGCTCGCCATCTCGCCCTTGTGGTATTCGTTCGGGCCGAACACATTGAAAAACTTGAGGCCGACGATCCGCTCCAGAAGCCCGGTTCGCTCGGCATGCAGATCGAATCGGTGCTTCGAGTACCCATACAGGTTCAGCGGCCTGAGACGGGAGATCTCGACGGAATCGGAAAAGCCCGCTTCCCCGCCCCCATAAGTGGCCGCGCTGCTGGCGTACACGAAGCGCACTCCAGAGGCAACCGCCCACTCGGCGAGGACGCGCGTGAAGCGGAAATTGTTTTCCATCAGGTAGTCGGCGTCCGTCTCGGTGGTGGAAGAGCACGCCCCCATGTGAACGATGGCCTCGGGACGGAAGGCGAGACTTCCGTCGAGAATCCGCCGAAGGAAATCGTCCTTTTGCAGGTAGTCGACGTAGCGCAGCCCGACGAGATTTTTCCATTTCTCGCCATGTCGCAACTGGTCGACCACCAGGATCTCTTCGATCCCTTCCCGGTTCAGCTTCCACACGAACGCACTGCCGATGAAGCCGGCTCCACCCGTGACGATGACTCGTTTCAATGGTCCGCATCCTTCATGAGAGCACACCACCCGCAGCCAAGCCGAAGATCTTCAACGGTAGCGACCCCGCAGGCTCGCACCAAGAAACCTGCCCAGTCACTGGGAGCCGCAGGCCTTCCGGCCGTTCTTGGCTCGCACGATCGGAGCCAGGAAGCCGTCGATGAGTCTGTCCATCTGATGGGGCAGGGACTCCGAGAGGCTCCCCACCACGTGGACGGGTTCTTGAGTAAGGGGAAAGACCAGCTTGATTGCACGGCTGTTGGAGATCGCCAAGGCCATCTCGGGGGTGAGCTCGCCCATGAAGGCATTGCTGATCAAAATCGAAATGGATCCGATCACCACATCCACGCGATGGACCGAATGGCAGATGGCGCCCTCGCCGGCCGCCCCCCGATTGGCGCCTGCTTTCAACATCTGCGAGGTTGCGATGGCATTGGTCCCCAAAGCCCAAATCTCCACGTCATCTCCGAAGGCCTGTCGAATCCTCTTGATGAGAGCCGATCCGATGGATGCGCCCTGGCCGTCGATCACAGCGACTCGAAGCAACACCGTTCTCCGCTATTCCACTCGAGCAGGAAAGAGGTCAAGGCCCGGCGGACCTTGGGGCCCTATCTTGAAATGAACCGAAGAATGCCGGCCGGGGCGGATCCCGGCCCTACCGTCATAGGATGTTGTTGATCGGGCGGAGTTCCGTTCCCGCCGAAAGGAGGTCGCACTCCCCCAGGGATTTGCCTCACAGCCCGACCGGAATCCTCCGCAGCACCTTGCCAGCCCCAAACAGGCTCTCAACGAGCCCGGACAAGGGCCAACGCTTTCAAGATATGCTCGTTCTGACGGTGGGCGTATCGAGCCACTTCCCGTATTTCCTCGGCGACCACCTCCCCTTCGAACCCTCCGGCTTCCTCGGCCAGCCTCTCATAGAACGTCGCGTGATCGCTGTTATGGCGCAAAGCATATTCGAGCCGAAGGATGAGCTTCTCCCGGGCCGAAGGCTCCGGGCTTCCTGCGGGTGTGACCCGCTGCCGGCCGTGCTCATGGCAGCACGATCCCTCAGGCGGGTGGGAGTGATCCTTGCCATGCGTGTGGTGATGGAGCTGTTCTCCGCGATGGTGACCCATAAGCGTGCCTCCTTTGTGCCGGACGACTCGGGCGTCACCAAAAAGCAAGAGCCAAGATGGCATCAGGCTGTGAACACCCGAGCCTTCTTGGCTCCCGTTGAATGGCTGGATTGGAATCGGATGACTCTAGCGGCGGCTTCCGGCGCCTCTCGATCGTTATCCCTTCATAAAGGCTGGAGGTCGGGAAGTCAAGCACGGTGATCGCCTCCGCCGTTCCCAAGCACTTGACACGTCCGGCGAGCTTGGAACAAGAAGCACATGAATCCAACTGGGCTGCTGAAGCAGCCCGAGTGCTTCACTACCCTTGCGCGCATCGCCCTGGGCCTTCTGCCTGCCTCCTCGGGGCGGGTGCTCCTAGGGGGCGAGGCGGTCGGATCCCTCCGGGGGGCGGCCCTTCGCGCGTATCGGCGCCGTGTCCAGTTGATTTTCCAGAACCCTCAGCTGTCGCTCGACCCGAGGCAGACGTTGTTTGAGGCTGTGGCCGAGCCTCTCAAGGCCCATGGCCTCGTGCGCTCGAGATCAGCGGTTCAAGATCGCGTCCGGTCGCTTGCTGCTGAATGCGGGCTCACCGAGGACCTCCTCCACCGCAGGCCGCACCAGATCTCCGGGGGCCAGGCCCAGAGGGCGGCGCTTGCCCGGGCCCTGGGGCTCGAGCCGGAGGTTCTCATCGGGGACGAGCCCACCGCGATGCTCGACGTTTCGGTCCAGGCGCAGGTGCTGGGGATTCTCGACCGCAGGCGGCGGGAGAGGGGACTCACCCTCTGCCTCATATCCCACGACCTGGACCTCGTTCGGGCCTTTTGCCACCGCGCCGGTGTGCTATCCGGCGGGCGCATCAGCGCCGAAGGCAACCCAGTCATGCTCTTCCCGGCTCCATCACGGCTCCCGCTGGCGGGCTCCCAGGAAGACCTCTCATGCTGAGCCGAGCCGGAATGCTTGGATGCCTTTTCCTCAGCCTTCTACTGACGGGCGGGCCGGGTGCCCGGGGGGCCTATCCAGAGGTGGTGCCGACCATCGAGAAGCTGGTGGTGGGAAGTCCTCGCGTATGATTAGTCACTTGACAGCATGGGATTAGTTGTACTAATTATCACAACGGTCATCAACCGCAGTCAAAGCTGCGCCATCCTGTCTGCAACCTGATCATGCAATGAAGCCACGAAGGCTTTGACCCTCGAGAGGGGGGCTTATCCTTCGTGGCTTTTTTTGTGCTCAAAACCCGCGACGGACCTGTGGGCGATGCCCATGACCGGAGGGTTACCGGGTTTTCATCGCGCGGCGGCAAACCGCACCCTCAGTCGGCAGGCGATTCGGCTTGGGTTGAGAGGATTCGCCGTCCCAGGGAGACCTGGGAGCGGCGCGGATCTGTGTGTTCAGCACCCCGTTACGGTTGGGCAGGCGGGTCATTCCATTCGGACCCTGGAAGGCAGGGCTTGAACCCTGCCCGATCCGAGGAAAGGAGGTGAGTGCGACCCCGTGGAGAGGGTTGCCGCGGGTCGATTCCAAGATTTGGACCAAGTCGACCGGCGCCGTTAAGCCATTCCTTTGAAAAGGGATGACCGGCCCGGAGTCTGGGGTCGGTTTTCGATTGTTCTTCAAGCAGATGAAATCAGCGAAACCGTGCAGGTTTCCATGCGTCGCTCGGCAATAGTGGGAGAAAATGGCTTTTCTGACAGATCGCTTGAAAGAAAGGACGCACGATGAAACAAGCGCGAAGGATTCTCTGCGGTTTTCTCATGCTTGCGGTCGCCCTTTCGGGTGTAGTCGCCGGCGAATCGATCGCTTCGGCGTGCCAGGGCGGGGGCGATGGTTACAAGGAGTGGAAATCGATCGGAGCAAAGGCCGCGGCCCTGGCCCTTTCCATGATTGCAAAAGAAACGAAAAGATTTCCCGAGCCCAGGAACCTCATTGCCCTCACCAATGCAGGCTACGCGGAGGTCAATGACCAGTCCACCATGGCGGCACTGGATGGGCTGAGCGAGGTCACCAGGGCGAGCCGGGGCGCCAACAGCCTCATCGAGGTCCATTCCGCCCCGCGGGTGCCCCTTTGGTTCGCGGTTTATGACAAGAAGTCGGGCTTCTGCGCCTATCTCCAGGTGGACCCGACCAAGGTCGGCGCCAAGGGCAAGGACTCCGACCTGTTCAGCATTCGATCCACCGCGCGCATCGATTACAAGTATCTGACGGAGACTTCGACTTACGTTCCAGGCCCTCCTCCCGTTTTTAGCGACAATTTCCCCAAGGCCCCCACCTTCGGCGGCAACGAATTCCGCATCGTGACCATCGCCAATGGGGTGGCGGAGGGCGTGCCCGCCTATATCCTCCGATCTTTCGAATTCCATGACCACTACTGCCCCGGCGTGACCTCAGGGATCATCATGGCCAACTATGCCAAGGCCGCGTTCGCGCCCACAGAGACGGAATCCTGGTTCGTGCAGGGTCTCCAACACTGGTGCAAGGAAGACGCCCTCATGGTGATCCTCAATGCCACACCTGGCAAGAGCGGCTATGGGGTGACCTATTCCACGCCGGCTTACCGGACGGCCAACTGGGGTGAATTCAGCAACGCCGCTTCCATCATCTACCACAAGAACGAGGCGGATCCGCAGTGGGAGGGCCTCATCCTTGGGTTCACCTTTCCCAGCGCCGATCAAACCGGCTGCAATGTCTACACGGGCCATCTCAACAAGCTTTGTACCGACCTATGGTCCCTGAGCCATTTGACCGATTGGAACCTGCTCACCTCCTACAAAAGGTTCAAGCTTCCGGAAGGCAAACACCCCAAAGATTACGCGGCACCGGGTGCGGATCCCATGATTTCCATCATGGCCCTTCCGGCGATCCCGTGACGGCGATTCAGCTTTCGCGGCAAGTTGTTGAATGAGTTCCTCCCGGGTGGGCAGGGGCATTCTCTGTCCCCCCATGGGAGGATGGCGGCGGCGCAGGGCACCCGGGGCCGGTTTTCTCAATAGAGGTGCGGAACGTCCGCTTCATGATGTGAATTTTCGAGGCATATGAATCCAAAGATTGGAAAGGGTGGAAAGAGGATGAAACGAGTCGTCATCGCGTTGTCTCTGATGGGGATGATCGGTCTGCTGAACGTACTCTCGTGCCGGGCGCAAGAAGAAGCGGCGCCCATGGAGGAGATCGTGGTCACGGGGGAAAAGCTCGTGACGCCGACCAAGCAGACCGGTGAAACCGTTTACACGGGCAAGGAAGTCACGCGAAAAGGCATCGAGATCCAGGGCAGCAAAGCGGAGACCAGCGTTTACGAAGCGGTGAACATGCTTCCAGGGATCACCGTCGAAAGCCCCGACCCTTTCGGGCTCGCCGCCGAGCAGCGAAACGTCCGGGTGCGTGGCGTCCGGTCGGTCCTGGGCGCCATGTCGGTGGAAGGGGTCCCCAACTACGGCGGCAATCCCATCGGACCCCGGGAATATCTCTACGACATGGAGAATATGCAGGGCATCGCGGTCTACAAGGGAGCCATCCCGGCCGACCTGGGCACGGGAGTCGGAGGCCGCGGAGGCGTCTTCGAGCTGAGGCCGCGCTGGCCCGAAAAAACGATGGGGGCCGATTTCAGCCAAGCATACGGGTCCCATGACTACTACCGTTCCTTCCTCCGCCTCGATTCGGGGTCCCTGCCGTGCACGGGGACGCGCTTGTCGAGCTCCTTCTCCTACACGGAAGCGGACAAATGGAAGGGGCCGGGGGATCTGGGACCGCGGAAGAACTTCAATTTCATGATGAGCCAGCCCACGGCCGGAGAGGACGAAATCAAAATCTGGTTCAACTTGAACGACCAGGTCCAGAACCTCTACCGGCCTCTGACCTACGCTCAGGTCCGGCGTCTCGATGACTTCTAC
>CAZGQL010000021.1:43267-45390 GCA_964527905.1 uncultured Syntrophobacteraceae bacterium
CTACTATTTCGATTACAACGACCGTCTGGCCAAGCCCTACACCAACGCGGCGAACCGACGCGAGAACATCAACTACTACCTCTACAACCAATCCGACCTGACCAATTACGACGTCCTGTCGATCCTGCCCATCACGGTCACCGACTACTTGAACCTGACCTTCAAACCGTATTATTCCATTGAAGATTCCATCATCTTCAACGGCTCGACCAGCCAGGGGGGGCTGGTGACCAAACGCATTCGAGACATCGAACGCACTGGAATCATTTCGGAGGCGAGTCTGAAATTTGCCCCGATCCAGGCCACCGTGGGTTACTGGTTTGAATCCGTCGACATGAAGATCAATACCGAAAACTACTTTCCCGGCACGCTCGCCTTCCGGGGCGCAGGAATCCTGACGGAAAGCGACGACAACGGGATGGTGCACAGCCCGTATATCAAGTTCGCCGGTAAGCTGTGGTCCTTCGATTGGCAGGCGGGTTTGAAGTACTTTTATTACGACGAACCCGCCACCAAGGGCTTCACCAGCGGCCCGGCGCCGACTTTCAAACCCGTTCGAGCCAAGGACTTGGACCGGGACGCGAAAACCTACGACGAGTACCTCCCCAGCGTCGGCCTTGCCTACAATTTTAACGATTCCGCCCAGATCTATGCCAGTTACGGGCGCAGCCTGATCCGACCCTATTCCTACGTGCCCCTCATCAATCTGTACAACAACAACCGGGCGGCCTTCCAGCGGGCGGGAGTCACCCTCAACGATCTATTCAAGGGCTATGCCCCGGAAATTTCCGACAACTTCGAGCTGGGAGCCCGGGGCCGCACCGACCTTTTCGAGATCATGCCCACCCTGTTTTACGCCAAGCATGACAATCTCCTCACCAACGTCTTTGACCCGCGCATCACGGGCCCCGGACTCAACGGGGTGAACTATCAGCAAAACGTCGGGAAAGCGACGGGTTACGGATTCGAGCTGGACACGAGCTTGTTCCTCAAAGATTATCTCACTTTCTTTTTCAACCCCTCTTTCGTTCACCTCACGTACGACGAAGACCTCACCTTCCAGGGGAGAACCCTGGATGCCAGGGGCAGACAGGTGGTCGACACGCCCGAATGGCTCGTGAAATCCGGGTTCATCCTGAAGTACGCGGGTTTCGAGCTCGTGCCCATGATGCGCTACGTGGGCGAGCGTTACGCCGACGTGGAACACCAGGAACGGATCGGCGACCATTTCCTCGCGGACCTCATGCTCAGTTACACGCACAAGAATCTCCTGAAATCGGAATCCGTGCGACTCTCCTTGGAGATGTACAACCTGTTCGACAAGAGGTATGTTTCGACGATCAACGTCAGCGACGACAACCGGGCGGGGGCCGCGAGCTACCTGGTCGGCGCCCCCTTCACCGTGGTGGTGCGGGCGGGAATCAACTTCTAGCCAGGAGAGGAATCCGTGGACCCGATCACGATGAGGCCCATCGGTTTCTTGAGAACCGATGCGGAAAAGGTGCCGAGGCACTGGACGGTGTCGGAGGAGGTAGGCATCCTGGAAATCGATCCGAAGTACCTGGACGGGCTCAAGGACATCCAGGTCGGTCAGCGGATCGTGGTGATCTTTGTGTTTCACCAGTCGCCGCCCTTCGAAGAAGCTCATCTGGTCCAGACCCCGCCCCATCGACAGGGGGAGCGACTGGGGGTGTTCAGCATCTGCTCCCCGAGGCGCCCCAACCCTATCGGGTTCTCGGTCCTGGAAGTGCTCGCCGTCGAGGGGACGAGGGTCCACGTCAAAGGAATCGATATCCTCGACGGCACACCCATCCTCGACATCAAGCCGTATGTGGTGAAAGAGCATTGAGGCTGCCCCTCCCAACCGGGCAACCATGTTTCTCACACGTCGTCTCCGCCCGCCTCCGGCGGAGATCCATCCATCTGACGGCCCTGGATTCCCGCCAGGAACACGCTGGAATGGGGATCCACCGGGACGCTCATGGCTCTGATGCGAGCTCTAGCCCTGCCGGGCCGTGTGAGCGGACCATCGCGCCGCGCGAATGAGCTTACGGGTGAGGTCATGTCGCGGACGGGCGAGGAGATCGGACGGGCGAATCGCTTCCAGCGTCTGGGCGGTAGCG
>CAZGQL010000022.1:0-469 GCA_964527905.1 uncultured Syntrophobacteraceae bacterium
AGGGCGGCGAAAGCCGCCGCGACTAGATAGCCCTTGAGCATGATGGAAAAAACCACCCCGATAAGAGCGAAAAACAGAACACTTCCGCTTACGGCCGCCCGTCGCGTGGCTTGGGCCCGCAACAGCTCGCCCGCTTCATCATACCGTGCAAGCTCTTTGAGAACCCTGAGCCATCGATTCACTCGGAAACGACCCTGGAGACGGCGTTCGAGAATGGCCGCCGAGGCTGCCTTGGAAAGCTTCCTTAGGGGTCGACGTTCGGATTGCTGTCCCATGGTTCCCCCTTCGCCGGGTGTCTTACCGGATCCCTCCGCCTGTGGGTTGCCAGGGCGGACTGAAACACTCTTTGCAACCTATCAGACATGACCTGGTGCGTAAAGCGTCGATGTGCTGTGTGCGAGGCCTCTCGTCCCAGTCGGCGGCGCATCCCACGGTCCCTGAGGAGTCTTCGAAGCGCGAGGGCCCAGTC
>CAZGQL010000022.1:494-737 GCA_964527905.1 uncultured Syntrophobacteraceae bacterium
ACGTCATGTCGGATCAGCGCCCGGCTCACCCTCAGGTCCGAAGCCAGAACCGGCGTCCCCGCGGCCATGGATTCCACAATCTTGATGGGGCAGCAGCCCTGGACGACATTGCGTGCGGTTTCCAGGAGCGGCGCGCAGGTGAATTCGAGACGTGGCAAGAGAGCGGCCAGTCGCTCAGGGCTGAGAGGGGGGTGCAGCAGGACTCGCCCGTTGAGGCCGCGCTTGCGGATCCGCCGCCTCAAC
>CAZGQL010000022.1:782-6851 GCA_964527905.1 uncultured Syntrophobacteraceae bacterium
GCACGTCCGGCCAATCTGGCGCGATCTCCGCCCAGGCGTCCACGAGCACTTCGACCCCCTGCCAGGGGTGGAGGCTCCCGATGTATCCGAACCATCGACCATGGCTCAACCGCGCGGACAGGTCGAACTCCTCTTGATGCGTCGGATCGGCCTCCGATGGATCCCGGAAAAACGGATCCGCGGCACAGTTGGGAATCACGGTGACCTTCCCGGCGTCCAGCCCGCCTTGGACGAGGGCGTCGCGCGTCACGTGCGAAACCGTGAACACGGCCCTCGCTGCACCCAGGCACCAACGCTCCAAATCCGCAATTTTTTCCCGCAGGGCGAAACGGTGGAAAAACGCCGGATAGCGGTAGCCCAATTCCCAACTGGGCAAACCGTTCACCTCGAAAACGGTTGCAGCCTTCGGGAGAGTTTTGAGCATCGGCCACCCTCCCCAGGGATCCCGAAAGATGCCGAGCACCTCCTGATCCCTCAGGCCTTGCAGGCGCTCGGCCACGAAACGGGAAAAGCCCTGGGCGCGCCGAAGCATATTGGGATGCCTTTCCTTGTAGCGCCAGATCACGATCGCCCCCTCCCGCTGGAAGGCCGGCATGTCCCCCACGCCGCAGCACAGGAGCCAGACCGGCGCGTGGTGACGCGCAAGGACCTCCACCACGGCGGCGATGTGGATCGAAGCGCCCTTGGGCCGGGGGAAAACCTCGAAAGCGGCATACACGGATCGCGGGGGCTCCAGGGTCGCGAACCCAACGGAAATCGGCTTGACTTGTTCGGACATATCTGGCCTATTGTGGCATTTCTGTTTCAGAGCGCATTTTTCGTTTTGCCTCGTCGCCCCAGTTTGTTATAAGGCGAGACCTTTGACGGGCCCATCGGGATGGTGCCCGTTTTTTCGTGGCGCGAGACCATACTGACCAGAACACCGAAAAAGACCACGGGGAACACCATGCAAGGAGATCCGACCAAGCTGCGCAACATTGGGATCAGTGCGCACATCGATTCCGGAAAGACCACCCTCACCGAGCGCATCCTTTTTTACACCCAGCGCATCCACTCCATCCACGACGTCAAGGGGAAAGACGGCGTGGGGGCCACCATGGATTTCATGGAACTCGAGAAGGAGCGTGGGATCACCATCCAGTCGGCCGCAACTTACTGCAACTGGGGAGACCACTCCATCAACATCATCGACACGCCCGGCCATGTGGATTTTACGATCGAGGTCGAGCGCGCCCTGCGTGTCCTGGATGGAGCCGTTCTCGTCTTGTGCTCGGTCGGAGGCGTTCAGTCCCAATCCGTCACGGTGGACCGCCAGATGGTTCGCTATAACGTGCCACGTTTGGCATTCATCAACAAGTGCGACCGCGCGGGGGCGGACCCGTACCGCGTGACCCGACAGCTCAAGGAGCGGCTCAACCACAACGCGGTATTGCTCCAGATCCCCCTCGGTCTCGAGGCGGATCATCGTGGCGTCATCGACCTCATCGCCATGCGCGCCATCACCTTTGAAGGTCCCAATGGCGAAACGGTGATCACCGGTGACATCCCCGAGGACATGCTGGACACGGCCCGGGAAAAACGCGAGGAACTGCTCGATGCGGTATCGCTCTTTTCGGATGAATTGACCGAGGCAATCCTGGAGGAGCAGGTCACCGAGGAGCTCATCCACGAAGCCATCCGGCGGGGCACACTTTCCCTGCGCCTGACACCCGTGCTACTCGGTTCAGCTTACAAGAACAAGGGCGTACAGCTTCTCCTCGATGCCGTGGCGCGCTACCTGCCGGGCCCCGCCGAATGTCCCAACGAAGCCCTGGATCTCGATCATGACGAAAAGGTCGTCCGGCTCAGCGGCAGTCCGTCCGATCCGCTGGTGATGCTTGCCTTCAAACTGGAGGTGAGCCGCTATGGACAACTCACTTACGTCCGAATCTATCAGGGAACCCTGACCAAAGGCGACACCATCGTCAACGCCCGAACGGGCAAGAAAGTCAAGGTCGGTCGACTGATTCGCATGCACGCCAACGAAATGGAAGACATCGATGACGCCGCCGCTGGGGACATCGTCGCGCTGTTCGGCATCGAGTGCGCCTCGGGGGACACCTTCACGGACGGAACCGTCAACTACGCTATGACTTCGATGCACGTGCCCGCCCCCGTCATTTCCCTCGCCATCAAGCCCAAGGACAAAAAGGCGGAAGTCAATATGGGCAAGGCCCTTTCGCGGTTCACCAAGGAAGATCCCACCTTCAAGACCTATCTCGACGAGGAAACCGGGGAAACCATCGTCTGCGGCATGGGAGAGCTCCATCTCGATGTCTATGTGGAACGGATGCGTCGTGAGTATCAGGCGGAGGTCGACACGGGCATGCCCAAGGTCGCCTACCGGGAGACGATCACCCGACGGGCGGAGTTCAACTACACGCACAAGAAGCAGACCGGAGGATCCGGCCAGTACGGACGGGTGGCCGGGTACGTCGAACCTTATACCGAGGGCGATTATCTGTTCCACAATGAAATCACCGGGGGCGTGATTCCAACGGAGTTCATCCCCTCATGCGACAAGGGGTTTCAAGCGTGCCTGCGCAAGGGAGCCCTGGCGGGATTCCCCATTACGGGAGTTCAGGTGACGATCAACGACGGTGCGGCCCATTCCGTAGACTCATCGGACCTCGCCTTCCAGCAGGCGGCCATCGGGGCCTTCCGGGAAGTCTACGAGAAGGCGGGGCCGATTCTACTCGAGCCCGTCATGCGCGTGGTCGTTGAAACGCCCTCGGAATTCCAGGGCACGGTGCTCGGAACCCTCAACCAGCGCCGCGGCATGATTGTCAGCACCTCGGAAGACGGGGTGTTTTCCAATATCGAGTCGGAGGTTCCCTTGTCAGAGATGTTTGGTTACTCCACCGTGTTGCGGTCGGCGACCCAGGGCAAGGCCGAATTCACCATGGAATTCTCTCGCTATGCGCCGGTTCCGAAGAGTATCGCCGAAGAGATCGTGAAGCGGCAAAAAGAAGAGCAAAAATCGCAGAAGAAGTGATATAGATACATCACCCTTGAGGAGACCACTTTCATGGATCAGGCACTCGCTCCGAAATCCGAACCCGTTCGAATGATCCAGGCCGCCCTGGGCAAAACCCTTGGCCCGGGGGAGCTCGGCGTGCTGCTGGCCTGGACAGGCGTCGGCAAGACGGCCTGTCTGACGCATCTCGCCCTCGAACAACTGCTCCACGGGGCCTCCGTGCTCCATGTGTGCATCGACGAGACCCCCGAGAAGATCAAGCTCTGGTATCACGAGCTTCTCAAACACGGCGTTTCCACGGCCACGGGCGAGGATTTCTCCACCCTTCAATACCGCATCGAGCCGCGCCGTTTCATCCTGGCCTTCCTACACCAGTCGTTCCAACTTGAAAAGTTGGAGCAAAGCCTCAACAACTTGAAGGAGCAGGCGGGCTTCGCACCCGCCATGGCGGTTGTGGACGGGCTGGACTTCGATCGCGTGGAGCGATCCACCATCGAGGGTCTCAAGCAGTTCGCCCACCGCCACCAACTGGCCCTGTGGCTTTCCGCTCGACGACACCGCCACATCGCCACGCAAAACGATCGTGGCATTCCCTATCCTTGCCACGACATGGATGATCTGCTGGACTCGATTCTTCTCCTGGAGCCCTCTTCGGGCGCCATCGTGCTTCAGGTATTGAAACTCGGCAACAGCTATCGCCCCGAGCATCCCGGTCTGGTGCTCAACCCTCAGACCTACTTGATCGAGCAGCCGTAGCGGCCCGCCGCTTGCTGGGACTCCCCTTCCGTTTGATGAGGAATGCCCATGGAAGACGATCTGATCAGCAGCCTCACCCGTCAGGTGAAGGAAGAGGTGATCGAAAACTACCTCACCGAGCGGTGCATCGTCGGGTTTCAAATCGAAGACATCCAGAAACGGGGGGAGGATGCGCAGCGGCTGGCCGTCAAGACTGGAAGGCGACTGAGCCGCATGGCCTATCTCATGATCAGTCCCACCATGCAGCAGCGGCTCATGCACGTGCTCCACATTCCGGCAGGATCATTTTGGGCTTCCTGCGTTGAGGGCAAGTTCGCCCGCGACACACGCTTCATAAAGGTCCGTGCCCTCACGGACCGAGGCCGATTCAAAAAGCTCGTCCTGGAGGCGAACGCCCGCTTCTACCAGTGGATGAACGACTACCGCAAGGCCTATGAGGACCTCATCGCCGAATGCCGCGCGGTCAATCTGAACATCGATAAATTTCAAAAGAACTATGATCTGCTGACCATCCTGAGCTTTCTGAAAAACCTGGATTCGGGCACCCTCGAACGGAAGCGGTTCCTCGGCGAGAACTTCACCGCCGAGGAGCTTGCCTCCATCGATCAAAAGCTTTACCTGCACCCGGTTTCCATCGACCGGATGAACCTTCCTGCCCCCCTCGACCTTCCCAGGCGGGAGGTGGTGGACTATTCCCTGAACGAACTGGCGGGAGAGATCTACCGAACGCACCAGGACCAGGTGAAGCGACTCATGGAGAACAGCCCACCCGCAATCCACCGGCAGCGGGAGCGCAATCCCCTGTTCGGACGGGCCTGACCCGCCTCCATGGAGCGAGTCCGGCCGGGGGTGCGGCACTCAAGCGCCGCTCACCGCCCGGACGAAATACCGGCACGTCCGATCGCTCCAACCGGCATATCCCAGTTGCGTGTCCACGTACCATGCCGCACAATACGATTTCCGATCGGAGGTCCAAAACCACTTCCGATGCGGATTCAAGAAGTTTGATGCGCATCCTTGATCCGCCGGATCCGGGTCACGCGAGAGCGAGAGCATTTCCGGGACCGTCGGCAGACGCCAGGTTCGAAGCCCCGCCAGGACCCGGCGGTTCAGATCTTCGATCCACCGGTGGGCCGCTTCCCACTCCATTGGATCCGGCCACTCGTTCAACTGCCAAAGAAGTCCCGTGGACCGGTCGAAGAGGAGCTCCCCCTCACCCAGGACCTCAAAATCGTTGGCCACAAGACGGCGTGGGCGAAGGAGCGGGTCGCATGCAAAAACGGCGGGTGCCTGTGCCGGCGTGACCCGAAGCGGCTTGGAACGCAGCTCCACCTTAGCCCCCCGCGAGGCTTCTCGAGTTGGGCCGAACCGCCCCTCCTCACAGAGCAGGTCTCTTTCTTTCATCCACCTTGCCTCGAGCTGATCGAGTTCCTGGAGCATGTGTTCGGCGCTCGGTGGTCGCTCTTCGACCCTGGAGCGAGTCGCCCGTTGCACAAACGCCCTCCACGGCTTGCCGGCTCCGGGCCTGCCATCGATGCTCCGCCAAGCTTGCGCACCGGGGAAGAGCCCCGAGAGCATGCGGCAGATGACGACCCCGGCGGCATACAAGTCAGCCCTGGCGTCGACGGCTTCCGGGTGACGTTCCTGTTCCGGTGCGGCATAGAACGGTGAGCCCACCATGGCCGCCCCCTCTACGCCGGGTTGTGATTCCCCACGAAGTCTCGAGAGTCCGAAATCGCAGATCTTGATCCGGTCCTCTTCCGTCAATAGCAGGTTATGGGGCTTGATATCGCGGTGGATGATCCCCGCGCGATGAAGGCGCGCAAGGCCGGAGAAGAGCTGCCGTCCGTAACGGATGATGGTCTCGAGACGGAGCAGCCGACACGGAGCCTCCATGACCCGCGTTTCGCCCAGAACCATCCCAAGGCTTTGGTAATAGTACTCCATGGTAAAGAAGGGCCGCTGGCCATCCGCGTCGAAATCCAACACCTCGACCACGTTTGGATGGCGCACACTGGCGATGGCGACGGCCTCGTGAATGAATCGCTCCTCGATGCGTGCCCTCCCCCATGTCGCCACCAGGTGGGGATGGGGGTCGAGTTGCTTCAAGGCCACGAGCTTTCCGACGACGGGGAGGCGAGCCTTGTAAACAGTTCCCATCCCGCCCCTGCCTAGAAGCCCACGGATTTCATACTTGCCGATGCGCTTCATCCGGAGCGTCCCGCCGTCTCACCAAAGTCGATCCGCGTTGAATCTGGGAAAGCCTCTTTCCAGGATTCGGGCGGCGGTCTTCGCAA
>CAZGQL010000022.1:6884-28034 GCA_964527905.1 uncultured Syntrophobacteraceae bacterium
AGGCCCTCCTCGGGCATCCAGATCAAATATTTCGCGCGATTGTCCCCGTCTCGGGGCTGCCCGACGCTTCCTGCGTTGACCAGATAACGCCTGGGGCCCCTCAGCTCATGGATTCCCTCCCCAAGGGGTACCTCCTCAACCTGTTCCCCGTCATCAACGTACAGACTCAAGACATGGGTGTGACCGACAAAACAGATGTTCTGCGCCAGGCTTTGGATCAGAACCGCCATCTCCTGCAGCGAGATTTCGAACACATAACGCGAGATGGAATTCGGAGGACAGCCGTGGACGAAGAGCGCCCCGCCTTCCACCCATGTCGAGGGAAGCGCGGCGATGGATTCGAGGGATGGGTCCGAAAGAAGTCGTCGTGTGATCAAAAGGGAGGTGAGGGCCGATTTGTTGAACCACGGGTGGGATGATGGGTCCACGAGGCCGAGCTCATGGTTCCCCATGACCGAGTGGACGTCGAGGCGCTGGAGCGTCCGTACCACCTCATCCGGATCCGGACCGTAACCGACGTTGTCCCCCAAGGAAACGATTCGATCCACCCTCGATTGGTCGATTTCCCGGAGAACCGCATGGAGGGCTTCCAGATTCCCGTGGATATCCGATACGATCGCGATTCTCATGACCACCGTCTAATGGCATTGAGCCATCCGCATGGTTTCGGCGGAAAGCGCCACCGCAGCATCCTCACCTTCGTACCGGTAGCCCAGCAACTCGATCTCTCGGCGGAACCGATCGTCAATGAACTGCTTCTGGGCCTCATCGAGCACGTCCTGATACCGGCGAGGGTCCTTACGATAGCCCGCCTTGGCACGGGGCAGCCACCCGTCGAAAGGGATCCCGAGCCTGTTGCAAACCTGTTCAAGGTCCTCCATGAGATGCTCGTAGCGGCCGACGAAGTCGACCGCCAGTTCACCGTTGATACTGTATTTGTGGTAATCCGTGCACAACTCCTTGTTGCGAAGGAGGTCATCGAGATCCTTATACTGGTGGTTCCGGTTCGTCCAGTAATAATATGAAAGTACCTTGTCCCAAGGGTTTCTTTCAAAGCAAAACTTGAAATAGCTGTTGTATATTTCGTCTCCAATAAATCGTTTGATATGCTTGGCCGGCATATGATCCCAGTACTTCAGACGCCATCCCCGGATATAGCGAAGCCATTCCTTTCCTCTGTACTTTGACAGTGGGACAAGGTAGTTCCTCGGATAAACGTTGAGTTCCTTCCTCATTTCGTCTTCGTCAGGATTCAAAGGTGTGATGATATCTTCATCACCACAATATCGCGACAGGCTGATTTCAATACTTGTACCGGCCGTCTTTCGTGTCTTGATGAAAATAAATTTGTATTTATGCGAAAGGATCACGTTTGGACCTCATGACTTCGAATGGCTCCGGGGTCGCGCCAATGTTGTTCAGTGAACGTCACCCCCGCGATGGCGACGGTCCAGAGGGCTACATGAGAACTGCATTCCCACCTGTGCGGGAATGACGCCGGAGCGCTAACCCAATGCTATCGACGGGTTGCACTCGCTCGGGTTCACCGGCACGTCGTCACGGGTGAGAACCCGGGAACAACCCCTCATAGATCGCCTCGAGGCGATCGATCATGGCCTTTTTCCCGTAGAGCGACCGTGCCCGCTCCTTGGCCGCCCGTGCGAGCCTCGTCCGCAGCGCCTCGGACCCCCACAGATCCTCGATACCATCGGCCAGGGCTTCGGGATTCCCCGGAGGGACCACCATGGCACAGCGCCCCCCATCTACCAGCTCCATCATCCCCCCCACCGAGGTGACCACACAGGGCAGCCCGGTCCCCATGGCCTCGAGCAGCGCAAGGGAGGCTGCCTCCGATGTGGAGGCCATCAGATAGAGGTCCATGGCCCGATACAACTCGGGAATGTCCCGGCGCTGTCCCGCAAAAACCACTTGGTTCTCAATCCCAAGCCTCTCCGCACGTTCCCTGAGGGCGGCCTCCCGCGGGCCGCCCCCGACAAGGAGCAGCTTGAATTCCCATCCGCGAGCGCGGAGGACGGCCAGGGCATCGAGCATGGTTTCATGTCCCTTTTCCGCAACCAGACGCCCGACTGTTCCCAGAACGTGATCCACGCTGGAGAGTCCCAGCCGTTCCTTGGCTTCCTCAGGGGACATCGAGGTATCGAGCCGATCGAAATCAGCCCCAAGCGGCAGGACCGCCACCTTATCGGGATGAACCCTTTCGTAACGGAGCACGTCGTCCCTGACGGCCTGGGATACGGCCAGAATGCGATCCGTGTAACGGTTGAGGGCGCGGCTGATCAGCAGCCGATGGAGTTTCCTTCTCGAATACAGGCTGTGGACCGCGGTAACAAGACGCGGACGCCGCCTCCCCAGAAGCAGCGCCGCCAGCCTACCGTAGAGGTTGGCATGATACATGTTGGTGTGCAGGATGTCAATTTGGAGGGACCTCAGAAGGTTGGCCAGAGCGCTCACCGTCGGAGCCTCGAATCGTTTGGATCGCATGCGCCCCAGCGAGACGACGTCGAAGCCGCTGCGTTCCATCTCGCGCCCGAGAACCCCCTTTTCACCAATGCAACAGATGGTGCACCTAAACCGGTTCGGATCCAGACCCCTGAGGAATTCGAAGCACAGTGTCTCGGCTCCGCCGACCGGCAGGGTCACGAACAGGAACAGGACGCGTCTCATCGCGAGGAATCCCCAGGGCGGCGGTGGGCAGCCCCCTCGGCTCCCGATCGAAAAACCGGTGACGTCTCGGCCAGCAGCGTCTCGATGGCCTCGAGCGCCTCATCGGGCGTGATGGCCTCCAGGCACCGACTTCGCTTGCTGCCGCCGCATCCATCCTCTCGACACGGGAGGCAGGCGAACTCGTCCCGGCGCTCCAGGACTCGCCGAAACGGAGTAAGGGGTCCCCAAACCCGGGAATCAGAAGGTCCAAAGAGCGCGACGACGGGTCTACCGAGCGCCGCAGCCATGTGCATCGGGGCCGTGTCCACACCGAAAAACAAACGGCTGCGCTGCAACAATGCCGCAAGCTGCTTCAGGCTCAGACAGCCGCTCAAGACCATGGGCCGTGACCGGCACAAGGCCGTGATGGCCGCGAGTTTTTCGGTCTCTTTCGGATCCGGCCCGCTGGTGAGAACCACCGACACACCCCGTTCCTCCAGACGATCGACCACCTCGGCCACGGCTTCATCTCTCCAGCACTTGAACAGCCACCGGGACGTCGGGTGGACCACCACAAACGACTCTCCCGGATGCTTGCCAAGCCCGGCAAGCAATCGATCGACCGCCTGTCGGTCCTCCTCGGGCACGAAAAGCTCGACCGTGGGCTCGACACCCCGAATGCCAAGGGGGGTGAGGACGTCCATGTCCATGAACGCCCTGTGCCGGCCGTCATAAACGGCCGGAATCGTGTGGGTGTAAAGGAATCGTTTGCCCAGGAATCCTCGTCGGTTGGGATCGATCCCGAAACGGAAGGGTGCCCCCGACAGAAAGGCAAGGATGGCCCCACGGTCACCCTCGGTCATGTTGACGGCGAGGTCGAACTGCTTACGACGAAGGCGTGCGATGAATCGCAGGTCCTCCCACAGGCCGGCTCGTCTCTTCATGGGAATCACTTCCTCGATGGCCGGATGGTGGGTCAGCATGGACTCCGTCCCTGCGGGCACCACGACGGCGATCCGGACCCCGGGATGGGCCGCCTTCAGAGCTGTGAACGTTGCGGCCGTAAGCAACACGTCCCCGATATGGCGCAACTTGATGAAAAGGGCCCGACGGATGCGGCCCAGCGGAACGCCGTTCATGGGAGGAATTCCAGAAAGATGAATGGATTCAAAACCGTGCGGATCATCCGATGCCGCCTGCCGAGTGGCCCCCTCTAACACATCCCTTCGAAGCCGTCAACGGAGCAGGATAACCATCTTGACTCAATCCATGAAATTGCACGATAATCCCGACAACTCATCTGAACCCAGCTTCCTCGTGCTCGAGACCGCGTGCGACGGTCGAGCATCATCCGCCCATGCCCATTGAAACAGGATAGCGTCGTGAGTGATGCGGCTCGATTTCCTTCGCTGCTTCCTTACCTGAAACCCGGGAAGGGGGGTGCGCGGTTGGACCTTGTCCAGCCGGCCCGGGCGGTCGGAGCTGGAGGATTTGGCAATCCTTTCCGGGTCGTATTGGAAGGTTCCGCCGTCTCGCGCATTGTGGAGGGAGCCTGGAAAACCGACACCGGCAGCTTGGTGCAGGACGTCTTCCTGGTCATGCAGCGGGACACTTACCCTTGGACCGGTCGAGAAGCGGGGCGCCTCGACAATCCGGCCATTGAAGGCCTCTGGCGAAAAACCCACACGTTTTGCTCCACCGAGGAACCCGACACGCTCATGGTGCTAGGGGAACAACTCGACGAAACGCACCAACTCGTTGCGTTCCAATCCCTTTTCTACTGTAAGGGCAGGCAACACTTTTTCCATCCCCCATGCCCACAGTGCGGCCTGCCCTTGGAGCTTTGCCGTGAGGATGCCCTCCTCATCGCCTCGGATCTGCTCCCCTACTCCCGCTCCCTGAAGCGCTACTTGTACTGCCCGTCTTGCGCTCCAGAAAGCCCTGTTTTTTATGCTTTCGAACGTGCCTCCCACGACCCGCCCTTTGTGAGAGACCGGTTTGCCCTCCTCGTCGATTTTGTCCGCACGCCCGCTTCGGCCGCCGAGGAGAGTGGTTTTCCCTGCGTTCAGTGCGAGGACGCCTCCTCCTGTCATGGAGCTTCAAGCATCATCACCTCCCAGATCGTCCCGTTTTCCTTCTACCCCTTTCACTGCCTCATGTTTCGCGCCATGCCGCTGAATGCCGCCGAGTTTCTCATCCTCCTTTCGGCTGGGTCGCTGGCCGACGTACGCGGGGTGCTTGAGCGACAGGGGGAACTGGGTCGTCTGAAAACATTGAAGTCGACGCCTCTGTTGCGCTCGGACCGGGTGGCCTTTCTGTTTCGAGAAGACGAGCGTTTTTTCCTCGAGGTGCTCTACCTCAAGCTGAGCTTTCTGGCGGAAGCGGTGGGAAAGCTCCGGCGCGGGGCCGAGTGCGCCCATGAGGTCGGGGCGGAGCCGAGCGTGGATCAGCTTTGGGTATCCCTTCCGGACCAGTTGGGTCAGCTCCCGGGTGCCTGGAGCTTCGGCCTTCATGTTGCCGATGTGTTCAGTCCCCTTGCGGCCTCGACCTCCCATGCGCTCACCGGTCTCCGGGGGATGCTGTATTCTATTGGGTTAAACTGGTTCCAGACACTCCTCACCAATGAAACGCAAGATGCCACGCGCATCAGCCACGCACTCGACGACTTGCTTGATCGTCGTCTTGCCGAGGGGACCGCTCCAGGATCGCCCCCCCCGTGGGACCAGGCAGGAGTCGTATTTGGCGCGGAAAACGTTTTTTGGCATCGTGAGTCCTTGCCTCGGGACGTCCCTTGGTCGGTTTTTTGGGAGGAGAGTCTTAACCTGGGCTGGATGCTGCTCGCCGCCAGTCATGCCAGCACCCGTGACTGGTCGTGGGCTGGTTTTGAATGGCAGGTTGCGGCTCTTCGGGATAGGCTGCGGCAGGCCCTGTTCTCCCCTGCGGTGAGGGTGGAGCAACCGGTCGCCGAGGACACCTCGACGAAGGACGTGGAGGCGATTCACGCCGCCCTGACTGAGATCCAGCAGACCTGGCGCCAGCAGGCGGCGGCGGGGCGGGGGCTTCAGGGGCCGACTGAACCGAAATCCCCGACCGTCGTTGCGTCGGTCGCCGAGGAAGACACGCTGCCACTGGGCATGCAATGGCGGCCCGAAGACGATGAGCTGGTCGAGACGGTCCTCGTGGGGGGCAAGGCCGCCGCCGAGGAACCTTCGCCGCCGCCCGGCCCCGTTCCGGAGGCATCTCTTCCCGAAGAAGCGCTCCCGGAGACGATCATCCTCCCTTCCAAGTCACCCGCCCGGCGGGTCGGGGATCCGCGATCGCCCGCTCCTTCTCCCACGGACCACCGTGAGCCTTTGGAGGGAGCGGATTCGGGACGGATGGCTCCGTTGCCGGAGCCACGGCTGGAAGCGATGGAGTCGCCGCCCCGCAGCCCGGAGCAGCCTGAGAAGCATGGGGAGGAAGAAGACGAACGGGGGAAACCGGAATCGGAGGAGGCTTCCTTTTCCGACGAGGATACTTATCCCGGACCTGGTTTCGATTCCCCCGAGGTCCCTCCCGAGGAGGACGACCTCCTGATGGAAACCATCATTTTGAGCCCCAGGAAAGGGCCGGAAGCTCCGGACAAGAAGAACTAGAAGGGCTGAGCCCATGACGGCGTCGATCGAGGAGCTTGCCAACGACATCAAAGCCATTCACCGCTCCGCCCCCAAACGGGCCCGGGAGCTCATCGAAGCTTATCTGCTCGAAAAGACGCCCGAGTTGGACGTCGATCGGCGACTCGTGCTTTTGGAAAGCCTCCGACGGTGCTTCGCTCCGAAGGATGTGCCCGGTTCCGCCGTCGCATCCGAACCCTTGGATCGACTGCGGGGACTGCTTGCCGACGTGTTGGGCAAACCGATGGACGAATCCATGCCGTCGACGGACGTGTTGGTGAGCCAGCTCAGTGCCTCGTTGAATCGGATCTTTGACGCCCTCAACGAAATCGTCGGGGTCCTTCATGGAACCCTTCTCGGGGAGCAGGAGGAGTTGCAGACCATCCGGCGCCTGCTTCATACCGATCTCCTAGAAAGCCGTTCCACGGGGGCCATCGAGCAGTACCTCAGTCAAATCAAGCGAGCGTTTCTTCTGTCCAACCGCGCTTTTCACCTGGCAGCTCGGAGCCAGCTCAAGAAAGTGCTCGACGAGCTCGATCCGGATCGGACGGCGCCGGAGCAGGAGCACGGTTTCAAGTTTGGCTTTCTCAAGAAATCCGATCAGATCGAAGAGTTCCGCAGCCGTTTTGAACGGGTGAGGAAATGGTTCGAATCGGATCGATTCACCGAGGACCTGTCGCGGGAATTCGAGCGAATCTGCCAAAAACTTTTTGCCGAAAAGGGGGAATGACGTGAGAATGATCAGCATGGTTCGGATGGGCCTGTTGGCCGCGGTCGTCTTGAGCAGCTTGTCCTGCGCGGCGCCTCCAGCCCAGAGGCCGATGGAGATCCGCCCGGTCTACCAGCGAGATGTCATATCCCTTCGTCTCAAAGCCGACCCGCAGCTCAATCAGTATGCAGGCACATCCCACGCCCTGCACGTGTGCATCTATCAGCTCACGAATCCCAACCCTTTCGATCAATACTCCGACGACATGATGGGCATTTCCAAGCTCATGAACTGCGAGCGTTTCGATCCCGCGGTGGCCCTGACAAGCCGGATTGTGGTGCAGCCGGGTGATGAGCTGAACATCCCCATCGACCGGGCGGAGGGGGCGCGTTACGTGGGCATAGCGGCCGGCTATTACAATCTGACCCGGCAAAACGCTATCCGGAGATTTCAGATTCCGGTCATTGAGGAGCAGCGGGGAGGCCAGATCGTCACGCGCCCGGCGCCCATGAACATTGACCTTTATCTGGGCCCGCAGGGCATCCAGTCGCCGAGGTAGGCCTGTGACCATCCAAAAGCCGCTCTACTGGCACCAGGGTCTTTTTCTGCAGCCACACCACTTCCAGCAACAGGATCTGGCCGTCCAGACCCTGCTGACGCCCCTGCACGCCCACTTGCAACCCCACTTCTGGGGGGTCGGGGAATTCGAGATCCACCGCGCCGCGTTGGCGACGCGGTCCTTTCACCCCCTCAAGGGTGAGCTTCTCATGCCGGATGGGACGTACCTGAGTTTTCCAGGCAACGCTGTGGTAGAGCCCCGTTCTTTCGATGAGGCCTGGATCGAGGGCGGCAAGCCCTTCACCGTTTACCTGGGTCTGAAGAAGTGGAATTTAAGTCGCGAGAACGTGACGGTCGTCGAGGCCATGGAAGGCTTCGACGACGTCAACACCCGTTTCGTGACGACGGCGGACCCCGAGGAGGTTCCGGACCTGCATCAACCTGGGCCGTCGGCCGGCGTCGGGCGTCTCCATCACGTGCTCAAGCTCTTCTGGGAAAACGAAAAAAGCCGCCTTGGGGACTATGATCTCATCCCGGTCGCCCAACTCGAGCGATTCGGTGAGGAAATCCGCCTCTCCCCACGTTATGCCCCGCCAAGCCTGGTGCTGACGGCTTCGGAGACCCTCATCCGAATCGTTAAAGAAATCCGGGACCAGATCACGGCGCGGGCGCATCACTTGGAGGAGTTCAAGACCCAGCGGGGGATTCACACGGCGGAATTCGGATCTCGGGACATGGTCTATCTGCTGGCTTTGCGCTCCCTGAACCGATACGTTCCCCCACTTTTTCACGCCACGGAAGTGCGCCAGGTCCACCCCTGGACCGTCTACGGCATGCTGAGGCAGCTCATCGGGGAACTGTCCTCCTTTTCCGAGCGTGTGAACGTCAACGGAGAACTGGAGGACGGCACTGCCCTGATTCCGCCCTACGATCATGAGAATCTCTGGGAATGCTATGCCGCAGCCCAGTCCCTCATCACGCAGCTTCTCGACGAGATCACCGCCGGTCCCGATTACATCATACAACTCATCTACGACGGCACCTACTTTGCCGCTGAGCTGCAGCCAGCCATCTTCGAAGGACGCAACCGATACTTCCTCGTGTTTCGGACGGACGCCGATCCCAAGTTCGTGCTCAACTCGCTCGCCACCATCATCAAGATCAGCTCACGGGAACAGCTCCCGATCCTGATCGCCCGGGCCCTTCCCGGACTGGCCCTGGAACACCTGCCGGTGCCGCCCCAGGAGCTCCCCCGCCGGGCCCATTGCATCTATTTCCAGGCGGACCACCACCACGACCACTGGGCTCTCATCGAAAAGGGGCGCAACATCGCCATGTATTGGGACACGGCCCCCGAGGACCTGGAAGTGGAGCTCATGGTCGTCGGACGACGCTAAGATCCCGTCAGCGTAAGGAGTGGGAACGTGCGGTTGACCGACTGTTTCATCGACCTTTTCGCTTACACCGCCTATTTCATCCGTAGCGTGGCCCACAAACAGCCACCTTACGAGCAGGTCAAGACGGATATCATCCGCACGCTTTCCGAAAGCGACCAGTGCCTCAAGAAGAACCTTTTCGCTCCAGAGGATTACGATTTGGCCCGGTTCGCCGTCTGTGCCTGGGTCGATGAGGTGATTCTCAATTCCGCGTGGCAGCATAAGGAACTCTGGAAACGCGAGCAGCTGCAGCGGATATATTACCGCACCACCGATGCCG
This sequence comes from uncultured Syntrophobacteraceae bacterium, assembly GCA_964527905.1. GTDB lineage: Bacteria > Desulfobacterota > Syntrophobacteria > Syntrophobacterales > Syntrophobacteraceae > CALBZH01. The sequence continues at coordinate 16,185 of CAZGQL010000022.1, forward strand.
GCGAAGAATTCTTCGACCGGCTCAACCAGCTCGGCTTCCACCAACGCGACGTGCGGGAGGTTTACTACCTTTGTCTGGCCCTGGGGTTCATGGGTCGCTATTGCAAGCCGGGCGACGAGTACCTGCTGGGGCAGGTGAAAGCCTCCAACCTGAAGCTGCTCATGGGCAGCTCCGTTGGACTGCCCACGGTGGAGAAGACGGACTTGTTTCCCGATGCCTACCAGCGGGGAGACGAACTGCCGTTCGTGCAGCAGAAGCGCCGCTGGACCATGAACGTGGTGAACCTGGTGTGTCTCCTGGGACCGGTCGTCCTGTTCGGAATTCTCTATCTCATCTACAATTTCACGCTGAACAGCATCTCGGAGAACTTTTTCAACAAGATGGTGTAGAAGGGAGCCTCCATGAAGCAGGTTGTGCTGAAGATCCTCAAGTGGCTCTTCATCGTCACGGCCATCGTGCTGACGGTGCTGCTCTGCTTCGGCCTGGTGCTGGTCCTGGACTGGCCCTGGTGGGTCGCCATTTTCCTGTTGCTCGGCCTTGTGGGGTTGTGGATCGCCTTTCTGTTCTTCCGCAAGTTGTGGCTCCGGAGGCGGGAGCAGCAATTCGTTCACCAGATCATCGATCAGGACGAGGCGCAGATCAAGCAGCTCGCCGAAAAGGACCGCGTCCAGGCCAAAGAGCTTCAGGACCGTTGGAAAGAAGCCATCGAAGCCCTCAAGCGGTCCCATCTGAAGAAACAGGGAAACCCGCTGTACGTGCTGCCGTGGTACCTGGTGATCGGGGAAAGCGGCACGGGAAAGACGACATCGATCCAGAGCGCCCGCCTGTCCTCGCCCTTCTCGGAGGTGGCCCGCATTTCCGGCATTTCAGGGACGCGCAACTGCGACTGGTGGTTTTTCGAACAGGCGATCATCCTCGATACGGCGGGCCGCTACACCATCCGGGTGGATGAAGAGCGAGACAAGGAAGAGTGGCAGCGTTTCCTGACCCTCATCGCCAAGTATCGCCAGCGGGAACCGTTGAACGGCCTGATCGTCACCGTGGCGGCCGACAAGGTGTTGCAAGCAACGCCCGAAAGTCTCCAGGAGGACGGCCGCAACGTGCGGCGCCGCGTGGACGAGCTGATGCGGGTGCTCGGCGCCAAGTTTCCGGTTTACCTCCTGGTGACCAAGTGCGACCTGGTCCACGGCATGACCGAGTTTTGCGATGAGTTCCCTGAGGTTTCCCTCAACCAGGCGATGGGCGTCCTCAACCACAAGCTCACCTCGGATGTCGAGGCGTTTCTGACGAGCTCCTTCGAGCGCACCGGGGAGCGCCTGCGCGACTTGAGGCTGCTCCTCCTGCATTACACGGAATCCAAGCAGATCGATCCAGGGCTTCTGCTGTTCCCTGAGGAATTCGAGAAGCTGCAGAGTGGTCTCAGGCACTTCATGACGGCGGCGTTCCTCGAGAATCCCTACCAGGAAACCCCGATCTTCCGAGGGCTTTTTTTCAGCAGCGGCCGCCAGGAAGGCACGCCCTATTCACATTTCCTGCGCACACTGGGGCTCATCGAGGAACGTGAGGTGTTGCCCGGGACCAGCCGCGGCCTTTTTCTCCATGATTTCTTCGCGAAGATCCTCCCCAAGGACCGGGGGCTTTTCGCCCCCACGAAGCGCTCCATGGAATGGAGCCGCATCACGCGCAACCTCGGTTTGACTTCGTGGATCGCCATCGGCCTGGCAGTGTGCGGACTCCTCAGTTTTTCGTTCGTGAAGAACCTGCGGGCCATACGCTGGGCGACCCATGAATTTGTTGAGCAAGGCCAGTTTCGAGGGGACGCCATGGCTGACCTGAGCGCCATGGACCGGTTCCGGGAGGCGATCCTGCGGGTGGAAGAGCAGAACCGAGGCTGGTGGATCCCGCGGTTTCGACTCAATCAGAGCAAAGAAGCGGAAATCCGTCTCAAGACCTACTATTGTCAGCTTTTCAAGAAGGGGCTACTGGGACCCTTCGACGACCAGATGGCCGCGAGCATGGCCCAGTTTCCCCCGTCGGTTTCCGACGATCTGTTCGGGCGCCACGTGCTGCACTTGGCCCGACGTGTCGGCCTGCTGAAAGCACGACTGGGGGGAAGCGGTCTTGGGACCCTGGAAGGAAAGCCCCAGCCGGCCTATGACCGGTCGTTGAGCGGCATGGAGCCTGGGAAAAAGAGTGCCGAGAAAGACCTGTTCGGCACCCTCTATCTTTACTACCTGATCTGGAAGACGGACACGAGCGACCTTCAGGTGGAATCGACCACCTGCCAGCGGTGGCTCGAGCAGATGCTTGCCTTGAAGAACTGGGACCTGCACTGGATGGTGGGATGGACCAACGTGCACCCTTCCCTTTCCCCGGTCCGCATGGAGCACTTCTGGAAGGGGAGCCTTCCCCTCAAGAACGAGGTGAGCGTCACCCCGGCCTACACGCGTAAGGGAAAGGACCTGATCGACGCTTTCATGGGGGAGATCGAGCCAGCCCTCGCCCGTCCGGAGCTCTTTGCCCGTTCGAAGGCTGATTTCGGACGCTGGTATCCCCCGGATTACCTAGCCGCATGGGCTGGCTTTCTCGACGTTTTCCCCAAAGGAACCGAGCGCCTCCGGGGCAGGGACGAATGGTCCCAGACGGCCGCCCGGATGGCTTCCGACGACGGACCCTATTTTGCCGTTCTGCAACGGAGTGCCTCCGAGCTCGAGCCCATGGTTTTCGACAAGGAGATCCCCCCTTGGCTGAAGCTGCTCTTTCAGCTTCAGATCGCACGAGCCCAAACGGTGACCGAGGACCTCTCCCAAGATAAGGGGCTGCTCGGCAGGGCCGCCGAAAGTGGCAAGCGGATCATCACGGACGTGCAAAAATCCTTGGGGCGCTTGCCGGGTCTTTCCCTGGAATCGCACACGCGGGCAGTTCAAGCCTACCAGGAATACGTCAAGGCCCTGGCCGCCATCACACCGGTGTCGGCGTCCACGAAGCTCGCCTATGACATCACCGCCCAAGTGTTCGGCCAGGATGAAGTGACGGGGCAATCGCCGTTTTTCACAGCCCGTCGGGCGAACCTCAACCTCAAGAACGCCATGACCAGCGGGGCACTCAACGAGGACATCTTCTGGAAAAACGTCACTGGGCCCCTGGAGTTTCTGTGGTACTACATGCAGCAGGAGACTGCGTGTTACCTTCAAAAGCACTGGGAGGAAGAGGTCTTGGCGGAGACGCAGGGCCTTTCGGACCCTTACCAGATTCAGAATCGTCTGCTGTCGGAAAACGGCTTCGCCTGGAAATTCGTGCGGGGCACCGCGGGGCCTTTTCTGGGCAGGAATCTGCAGAAAGGCGGGTTCTATTCCAAGGAGGTTCGCGGCGACTCCATGCCCTTTGAAGCCGCCTTCATTCAGTACTTGAACAAGGGGGCCAGCTCCGCTGCGGCCATCGCCGCAGCCGCCCAGGCCGCTCAGCAGGCCGCCCAGATGGCCCCGCACGGAGGCGGGGGTGGAGGCGGGGGCGGCGGAAAGTACACGGTGACCATACGGGCTCTTCCCACGGACGCCAATGCCGGAGCCACCCTCAAGCCCCACGCGACCCGTCTGTCGGTCCAGTGCGATCCAACCCCCCAGCGCCTCGACAATTTCAACTATCCGGCCGCCGCGACCTTCAACTGGTCACCGGATTCCTGCAGCGACGTGTCCCTCCGCATCGAGGTGGGAGACGTGGTGCTTTCGTATTTTTATGACGGCAGTCTGGCCTTCGCGAAATTCTTGCGGGACTTTCGAAGCGGGCAGCGGACCTATGACGAACGATCCTTCGGGCGCAATCGTCCTGCCCTCGAACAGCTCGGCATTCGAACCATCACGGTGCGTTACGAATTCGGCGGAGCGGTCGGCGCCGTGATCGACCTGCTCTCCGCTCCCAAGACTCCGAGTCTTCCTCCTGCGATGACTCCTCCCGCTCGGATTCTCAAATGCTGGGATCGCTAATTCGTCGGAACAAGTGGCAGTGGATGGCCAGGGGCAAGCACCCAGGTCTCAAGGATTATTTCAGCCTTGGGGCCGAATCCCCCCTTCTCGCGGCGATCTGTGACTGGATCGAGAGGGGCTACCGCGGGCTCACCGAACGCGTGGACCCTGCGGGTCGCCGCATCGCCTGGCGCTTCTGGGTTGGGGGACATAAGCCCGGCGCCATCCTGTGCGGCATCGTTCGGGACAGCTCAGACAGCGTGGGACGCCCCTACCCCCTCATGATTTTGGGCATTGGGGAGCTCAAAGGCTGGGAGAGAGCCTGGGGCCGACTGCCCCTTGCCTTTGAGAAGACCTGGACGCAGATGGAGGCCATTGGGGCGCGGATGGCTCGCGACCTGAAGGACTTGCAAAGCGAAGTGGCCTGCATCGCCACCCCTCGCCTTGAGCCGCTCGAGGAGGGACTCGCCCGGGTGGGAGGAGACGCCCCCGGCATCCGGCGCCCAAGGCAGGACGAGACGTTGGGTCCCCAACCCCAGATCTCGGACGATGTAAACGACGGCACGGTGTTCACGGAAATCAAGGGCCTGCTCCCCGGCGAGGAGGCGTTCGAACTGGCCTCTCTCATGGAGCCGCTTGTACGATCATACGAGGAAGTCCCCAAGGCGGTCTTCCTCGGGGGCCACCCCGCCCGCCCCATGCTGGCAATCTTCCGACGTCCGCTCCAGCCCCACGATTTCACACGCCTTTGGTCGGTGTGAGGTGCGTACGCAAGCGCCGCGCGCACCCGAGGTGCAAGTTCGGCCTGTTGGATTCCAAGACCGTGACCACACGGTTTTCACGGCGGCCACCCCGTGCGGCCCAGGGGCAAGGCGCGCCGGCGACCGGAACCAAGCACGGTTCCCGATCTCACCCATGCTCTCAGGAGGCTATCATGGCGGATCCTTACGTCGGAGACATCTTGCGCTACTGCGACCCTGGACTGGTCGATTTCAGCAGAACCCAAGCCGTGGTTGTGAGTGGCATGACTCCATGCGGCCACATGATCCTCAACACCGGAGGACTCCGCGGATGGTATTTCCACGTAGCCCGCTGGCGGTGCTATCCCAGATACATGGGTTTCGCCGGGTTCCTGCGTTACCTGAGGGAAAACAAGAAAAGTGTCCTCATCAGGCGTCGTGTAACGGTACCGAACCCCTCTGCAGCAGCCTTGAAGCTTGAAGAGCTGACGGCCGAGCAATGGACCTGGGGCGTCCTCCCACACAACTGCGTCAGCTTCGTGGAAGAAATCCTCCAGGCTGGGGGAGCCGACTTCGGACTGATCTCCAACTGCCCGGTCGCTCTCGCGTTGGATTGACCAATCGACCAACGGATAGACCTCAACGGATGCCGCCATGGAGCCGTCCCGCCACGGTTGATCTCGGACCATTCCCTGCGAGCGATTTCGGGTCGCGGACAGCCCCATCCTCCCGGCCTGGTGCTTTCAGGTCCCGCGGCCCCCGCGGCAACTCGCGGGGCACAAGACATCCAGGATCCTCAGGATTCATGGAGCGGCGCGAATTCCCCTTGATTCGGACGGCCTTCAAGTGATACATAACCCTTTGACATTCCTTCGTAAATTCGAACGGTTTTTTGGCGTGCCTCCGTTTCCCGTGCGGATTGTATTCAGGTGTCGAAGGCCCGATGCGCGTGAACGCTCACGATAACCCCATGAAATACGGACGTTATGAGATCCGCAAAGAGCTAGGCAGAGGCTCCATGGGGGTCGTTTACGAAGCGCACGACCCGCAAATCGACCGCACGGTGGCCCTCAAGGTCCTGCGCCAGGATCGGCACGCCACCGACACGTTCGTGAAGCGTTTCCTGAAGGAAGCCAAGGCCATCGGACGCCTCTCCCACCCCAACATCGTGACGATTTATGATGCGGGGGAAGATCGTGGGACGATCTTCATCGCCATGGAATACCTGGAGGGCGTCCCCTTAAACCATCTCATCGAAACCAAGCGCTTTTCCGTGGACGAGGTTCTCGACATCGGCATTCAGATCTGCGAGACCCTCGATTATGCTCACGGCAAGGGGGTCATCCACCGGGACATCAAGCCGAGCAACATCCTGGTGCAGGCCAAGGGGCGCGTGAAGATCACGGACTTTGGTATCGCCCACATCGAGGACCCTTCGGCGACGCTGCAAACTCAGGATGGAGAGATCCTTGGAACCCCGGCTTACATGTCGCCCGAACAGGTTTTGGGGAAAGCGATCGACGGACGCTCAGACCTGTTCTCCGTCGGCGTAATCCTCTACGAGCTGAGTACGGGTTCGAGGCCCTTCGGGCGGTCGGGGAGAACTCTCGCAACACTGTTCAACGAAATCACGCACGCGACGCCTCCAAGTCCCGGTGAGATCAACCCGGACATGGATCCCGATCTTGCCCGGGTGATCATGAAGTGTCTGAGCAAGGATCCGGTCGACCGGTATCCGACCGGTGAGGCGGCAGCGGAGGCGCTGCGCGCCTGTCGAAAACACCGCGAAGACCAGGCATCGATGTCGGCCGGGGAGACCGTCCACATCGCACCTCCGGCTGAGCCCACCAAATCCAGACGCTCCCCATTCTTCCTGCTGCTCCTGCTTGCCGTGGTGTTGGGCGGAGGCCTTTACGCCTTCTATCCGGACCCATTGCTAAACCTCTTCAGACAGCGGACGACGGTCACTCTGGATGTGACTTCCACCACCAAGCCCAAGCCTCTTCTCAAGCTTGCGAGCGTTCCGTCGGGAGCCGACGTTTTCTTGAACGACCAGGCGAAGGGGAAGACCCCCCTGGAGGTGGAGCTGGAGCCGGGACGCCATGCGGTGCGGGCGTCCCTGGCTGGGTACGAGGACTGGACCGGCGAGGTTCGTTTGGAGGAGGCCAAGCCGTACAACGTGCAGATCGAAATGAAACCCAAGCGAGCCCTCGCTTTCGTGAACGTCGAGAGCGAACCTCCCGGTGCCGCGGTCTCCGTGGACGGCCGCACCGAGGGAAACACCCCCCTCGGCCTCGAGTTGCCGCTCGGACAGCACACGATCCGGTTGGTCCTTGGGGGATATGAAGACTGGCAGTCCCCCATCGCCCTCGCCGAGGAGAGGGAATACCCCGTAAGAGTGACGCTCAAGCCCATCTCCGTCCCCAAGACCGCAACCCTGAAAGTGGTGACCTTGCCGCCGGGTGCCGCCGTCTCCGTAAACGGGGAACCCAGGGGGGTAAGTCCCGTGGAGATCCCTGTCCCGCTCGGTCGACACCAGGTCGTGACGCGCCTTGAAGGCTACCAGGAGCGAAGGGAAGTTGTGGACGCCGCACAGGCGAGAGTGTACCCCCTGGGGATCGAGCTGCAGCCGGCGATGAGACTCGCAACCCTGCGGATTCTTAGCCGACCACCGGGTGCCGACGTGTTCATCGATGGGCTTCCCAAGGGCCAGACCCCCCTCTCGACGGAAGTGCAGACGGGACCACGGATGGTCCGGGTGTCCCTCCCCGACCATGAGTATTGGACCGACTGGGTGCATCTCGAGGAACCGAAGGAGTACACGATCGACGCCGACCTCAAACCCATCGTTCGCGAGGCACTCCTCCTTTTTGAGAGCACGCCTTCCGCCGTAGATGTTCTCGTCGATGGGGAATCCAGGGGACAAACACCGCTGGAGGTGAAAATCGCCCCTGGGGAGCATGTTTTGAGTATGATGCACCCGGACTTCGAAAACTGGCAGGAGCGGGTTCAGGTGGAGGCGGGGCGAAGGTATCCGTTCAAAGTGAGCCTAAAGCCTTTGGCCCGACAGTCACTTCTGGCGGTTACAAGCAACCCACCCAAGGCCACGGTGTTCGTCGACGGCCTTGAGGTGGGCAAGACTCCCCTGCAGGTGAAGCTGCCGCCGGGAAGCCGAAAGCTCCGTGTCAGCCTGCCCCACCACCTGGACTGGGAAAAGCAGGTCCTCCTGAGCGAGGGCAAGGAGCATTCCGTCACGGCCAGACTGACTCCCGAAAAGACCAAGCAGACAACGAGGCAGACCGACCAGACTCCACCGCAGACCAAACCGACGCGCCAGCCCGGCACGGGACAGGGGACCGATGATGGATGGATCGTTGGACCTGGACGTGATATCAAATTAAAATAGAATAAGATAATATTTGAATCACAAAGGGAGGGGAGGCCATGAGAAAGATCGTTGCATCGGTGTTGTGCATCACGTTGCTGGTTTTCACGACTGGTTGTGCCGGAACGGCCACCCACGCCGAACGGGGTGCAGGCTACGGCGCCCTGACGGGCGCGGGGGTCGGAGCTTTGATGGGCGGACTCATCGGCGGGGACGCCAAGGGCGCTCTCATCGGCGCGGCCATTGGGGCGGCCGTTGGTGCGTTTGCAGGGGCCATGATCGGCCACTACATGGACCGCCAAGAGCGCACGGCTATGGAAACGGCGCGCATCTACGACTACCAACCGGTCCAGGGGCCCATGGTCAAGGTGGAGGATGTTCGGGTGGAGCCGGAGCTAATCGTGCCGGGCAGACCCTCCAAGCTGGTCATGACGTATGCCGTATTGCAGCCGAACCCCGACGTTCCCGCGCCCGTGACGGAGCGGCGGCAGATCCTGAGCGGTCAGGAAATGCTTAAGGAAATCGGACCCAAGACCGTGGACCGAGTCCCGGGAACCTATTACTCCGAGCAGGAAGTCACCTTTCCGAAGAACCTCCCGCAAGGCACCTATGCCATGAAAGGGGTCGTCGAAACGGGCGGACGGTCGAGCTACCAGGACGCCTATTTCAGGGTGGCTCACATCCCCACGGAGAACGGGTACGCATACCTCATCCAGAAAGTCGATCGGCCCTGATGACTGGGACGGCGGCTCCAAGGGCTTGTCAACCTGACAAGGGGTGAGAGCTCACATCCTTTGGCCCCCATGACGGTGTTCGCCTCGGGGTCCAGGACCGGTGGACCGGAAAGGAGGTCTCGGCATGGGGGATGTCTTTCTCAAAGACAGCAAGAACCGGTATCATCGCGTCTGCATCCAGTCCTACCAGACCTCGTGCGGACCCGCCAGTGTGGCGATGGTCGAAAGGATCTTCAAACATCTCGAACGGTCCGACGAAGCAAGGGCGAGGCAACTGTCCCAGAAATATCCTGGCAAGTGGACGGAGGCAGGCGGATCCTGGCCGTGGAATGTCTCTTCAGTGCTCAACGCCGAGGGTGTCCCGACCTACGCGGCCACCAATGTCGGCTCGGCCGCCGTGTACTCGTACCTCAAATTCTACGCCTGCTTCAGCACGCCCGTCGTAGCCGGACTCCAGTGGTTCTACGGGGGAAAGCATTTTGTCGTCTGTGCCATTCGTGACCCGGACGACACCTTTGTGTTCTACGATCCCTGGTATGGGATTGTAGAAATCGATGGATGGCGGTTCCCCTATTACCAGGCACCGGGCGGCGCCCAGGGTTACCTGGACGGATGGCTGGTCATCACCCACCAATGACGCGCGATCCCGTTGAGGGAGAGGGTTGATCGAATCGTTGACACCCGATTCGTTTCAGGAGTAAAATCAAACGTAAAATCGAGCACCTAAAGGGAACGATTCCTGCGAGTCAAGCGAACAGCTGAACTGGGCTGCGGTTTTGCCGGCGATTTTGCGGCGCGGTAGCGGTTTTTCTGATTTTCTTGAACATTTTTTTGGGAGCCACGTAAGGGTCCAGGCTGTTTTGGGGGGGCTTCAATAAGGAGAACGGCCGTACCATGGACGCCAAGGAACTGATCCGTGCCGGAAAACTCGGCGAAGCGCGAACCCGGCTCGTCGAGGAGGTAAAAGCGGCGCCCGGGGACACAAGCCGCCGTACGCTCCTGTTCCAGGTGCTTTGCCTGCTGGGGGAATGGGAAAAGGCCGCACGTCATCTGGACACTCTCGCCGTCCAGGACACCAAGTCCGAGGTCGCGGCACTGGCTTATCGGAATCTTCTGCACGCCGAGAAGGAGCGCGAGGAGGTCTTCACGGCCGGCAGACGACCCGGATTCCTACCCGAAATCCCCCCTTATGCCGAAGTCTTTTTTCAGATGTCCGAGTGGGCCTCCGCAGGCCGGATTGAGGAAGCCGAGGCGGCCTTTGCAGACCTCTTTGACGCGATCCCCGTTTCATCCGGGACCCTCAACGGGCGCGCGTTTATTGGTTTTCGCGACACGCACTCCTTTCTGGCCCCCTTCCTGGAGACATTCGTACACGACCGTTACGTCTGGGTTCCCATCGCGGCCGTTCGCGAAATCACCATGCCTCCCCCCAAGACGCTTTTCGACACCATCTGGATGACCTGCCACCTGACGACCTGGGAGGGACTGGCCATGAACTGCTGCCTCCCCGTTCTCTACCCGTTGACCTCCCGTCACCTCGATGACCGCGTCAAATTGGGCCGCATGACCGACTGGACGTCCCTTGGAGGCTCGTTCGTACGGGCCGCGGGACAGCACGTGTTCGAGGCCGGGGAAGAAGATGTGAACCTTCTCGAAATCCGTGAGCTCGTGTTCGCCCTCGAATAGCGCGAGCCTCTTGATGGAAGACGGGCATGAAACAGACGCTGGATTTCGAACGTCTCATCGCACCGATTCCCGGTGACAATCCGGCCGGGGAAGATCTGCGCTACACGCCGATCTATGAGGAAATCAAGGAGGCCAGGCGCGCGGACGACCCGTTCGACCGGGGGGCTTGGCAGCGTGAATTGAAGCGCTCCGACTGGCCCAAAGTGATGGCGCTCGCCTCCGAGGTGATCGCCCACAAGAGCAAGGACTTGCAAGTCGCCGCCTGGCTCACCGAAGCCCTCGCGAACACCGAAGGTTGGGAAGGAACAACCTTCGGCCTGAGGCTCCTTGCGGCGTTGCTCTCCGATTTCTGGGACCATCTCTACCCCGAAATCGAAGAGGGAGACCTGGAATATCGTGTGGGGCCGATCGAGTTCCTTAACGATCGCTTGAGCGTCCTCATGAAAGAGATCCCCTTGACGGATCCCCGGACGACGCCGGGCTATTCCTGGCTCAAGTGGCAGGAATCTCGGACGGTGGGATACGAAGCGGATACGCGTAACCGTTACGGAGACACGGACGAGGAGAAGAGGCGCACGCGGGAGGAGCGACTGGCCGAGGGAAAGCTGAGCGCCGAGGAGTTTGACGCGGCCGTGGCTGGGAGTGCCGGCTCCTTTTACGTAGCCTTGGCGAAGGACATTGCCGAAACCCAAGAGGCCTTCGAGAAACTCGATGCCATCCTCGATGAGCGATTCGGCCGCCATGCGCCGCGCGTAGCCGAGATGAGGGAAGCGATCGAGGAATGTCAGCGCGTGGTCGGCAGAATCCTCAAGGACAAGCGCGCCGCCGACCCGAGCTTGGAACCCGAGGTCCCGGTGAAGGGTCCAGAACCGGAAGCACCGGTTGAAGAGGTCTCCCCTGCCGTGCCGTCCCAGGCGACACCCACTGCGCTTCCCGTTGCACCGTCGGGGAGCCATCCGGTTGGATGGACGGTCCTCGGGAGTACGGACGGAACCGAGGCGCAACTCTGGGCGGAAGCCCTTCAAACCATGCAATCGGCGGGCATGAGAACGGCCCTCGGTCAGTTGCTTTCCGCCGCCTGTAGTGCTCCATCCGTCCGGGAAAGGAACCGTCTGCGTCTGCTCATGGCCAAGCTGTGCCTGCAGGCCGAGCGCCCCGATCTCGCTCGTCCCATCGCGGAGGAATTGCACGCCCTCATCGAGGAGCTCCACCTGGACCGGTGGGAATCCCCGGTGTGGGTCGCGGACGTGCTGGACGTACTCTACCAGTGTCTGACTCGGGGCGAGCCATCCGATGAGGACCTCAGCCGCGCGAGGACGCTTTTCCAGCGGCTGTGCACGACC
>CAZGQL010000022.1:28055-30655 GCA_964527905.1 uncultured Syntrophobacteraceae bacterium
ACAAATCGCCATAATTTTGAACCGTCTTTCTCAGGAAAGGAAGGGAGCCCCATGCCCAAGAAAGAGAGCCTGCAACATGTTTTGGACCGTGTCCGATCTCCGAGGGTCCACATCACGTATGACGTGGAGATCGGTGACGCCATCGAAATGAAGGAGATCCCCTTCGTTGTCGGAGTCCTGGCCGATCTGTCCGGAAAACCCGATGAGCCCCTGCCCCGGTTGAAGGACCGGAAATTCGTGGAAATCGACCGCGACAACTTCGATAAGGTCCTCGAGGGCATGAAGCCGCGCCTGGCGTTCAAGGTCGACAACAAGCTCACCGGCGACGACACCAAGATGGCCATCGAGCTTCGCTTCCGGGAGCTCGATGACTTCCATCCAGAACGGGTGGCTAATCAGATCGAACCCCTGCGCAAGATGCTCGAGGCGCGCAAGCGCCTCTCTGACCTCCTGAACAAGCTGGACGGTAACGACAAGCTGGACGAGCTCCTCCAGAACGTCATCGCCAACACGGAATCCCTGCAGCGGCTGGGCAAGGAAATCGGCGTCGAGTCGAAGGCGGGCGAACCGAAGGAAGAGTAAAGGAGGGGGACCATGGCAGAACTGGAACAACAAGGACAGGCCCAAGCTGCTGAGGCGGAATCGGTGCGGGAGGAGAAGGGCCTCTTGGACCAAATCCTCGAAGAAGGGCGACTCGCACGGGATGAGACGCAGCGGGAGTGGGCGAAGGACCTCGTGGGGGAGTTCGTCAAGCAGGTGATGGAAGGCGCCATGGTGATCTCCAAGGACACGGAAGCCATGGTGAATGCCCGCATTGCCCAGATCGACAAGCTCATCTCGCTGCAGCTGAATGAAGTCATGCACCACCCGGACTTCCAGAAGCTGGAAGCCTCTTGGAGGGGCCTGCACTATCTGGTTTTCCAGAGCGAGACGGGTGAGCGACTCAAACTTCGCGTGATGAATGTTTCCAAGAAGGATTTGCTCAAGGATATGGAGAAGGCGACGGAATTCGACCAGTCCGCCCTCTTCAAGAAGGTCTACGAGGAGGAATACGGCACGTTTGGCGGTGCCGCTTACGGTGCCCTCATCGGGGACTACGAGTTCAGCAATCACCCCCAGGATCTCTCGCTGCTCGAAAAGATCTCGCAAGTCGCCGCGGCCGCCCACGCTCCGTTCATTGCCGCCGCCTCGCCGAAGCTCTTCAACTGGGAAAGTTTCACCGAGCTGGGGGGCCCGCGGGACCTGGCCAAGATCTTTCAGAGCGTCGAATACGCCAAGTGGAAATCCTTTCGAGAATCGGAGGATTCCCGGTATGTGGCCCTTGCCTTGCCCCATATCCTGATGCGATTGCCCTACGGGCAGGATAACGTGCCCGTCGAGGCGTTCAATTACGAGGAAGGGGTCGACGGGACGGACCACAGCAAGTACCTGTGGGGAAATGCGGCCTATGCCCTTGGGACACGCCTGACGGAGGCTTTTGCCAAGTACAGCTGGTGCGCGGCCATTCGAGGCGTTGAGGGAGGCGGCCTCGTTCAGGGACTTCCCACGCACACCTTTAAGACGGACGAGGGAGAGGTGGCCCTCAAATGCCCCACGGAAATCGCCATCACCGACCGGCGTGAGAAGGAGTTCGCTGATTTGGGCTTCGTGCCGTTGGTGCACTGCAAGGGGACGGATTACGCGGCCTTCTTCAGCACCCAGACGTGCAACAAGCCCAAAACCTACGACACCGATTCGGCCAACGCCAACGCGCGACTCTCCTCCCAGCTCCAGTACCTTCTCGCCGTTTCCCGTTTCGCCCACTACCTGAAATCCATCATGCGCGACAAGATCGGCAGCTTCATGACCCGGAAGAACTGCGAGGACTTTCTGAATCGCTGGATCAGCAATTACGTTCTGCTCGACGACGACGCCGGCCAGGAAATGAAGGCGCGCTTCCCGCTGCGGGAAGCCCGGGTCGATGTGAGTGAAATCCCAGGGAAACCGGGAGCTTACCGTGCTGTGGCTTTTCTCAAGCCGCATTATCAGCTCGATGAGCTCACCATTTCGCTGCGGCTGGTCGCGAACCTGCCTCCGCCGGCAAAAGCATAGGGCAAGGGGTTACGGGCGCACCAGCAACCGTTTGGTGGATCGCTTCGCCTCTTCCACCCATTGGACGGGACCCGAGAGGTGAAGCGCCCCACAGGGTTGATGGGGCGTCAATGCGAGGCAACCACAGACTAAGAGGAGAACCGGCCATGGCATTTGATGCGTTTTTGAAGATCGATGGGATCCCGGGGGAGAGCACTGACGACAAGCACAAGGATTGGATCGAGGTGCTCTCCTACAGCTGGGGGGTTTCACAGCCGAAGTCCGCTTCCGCGAGCGCGGCGGGCGGGGCGTCGGCCGAGCGCGCCGATTTCCAGGACTTTTCTGTCGTGAAAGCCCTGGACAAGGCATCCCCGAAGCTGGCCCTCGCCTGCGCGGGGGGCAAGCACATCAAGGAGGTGAAACTGGAGCTGTGCCGGGCGGGCGGTGACAAGGTCAAGTACATGGAATACAAACTCAGCAACTGCATCATCACGTCCGTGCGCCGCGGTGGATCCGCTCAGGGAGGGGAA
>CAZGQL010000022.1:30725-39162 GCA_964527905.1 uncultured Syntrophobacteraceae bacterium
CGAGGACGGGAGCGGTGGCGGACAGGTGGCCGCAAACTGGGATCTTCAGGCGAATAAGGGCAGTTGATCCGTGGGCGGGCTCCGCCGGTGAATCCTTCCAACAAAGACGTTCGAGCATCCCTTCTGGACCGGCTCATCGATGAAGAGCCCGGCGTATCGCGCGAGCCGGTCCAGCTGAGGTTGCACAGCATAGGACAGATCAAGGCAGCAGTGATCCGGGACCTGGAGCACCTGCTCAACACCCGGCGCATGATCATCGTGCCGCCGCCGGCCTACGTTGAACTGAACCAGTCGCTTTACGTCTACGGGCTGCGCGATACCACGTCCCATAACCCGCGCAGCCCGGCGGCCATGCAGCACCTTCGCCTGGAGGTGGAGCGCACGATCGCACGATTTGAGCCCAGGTTGAAAAACGTATCGGTTCAAGTGGAAACCCCTGGGGCCATCGAACGGACGTTGCGGTTCCGCGTGACGGCCATGCTGGTGGTGGAACCCATCTCCGAGCCCGTGGCGTTCGACACCTATTTTGACGCCAATCGCGGGGAATATGTGATCACCGGGTAAACGAACAGGATGGCATGGACGACACACTGCTGGATTATTACGAGAGGGAGCTGACGTTCATTCGGGCCATGGGGGCGGAATTCGCACGCAAATACCCCAAGGTGGCCGGGCGCTTGCTCCTTGAGCCGGACAAGTGCGACGATCCGCATACGGAACGTCTCATCGAAGCCTTTGCGCTGATCAGCGGACGCATTCACAAGAAAATCGACGACGGCCTTCCCGAAATCACGGAATCCTTCCTCAACATCCTCTACCCGCATTACGTCAACCCGATTCCTTCCATGGCCATCGTCCAATTCGACCCCGGTCGCAAGACGATCACGCCGGCCGGCTATCGGATCGAGAAGGACACTGTCTTGTATTCTAAGCCGATCGGCGGAGCCCCTTGCCAATTCATGACCTCCTATCCGGTTACACTTTGGCCCGTGGAGGTCGTTTCGGCCGAACTGCTGGACCCCAAACGGTTGATGAAGAACGTACAGCAAGCGATCGCCATCCAGCTCAAGACCTTCAACGAACTGAGTTTCTCTCAGCTCCGATGGGATCGTCTACGCTTCTTCCTCAACGGCCCCGCTCAGCACGTGTTTCACCTGTACGAACTCCTGCGCAATCATGTGACGCTCATCGAAATCGAGTCGACCAACCGGGAGGGGAACCCCGTCGTGGTGCCGCTCGCCCCGACCGCGATCCAGCCGGTTGGATTCGAGCCCGAGGAAGCGATGATCCCCACCTCGGGACGGACGTTTCCAGGCTATGTTCTGCTGTTCGAATATTTCTGTTTTCCCGAAAAATTTCTATTCCTGGACCTCTTGAAGGTGGACGCGCTCAGGCACTTGGAGTGCAGCGACACCCTCACCGTCTGGATTTACCTTGACCGGCTTGCCAAACCCAATCTAGTGGTCAACGCCAACACATTTTGTGCTCACGCTACGCCGGCCATCAACCTGTTCAAACGCATCGCCGAGCCCCTCCGCGTCGAACATCGCAAGCCCGAATACCACGTGATTCCGGACGTTCGTCGCCGCATGGCGACCGAGGTCTTCAGCATCGACCGTGTGACGGCCATCGGTGCGGAAGGGGCGGGCACGACCTTCGAGTTCAAGCCCTTCTACTCGATTCGCCACCAGGACGATGGGGAGGACACACCGGAAACCCGTCGGGCATTCTGGCACCATGAACGGCGTGCCTCGGGAGTGAAGGGGGACGACGGCACGGAGGTCTTCATTTCGTTTACGGACCTTCGGTTCGATCGTGTGGACCCTGAAGCCGAGACTCTGACGGTCCATGTCACTTGCACGAACCGGGACCTCCCGGCTCGGCTGCCTTTCGGCGATCCTCTGGGCGATTTTGACATGGAAATGGCCGCTCCGGTGTCGAAGATCACGAGCCTCATCAAGCCCACGCCGACACGGCGGCCTTCTCTCGGAGGGGCCCTCCAGTGGCACCTCATCTCCCACCTGTCCCTGAACCATCTTTCGCTGGTTCAGGGTGGCGAGGAGGCGTTACGGGAAATCCTGCGCCTTTACGATTTTGATCGCTCTCCAGCCGTCCGCCAACAGATCGATGGGATCGTTTCGGTACGTTCGAGTTATGTCACCAAACGAATCGGCCGGTCGTTCTGCCGGGGCGTGCAGACCACCGTCGAGCTCGACGAGGACAAGTTTGTCGGAACCGGGCTCTTTCTGTTTGGATCGGTGCTCGAACGGTTTCTTGGGTTGTACGTTTCGATCAATTCGTTTTCCCAGATGGTCCTCAAGACCTTGCAGAAAAAGGAACCCCTGCGCACATGGGCCCCTCGAAACGGCAGCCGAGTGCTTCTGTGAGAGAAGACCTGTTCCAAAGCTTTTTCGAGTTCAGCTTCTACAAGGCGGTTCATCTCATCGAGTCGATGAACCCCGACAAGAAGCGACTCGGGGAGGCGCTGACCCCGGATCAGGAGGCGGTGCGGTTCGGGGTCCGGCCCGGATTCGTGTTCCCGCCCAGCGACATTTCCGCTTTGAAGCCCGCCATCGCTGGTGAGTCCAAGGCGATGCGTCCCGAAGGCGACTCGTTAACTCTTCCCACCGAGACCGAACCGGACCTCGGCGAGCAAGACCGTCAACGTCAAGATTCAGCTCAGGGGACCGCTGCATCGAGCTCGGAGAACGCACCGGAGGCTCACCGCACGGGACACCCTTTCCCCGCGCGCATGGAGGTCGCGTTTTTGGGCTTGATCGGTCCCTCCGGCATGTTGCCCCATTGGTACAACGAGCTGGCTCAGGATCGCCTTCGTAAGAAGGACTCCACCCTGGTGGCCTTTCTGGATTGCTTTCACCACCGTCTGATTTCCCTTTTCTATCTGGCCTGGAAAAAACACCGCTTTCCGGAAACCTACCTTCCGGGCGCCAAGGACCGGCTGTCCCGGCATATGCTGTGCCTGATCGGCCTCGGGACGCCGCACCTCATCGATCGCATCGGTCTGGATCCGGAGTCCCTCATCTTTTACAGCGGCCTCTTATCGCGATCGGTCCCCTGTGCCTCTGCGTTGGAGGCCGCGGTCGCCTATTTTTCGGGAACCGCGGTGAAGCTGCATCAGTTCATCGACCGCATCATCCCGATCGAGCCGGACGATCAGACCCAGCTTGGAACCGCCAACAGCCTCCTGGGAGTCGACGCGGCCTGCGGCAGCCAGGCGTGGGAGAGCCAGACGAAGTTTCGGGTCGATCTTGGACCCATGGGTTTTAAACGCTTCCTTCGGTTTCTGCCTCCGGGAGATCTGTTTCAACCCATTTTTTCCCTGGTGCGCGTCATGGTGGGAATCGAGTTTGAGTTCGACGTCGGCGTCGTGTTGAAGCGCGAAGAGGTCCCGCCCTGCCGCTTGGGCCAACCGGGCGCCGAGTCGCCGCGCTTGGGGTGGACCACCTGGGTGAAGTCGCCCGAATTCCTGCACGCGGACCATCCACGCGTGATCTTTCAGGAACCGGCGCGGAATTGACGCACTTACATAGGAGCCAGCGCATGCCTAAGACCAACCTCAAGTCCCTCATCGGCAAACTCAACGGGACATGCCGAAGTGCCCTGGAGGCCGCCGCCGGTTTGTGCCTGGCGCAAACCCACTACGAAGTCGACCTCGAACACCTCTTGATGAAACTGCTCGAGAAGGAAAACACGGACTTCAAGAGGATCCTGCGCCACTTCGAGGTGAACGAGTCACGGCTGCAGGCGGAGCTCACCCGGGCGATGGACACCTTCAAGACGGGAAACGCGCGCAACCCGGCTCTGTCTCCCAGGATTCCTCAGGCTATCCAGGCGGCCTGGGTCATTGCCTCCATCGACTTCCAGGCACAGGCGATCCGATCGGGCCACCTCATCCTCGCCATGCTCTCGGACAATGAACTGGCGCGAATGATCACCACCAGCTCGGAGGTGCTCAGGAAAATCTCCGTCGAGACCCTGAGCGAGCACCTGATGGACTTGGTCAAGGGATCGGCGGAGGACATGGACGGTATGCGGCCCGTCGGCGCCGCGGAGCCCGGCGAGCCTATGAAGGGCCCTGTCGGAACCAAGGCCCTCGATCAGTTCACCATCAATTTGACGGAACGGGCCAGAAGGGGTGAGATCGATCCCGTCCTCGGGCGAGACCGTGAGGTTCGCCAGATGGTCGACATCCTCATCCGACGCCGTCAGAACAACCCGATCCTGACCGGGGAGGCGGGAGTCGGCAAGACGGCGGTCGTGGAGGGCTTTGCGCTTCGGGTCGTCCAGGGGGACGTGCCCCCGCCCCTCCTCAACGTGGCGATTCATACCCTGGATCTGGGGCTCCTCCAGGCTGGGGCAGGCATCAAAGGAGAATTCGAAAACCGCCTCAAATCGGTCATCCAGGAGGTGAAAGCTTCGCCCATTCCCATCATCCTGTTCATCGACGAGGCCCACACGCTGATCGGGGCCGGAGGCGCTGCCGGATCGGGGGATGCCGCCAACCTCCTCAAACCCGCCCTCGCCCGTGGAGAACTGCGTACCATCGCGGCCACGACCTGGTCCGAATACAAGAAGTACTTCGAGAAGGACGCCGCGCTGGCCAGGCGTTTTCAGGTCGTCAAGGTCGAGGAGCCGGACGAGATCAACGCGCTGGTCATGATGCGCGGCATCGCCCCATTCCTGGAGAAACACCACCAGGTCATGATCACGGACGAGGCCCTGGTCGATTCCGTGCGGCTATCCCGCCGCTACATCACGGCGCGGCAGCTTCCGGACAAGTCCGTGAGTGTCCTGGACACGGCCTGTGCCCGGGTTGCCATCGGACTCAACACCAGCCCTCCAGCCGTGGAAGAGGCCACACGGAGGATCGCCCAGATCGACCGGGAAATCTCCCTCCTCAAGCGTGAGGAACTGGTGGGTCGGGACCATTCCGAACGGATCGCGACGCTCGAACAGGACAAGACCGAAACCCAAGCCCGTCTCGAACAGCTCAACACGCGCTGGCAACAGGAAATGGAGATCGCCCGGAAGCTGCTCGGCCTGCGGCAGGAAATCCATGCCCTGAGCGAGCAGACCACACCCGATTCGACCGCCCTGGCGGAAAAGCAGGAGGAGCACAAACGGCTCGAAGCTGAACTGACGGCAGTGCAAGGGAATGACCCTCTGGTGCAAATCGATGTGGACGGCCAGACCGTGAGCGAGGTCATCTCGGGCTGGACCGGCATCCCAACGGGACGGATGCTCACGGACGAAATCGACACGGTGCTCAAGCTCGAAGAACTCCTCGGGAAGCGGATCATCGGCCAGGATCATGCCCTTGCGGCGATCGCCCAAAGAATCGCCCACGCAGGCATCGAAGACCCCTCCAAGCCCACCGGTGTCTTCCTGCTCGTCGGCCCGAGCGGCGTGGGCAAGACCGAGACCGCACTGGCCCTCTCTGAGCTCATGTATGGGGGCGAGGAAAATGTCATCACCATCAACATGTCCGAGTACCAGGAGGCGCACACGGTCTCGGGGCTCAAGGGATCGCCGCCCGGGTACGTGGGCTACGGGGAAGGCGGCGTCCTCACCGAGGCCGTACGCCGACGCCCCTACAGCGTGGAAAAGGCCCACCCGGATGTGATGGAGCTCTTCTACCAAGTCTTCGACAAGGGGTCTTTGGAAGATGGCGAAGGACGCCGGATCGATTTCAAGAATACCCTCATCCTGCTCACTTCGAATCTGGGAACGGACCTCATCATGAAGGTGTGCGCCGACGAGGAAACCATGCCCGATGCGGCCTCCCTCGCAACCATGCTGCGTCCCGAACTGGTCAAGCACTTTAAACCGGCCTTCCTGGGGCGTCTGATCGTCGTTCCGTATTTCCCGATCACGGACAAAAACATGCGGCTCATCGTGCGGCTCAAGCTCGACCGTATCGCTAAACGGATGCGCGAGAACCGCAACATTCTCTTCCGTTACGACGAGGCCTTGATCGAATCCGTCGCGTCGCGCTGCACGGAGGTGGACAGCGGAGCCCGGAACGTGGACCACATTCTCACGCACACCCTGCTGCCCGAGCTCTCCCAGGAGATCCTGACCCGCATGGCTGCCGGGGAGCGCATCCAAGAAGTCCGCGCCGGCTTGGGTGAGACGGGATTTGTGTTTACCGTGTCTTGAGAAGCTCCCAAACGAGGCAAGAATCATGCGACTGAGTCAAGAAAACCGATTGATCGCCGCCGACACGCCGCTCGGGCGGGACGTACTGCTGTTGACCTCCTTTCGGGGCAGGGAGAGCATCTCGGACCTGTTCGAGTTCGAGCTCACGTTCATCTCGGAAAACCACAATGTGTCCTTCGAGAGCATCGTCGGCAAGAGCGTCACCGCCTCGATCTTCTTGGCCGACGGCAGCAAGCGCTACTGGAACGGGATCGTTTCGCGCTTCTCTCAGGGACGGGGCGGAGAGGAAAAGGGCAGCGACCCCCGGTACACCACCTACACGGCGACCCTCGTGCCGTGGCTTTGGTTGCTCACCCATTCCGCCGACATCCGGATATTCCAGGAATTGAAGGCCCCGGACATCATCGAGAAAGTCTTTACGGAACGGGGCTTCCAAGATTTCAAGCTCCAGCTGCACGGCAACTACGAGAAGCGGGAGTACTGCGTTCAGTTTCGGGAGACGGATTTTGCCTTCGTTTCGAGGCTGATGGAAGAGGAGGGTATCTTTTACTATTTTGAGCACAAGCAGGGCAAGCACACCCTGGTCTTGGCGGATGACCCATCCGAGCACAAACCCTGTCCCAAGCAGGCGTCCGCCCGATATCAGATCAGCGGAAGAGCCCAGCTCGGGGAAGATGTCATCACCGGCTTCCAAAAGGTCCAGGAGATCCAGGCCAATCAATACACCTTGAACGACTATAATTATAAGATGCCTAATACCGATCTGAAGGCCAACGTCTCCAGCCGGCAGTCGCTCGGATCCGGCCAGCGGGAGATTTACGATTTTCCAGGCCTGTACACGAACAAGGGCCAGGGGGATCATTACACCACGATCCGGATGGAGGAGGAGGAAACCCGCATCACGACGCTTCACGGCACGAGCGATTGTCGTGCCTTCACAACTGGGTACCGCTTCACGCTCCAGGACCACTATCGTGATGAACTGAACAACAAGGCCTATGTCTTGACGACCCTCGAACATGAAGCCAATCAGGGCGTGAATTACCCTGGCATCGGACTGATCGCCGGGGGCGCTGAAATGGCCTATTTCAACCGGTTCGAGTGTATTCCCGTGGATGTGAAGTACCGTCCCGAGCGGCGCACGCCAAGACCTGTGGTACACGGCACCCAGACGGCCGTCGTCGTGGGCCCGGCGGGCGAGGAGATCTACACGGACGAATTGGGGCGCATCAAGGTTCAATTCCACTGGGACCGCAAGGGGAAGAAGGACGAGAACAGCTCCTGCTGGATCCGTGTGGGGCAACTGTGGGCGGCGGCCCAATGGGGAGCCCTGTTCATCCCACGCATCGATCAGGAGGTCATCGTCGCCTTCCACGAAGGCAACCCGGACCGCCCCGTTGTCATCGGTTGCGTGTATCACAAGAACAACGAGCCCCCCGTCAAGCTCCCGGACAA
Source organism: uncultured Syntrophobacteraceae bacterium (assembly GCA_964527905.1). Classification (GTDB taxonomy): domain Bacteria; phylum Desulfobacterota; class Syntrophobacteria; order Syntrophobacterales; family Syntrophobacteraceae; genus CALBZH01. Next base: position 38,361 of record CAZGQL010000022.1, read on the forward strand.
GAAGACGCAAAGCACCATCAAGTCCGATTCGACCATCGGCGGGGGCGGCTTCAACGAGATCCGTTTCGAGGACAAGAAGGGTCAGGAGGAAATCTACATCCACGCGGAGCGCGATCATGTGATCGAAGTGGGACATGACGAAAAGCACACCATCGACCACGACCACACGATGCTGATCAAGAACAACGAGTCTCAGACGGTCCAAGGGACCGAGGACATCAAGATCTTCGGTGACGTGACCATCCAGTGCCTGAAGGGGGTCACCGTGACCATCGGCCCGTCGGGCCTGACCCTCAGCAGTGCCGGATCCATCAGCATCACGGCCCCGAGCGTGACCATTTCGGCGGGATCGATCTCGCTGGCCACCCCCATGCTTCAGGTGGCCGGCGTTGTCCAGTGCACCACGCTGACCGCATCGGTGGGCGTCGTATCGCCGGCCTACTCGCCTGGCGTAGGAAACATCGTATGAGCCCGACCGACGATGTCATGGTCAGCCAGTCGGAGGCGTGCGACCGCATCCTGCACCTCCTCACAGCGACCGAATCCCGACCCGAGGCACTCGGCACGATCATCGCCGCCAGACGGTTGCAGGTGCCTCCGGGCGCCGTCGCGCCCTGTCTGCTCGATCCGTCTGAGGCCACGCGTCTTTTGGCCATTGAGGCGCTCTGCACGATTGGAGCTCCTGCGGTGAATGAGCTCATCGGGGCCCTCTCGCCCGCTCAGCCGCCCTCTGTCCGCGTGGGCGCCGCCATGGCCCTCGGCAGGCTGGGACCGGATGCCGCTCTGGCCGCAGCCGCCCTCG